>CACFVT010000061.1 GCA_902569865.1 uncultured Alphaproteobacteria bacterium | reverse complement strand
GGGAAGAGGCCTTTTTTATAAAATTTAATTAAGTTTTGATGTGGAATTATTTTATTCAATTGAAAGTTGACATAAAGTTTATGTCATATTTTCCAGATTGAAACTCTTTACTCATTATTATTTTTTGATGAAGTTGAATATTTGTATTTATGCCCATAATTATGTACTCTTCTAAAGCTCTGTTCATTCTTGCAATGCATTCTTTACGATTATCTGCATAAGTAATAAGCTTACCAATCATACTGTCATAATGAGGTGGTACAGAGTATCCTTGATAAACAGCTGATTCAACTCTTACACCAAGTCCTCCAGGTTGATGATACTGAGTAATCTTGCCTGGTGAAGGAATGAAACTTTCTGGATGTTCTGCATTAATTCTGCATTCAATTGCATGACCTTTAAAATTTATGTCATTTTGAGAAATTGTAAGTTTTTCACCTGATGCAGCTAAAATTTGTTGTTTTACTAAATCTATACCAGTTACCATTTCTGTTACTGGATGCTCTACTTGTAATCTTGTATTCATTTCCATGAAATAAAAATTATTGTTTTCATAAAGAAATTCTAATGTTCCAACTCCCTCATAGCCAATAGAAGAGATGGCTTTTTTACAAAGATCACTAATCTCTTTTCTTTTTTCATTTGTTAAAAGTTCACTTGGACTTTCTTCTATAAGTTTTTGATGTTTTCTTTGTATTGAACAGTCGCGTTCACCTAAGGTGATTATATTTCCATGAGCATCTGCAAGTATTTGAATTTCGATGTGCTTTGGATTTGTGAGAAATTTTTCTAAATAAACATTATCATCATTAAAAGATTTTTTAGCTTCTGCCTTTGCTGAATTTATAGCATTGTTAATTTCTTCAGCGCTTGTAACAACTCTCATGCCTTTTCCTCCACCACCACTTGCAGCCTTAACTATAATTGGAAGATCAACATTTTTAATAAACTCTTCAATTAATTTACTATCTGATAGGTCATTTAAGCCAGGAACAGTAGGAACTTTATTTTTATCCATTATTTTTTTAGCATCAATTTTATTCCCCATAATTTTAATGTGACTAGAATGTGGTCCTATAAATTTTATATTGTGTTCCTCAATAATTTCAGCAAATCTCTGGTTTTCGCTTAAAAAACCATATCCTGGATGAATTCCATCAACATTTGTTAAAGTAGCAGCTGTAATAATTGCAGGTATATTTAAATAGCTTGATTGAGCTGATGCTGGTCCAACACATATGCTTTCATCTGCCATCTTTACATGCATTGCATTTTCATCTGTGTCTGAATGAATGGCTACAGTTTTTATTCCAAGTTCTCTGCAAGCTCTTAAAACTCTTAGTGCAATCTCGCCTCTATTAGCGATTAAAATTTTTTTGAACATTATTCAAAAATTATTAAATGATCTCCGAATTCTACCGGTTGACTATTTAATGCAACTATTTTCTTAATAACACCTGATTTAGGAGCTTTTATTTCGTTAAAAGTTTTCATTGCTTCTATCAATAAAAGTATATCACCTGCCTTAACATGTTGACCTATTTTCACATATGGTGGTGACTTAGGATCAGCTGAAAGGTATGCAACTCCAACCATAGGAGATTTAACAATATTGTCTTCATTAATAATCTCTACTTTATTTACTTCTTCAGAATTTTTTTTTAAACTTTGTGATTTTACTTCTGGAATTATATTAGGAGTATTTAAAAGCTGAGATGATATTTCAATTTCGTAATCACCTTTTTTAATCTTAAAATTTGATACATTGCCTATTTTAGTTTCCTTTATTATTAATTTAATATTTTCAATGTCAGTTTTGTCTATTTTAGTCATTAATCATTACTATAAATTAATTTTTTAATTGCTTCAATTGCTAGTATATAGCCATTTTCCCCAAAGCCACAAATTATTCCATTAACTGCTTCAGAAGTTAGACTTTTTCTTCTGTAATCTTCTCTTGCATATATATTTGATATATGAACCTCGATCTTTGGTTTGCTAGTTGCTCTTAATGCATCTAATAAAGCTATTGAAGTGTGAGTATAGGCTGCGGGATTAATTATAATTCCCTCAAAATCATTTTGTACAGAATGAATTT
>CACFVT010000060.1 GCA_902569865.1 uncultured Alphaproteobacteria bacterium | reverse complement strand
ATTGGAGTTTATTAAAAAAGGTTACAATTAAACTGCCTTGGTTTGTTTCTGGAGGAATAAATGAATCAAATATAAAAAATATACAAAAAACAATAAATCCTAATGGTATTGATCTTTCATCAGGTGTAGAACGGTCATTAGGTATGAAAAGTAACGAGAAAATAAACAATTTATTTAGATTATTTTATGACAATTAAAAATTCTTTCAAAAACCTACCCAACGAAAAAGGATATTTTGGTTCCTTTGGTGGGAGATATGTCTCAGAAACTCTAATGCCCTTAATTTTAGAGGTAGAAAAGGAATATGAAAAAATAAAGAATGAAAGTGAGTTTAAAGAAAAATTAAACCATTACATGGAAACATATATAGGGAGGCCTAGTCCCCTTTTTTTTGCAGAGAGAATTACCAAAGATTTAGGTGGTCCAAAAATTTATTTTAAAAGAGATGAATTAAATCACACTGGTGCACACAAAATTAATAATTGTATGGGTCAAATACTTTTAGCAAAAAAAATGGGTAAAAAAAGAATAATTGCTGAAACTGGAGCAGGTCAACATGGTGTCGCAACAGCAACAGTGTGTGCATTATTTGGATTACCATGCATAGTTTATATGGGTGAAAAAGATATTAAAAGGCAATCGCCTAATGTTTTTAGAATGAAATTATTAGGTGCTGAAATAAGAAGTGTTACGACTGGTTCAAAATCTCTAAAAGATGCTATGAATGAAGCACTGCGTGATTGGGTAACAAATGTTAGGGATACTTTTTATATTATTGGTACTGCTGCAGGACCACACCCTTATCCAGCTATGGTAAGAGATTTTCAATCTATAATAGGTGAAGAAGTAAGGGAGCAAATCTTAAAAGCTGAAAAAAAACTTCCCAATTTATTAATGGCATGTATTGGAGGTGGATCAAACGCGCTGGGTTTATTTCATGAATTTCTTGATGATAAGGAAATTGAAATGATTGCTGTAGAGGCTGCTGGTCACGGTATTGACTCCGGTAATCATGCTGCTAGCTTAAGTGGTGGTAAGCCTGGGATTTTACATGGAAATAAAACTTATCTTTTACAATCAGATGATGGTCAGATAGATGAGGCTCATTCTATTTCAGCGGGCCTTGATTATCCAGGAATTGGGCCTGAGCACTCATATTTATTTGAGCAAAAAAGAGTTCAATACATGTCTGCAACAGATAAAGAGGCAATTGAAGCATTTCAATACTGTTGCAATTTAGAGGGTATTATACCCGCATTAGAGCCATCTCATGCTCTTGCAGTTTTAAAAAAAATAGCAAAAAATTATAGTAAAGATGAAATTGTTGTTATGAATATGTGTGGAAGAGGAGATAAAGATATTTTTACAATAGCGGAAGAACTAAATATTAAACTGTAATGTCAAATAGAATTAGAAAAACATTTGAAAACAAAAAAAAGAAGCTTGTTACTTTTACTACAGGTGGTGATCCAGATTTTGACACAAGTCTTAAAATTCTTAATACTATAATCAACAATGGTATAGATGTAATAGAGATTGGAATGCCATTTTCTGATCCAATGGCAGACGGACCAACTATTCAAGAATCAAGTGTTAGATCTATTGCTAGTGGGACCAAAATTAATGGAGTTTTTAAAATTGTTAATAAAGTTAGAACAGTTAATAATGAAATTCCAATAATACTTATGGGGTATTACAATTCAATATTTAATATGGGCATTAAAAACTTTACTTCAAAGTGTGCTGATGCCGGTGTTGATGGACTAATTATCGTTGATCTTCAACCAGAAGAAGACTCAGAGCTCTATAAAGAAACTAAAGAAAAAAATATCGATCTAATTAGATTAATAACACCAACAACTGATGAAGGCAGACTTAAAACTATTCTGAATACTGCGTCTGGATTTTTATATTATGTTACAATCACTGGTATTACAGGACAAAATTCAGCAAATGTAGAACATTTAAAAAAGTCAGTTCTAAAAATTAAATCGTCTACTAAGCTTCCTATTGTTGCAGGGTTTGGAATAAAAAATAAAAAAGACGTCGAGGAAATAAGTGCTTTTACAGATGGAGTAGTTGTTGGCTCAAGTATAGTTAATATTATTAAAAACAACCTTAACAATAAAAATAATATGATTACTGAAATTGATAAATTTACAAAAGATTTAAAAAAAGGTTTAAAAGAATGAATTGG
>CACFVT010000059.1 GCA_902569865.1 uncultured Alphaproteobacteria bacterium | reverse complement strand
TTAGGAATTAGTATTGCAGATATAGAAGGTCACACAGAGGGACTATTTTGTTTTTTAGGAGGTGAATTCAACCCACTATTAATTTTACATAATCAAAATAAACAAACTGATGATTTTATAAATACATTAAAAAAATTATTTAAAAATAATTTATTATTTGAATTACAAAGAATCAATGACTCTAACATAGACTCTTTTGAAGACTATTTAATAGAAAAGTCCTACAAATTTAATATTCCATTAATTGGAACAAATAATATTAAGTTTGGAGAAGTGGATGAGTTTTCAGCACATGATGCTTTATTATGTGTTGCTCAAAAAACGACTATAAATAGTGGTAATAGAAAAACTTCAAATAATCAAATTGCATTTAAGAGCAATGAGCAGATGATTGATATATTTTCTGATATCCCAGAAATTGTGGAAAATAATTTTAATGTAGCAATATCATGTAGTTATTACCCAAGAGAAGTTTTGCCAAAATTGCCTAAGTTTAAAAATAATTTAAATCTTTCAGAGAGCGATTTATTAATTAAAATAGCTTCAAATGGACTTGATAAAAAAATTATAGAAAATAAAATTTTACAAAAAAAAAATTATAAAGAAAGATTAAACTACGAAATTGAAATTATTAATAAAATGGGATTTGCTGGCTATTTTTTAATAGTTTCTGATTTTGTTAATTGGGCAAAAAAAAATTATATTCCTGTTGGTCCAGGTAGAGGATCTGGAGCAGGAAGTGTAGCTGCTTGGTCATTGGGCATTACTGATTTGGACCCTATTAAATACAGCTTGTTATTTGAGAGATTTTTAAATCCAGAGCGTATATCTATGCCAGATTTTGATATTGATTTTTGCCAAATTAGAAGGGATGAAGTTATAGAATACGTAAATAAAAAATATGGACGTGACTCGGTAGCACATATCATTACTTTTGGAACTTTAGCATCAAGAGCAGCAGTTAGAGACATTGGTCGTGTTTTAGAAGTACCATATGGAGAAGTTGATTCATTTGCAAAATTAATTCCCTTTAATCCTGGAAGTCCATTAACATTGGCAGAGTCTATAAAATCAGAAAAATCACTAAGAGATATTATAAATACAGATGAATCTCTATCTAATGTTGTGGATATAAGTCTTAAGTTGGAAGGTGTACATCGACATGCTTCAACTCATGCTGCGGGTGTTGTGATAGGTGACACAAGTTTAAGCAATATTGTTCCTTTATACAAAGATCCAAATACTGAAACCAATGCAACTCAATTTTCTATGAAATATGTCGAAAAAGCAGGTTTGGTAAAATTTGATTTTCTAGGATTAACTACATTATCTATTATTAATGAATGTGTAAATTTAATTAAAAATGAAATTCATGATTTTGTCTTACAAAATATTCCTTTAGATGATTCAAAAACTTTTCAACAACTTAGCAGAGGAAGCGCTGTTGGTGTTTTTCAATTGGAGAGTAATGGAATGAGTAGTGTTTTAAAACAATTGCAGCCCGATAAATTTGAAGAAATTATTGCAGTTGTAGCTCTTTTTCGCCCAGGACCTATGGATAATATTCCTTCATTTTGCAATCGTAAACATGGAAGAGAAGAAATCAATTATATTCACCCAATATTAAAAGATGTTTTAAAAGAAACATATGGAATTATTGTTTACCAAGAGCAAGTAATGCAAATAGCACAAGTTCTTTCAAACTATTCACTTGGTGAAGCTGATTTATTGAGAAGAGCTATGGGAAAAAAAATACAAAAAGAAATGGACGATCAGAAAAATAGATTCATAGAAGGTGCAATAAAAAATGATATAAGTGAAAAAGAAGCCTCAAAAATATTTGATCTTGTTGATAAATTTGCAGGTTACGGTTTTAATAAAAGTCATGCAGCAGGTTATGCTTTAATCTCTTATCAAACAGCATATTTAAAGGCAAATTTTCCTCATGAATTTATGACAGCTACACTAAATTTTTCTATTGATAGAACTGATAAAATTATTTCATTAAAGCAAGAATTGGAGAAACTTGAAATACCATTTCTTAAACCAGATATTAATTTTTCTAAAGAAAAATTCACTATTGAGAAAGACAATTCCAAAAAATCAATACGATTTGGATTAAGCGCAATAAAAGGAGTTGGCTCTAAATCTATTAAATCAGTTGTGTCAGTAAGGGAGCAAAAAGGTAAATTTATATCGATTATTGATTTTTTAAAAAGAGTTGATGCAGAGGTTATAAATAAACGCCAGCTTGAAAAATTGATTCAATCAGGTTCATTTGATTCAACTGAAAAAAACAGATCTAAACTGTATTATAATGTGCCTCAATTTGTTAACTTATTTGGATCTAATAATTCACAATCAAATCAAAATTTACTTTTTGAAGAGGAGGAGATTTCATTTGAAGATAAAAATCTTTTTAATCAAAAAATATCGA
>CACFVT010000058.1 GCA_902569865.1 uncultured Alphaproteobacteria bacterium | reverse complement strand
GCAGTGTTTAAAGGTGACCCACCTACGCAAGCTTTAAATGACTCAGAGTCTTCTGAGTTAGGAACAAAATCAATTAAATTTTCACCTGAACAAATTATCATAATTTTTTTTAAAGATGTTTGTTTTTAATATAATAACATATATAAAATTATAACAAATCATGTCTAATACTTTATTGCCTAAATTATACAAAACTATGAAGAGAATAAGAACTTTCGAAGAGAGAGTCTCTGAGTTATTTATCAAAGGTGAATCTGCAGGAACAATGCTTCATCTTTCTATTGGTGAAGAACTTGGGCCGGCATGTATTGGAACAGCGATGCAAGAAAATGATACATTCACTACACATCATAGAGGTCATGGAATTTTTGTTGCTAGAGGAGGTGACCCAAATAGGATGCTAGCTGAAATAGCAGGAAAAAAAGATGGCTATTGTAAAGGCAAAGGTGGCTCAATGCACATTGCAGATATGACACTAGGTCATTTAGGTGCAAATGCAATTGTTGGGGGAGGAATACCTACTGTTGTTGGTGCTGCTATGAGCTACAAATATTTAAAACAAGAGCGTGTTTCAGTTGCATTTTTTGGTGATGGCGCGATGCAACAAGGTATTCTTTATGAAAGTATGAATATGGCCTCACTTTGGAAATTACCAGTAGTCTTTTGTTGTATTAATAATCAATACGGAATGGGAACTAAAATTGAAAACGCAGTGGGGGTCAAAGATTTTTCTAAAAGAGCTGAGTCATTTGGATTAAATACATTACATATAAATGATTTAGATGTTGAAAGTGCATATCATAAATCAAAAGAAATAATAGACTCTGCAAGAAAATTTAAACCTGGATTTATTGAAATAGAGTGTTACAGATTTTATGGTCATGCAAGAATGGACAAAAGTCCATACAGGGATGAATCTGAAGAAAGTGAAAAAAGAAAACTTGATCCTATATCTTTTGCAAGTAATCAAATGATAAAAAATAATATTTTAGATGAAGCAGAGATTAAAAAAATTGATAATGATATTATGATTGAAATGGATAAAGCTATGGAATTTGCAATTAATTCACCAATCAATGATGAAACAGAAATATTTAAAGATGTTTATAGTGAAAATGACCCATTACCAGTAAGCTTAGATGAAAAAATTAATAAAATTTTAAACAACTAAAATTATGTCAGATCTTAATCAAAATTATTTTGAAAAAATTACCTATAGAGATGCTTTACGTTTAGCAATGCATGATGCAATGCAAGAAGATAAAAATATTATAATTATGGGCGAGGATGTAGCTAATTACGGCGGTGCTTATGGAGCTACAAAAGATTTATTAAAATTATTTGGAAAAGAAAGAGTAATTGATACACCTATTTCAGAACCTGCGATAGTGGGTGCAGCTGTGGGTGCAGCAATGTCTGGTCTACGTCCTGTTGCAGAGTTAATGTATGTAGATTTTTTTGGGATGTCCATGGATCAAATTGCTAATCAGCTGGCAAAAATTCGATATATGTTTGGTGGACAAATTAGTGCACCAATGGTTTTAAGAACACAGGGTGGTACTGGGAGATCTGGAGGTGCACAACATTCGCAAAGTCTGGAATCATGGATAATGCATACGCCCGGCCTTTTTTTAAGTATGCCAGCAAAACCAAATGATGCATATCATTTACTAAGACATGCTCTTAAAATTGATAATCCTACAATATTTATAGAGCACAAACTTTTATATAATACTACAGGTACACTAGATAAAAATGATATTGGCGCACCGTTTGGGAAAGCTAATATTTTAAGAAAAGGAAAAGATGTAAGTATAATTTCATACTCACGAATGATAAATTATGCTGAAAAGGCTGCTGAAATATTAGAAAAAGAAAATATTAGTGTAGAGGTAATTGATTTACGTACTCTTTATCCTTTGGACAGAGAAACAATTATTACTTCTGTTAATAAAACAAAAAGAGCTCTTGTCTTAAGTGAGAGTTATTACACTTCCAGCGTCCCAAGTGAAATTACATCAATTATTTTTGAAAATTGTTACAAAGTTTTAAAAAAACCTGTAATTCGCTATACAGCTGAAGATACACCTGTACCTGTAGCACCTAATTTAGAAAAAAATTATATACCAACAATAGAAAAAATAGTCGAATATACTAAAAAAGTCTGTAATTAATATTAAGTTAAATAATTTTATAATATGAATAAAATATTAAAATTTGATATTTGTGTCTGTGGGTATTCTTTCAAGGATACAATTTATGAACTTAATAGTTTCCCAGAAGAAAATTCTAATAAGTCCTATGATGCCGTTGTTTCAAATAAATTTGGCGGTGTATTTAATACATTAAGGGCTCTTCGTTTTTTAAACAAAAAAATAAAAATTAAAGTGTTAACAATCCTCGGTAAGGACGAAGATGGGAATCAAGGCTTAAAAGAAATTAAAAAACTTAATATTAATCATCATTCAATAGTTTTTAATAATAGCACAAGTACAT
>CACFVT010000057.1 GCA_902569865.1 uncultured Alphaproteobacteria bacterium | reverse complement strand
TTTCTGGGATAAACTTGAAGCAAAATATAAAATAGTTTAAAGAGTAGTGAATAAAGGAACTTATATGAATAATAGTAGAATATTAATTAATAATTTAAAAATCTTTCAAGGCATTAATCAAAATTTAATTAATGTACTTCTAATTCTTTTTGGGACAATTTTATTAACTATTTCAGCAAAAGTACAGGTTCCGTTCTGGCCAGTTCCGATGACTATGCAAACATTTGTAGTATTTTTAATTGGCTCAACATATGGTGTTCGATTATCTTTTTTAACTTTAGTTGCCTATTTGATTGAAGGCGCTATGGGATTGCCAGTATTTGCAGCTGGAGGAGGTATTTTGTATCTTACTGGGCCAACTGCAGGATACTTATATGGTATGACTATAGCAGCAGTTATTATAAGTTACTTTGCAAATCAAGGTTACAGCACATCATACTTAAAATCTTTTATAAGCATTATAATTGGGTCTGCTATAATTTTTTCTTTAGGAGTTTTGTATCTGGGTTCAATCATTGGATATAATAAAGCAATACAAGCTGGGTTATTACCATTTATTCCAAGTGAATTATTTAAAATAGCTCTAGCTGTTTTATTAATACCTAATCTAAATAAATTTATAAAATAAATTTTAAATGAAAATAGGAATTGATCTCGGTGGGACGAAGACCGAAGGTATCTTAATTGATGACTCAGGAAAAGAGATTTCAAGAACTAGAATTAAAACTGAAAAAAATTATGATGGAACAATAAAGGGCATAATTTCAATAGTTAAAAAATTTGAAAATGATTTTGGCAATTCTAAATCTGTTGGTATTGGAATGCCAGGAGCAGTATCTACAGACTCAGCTTTAGTAAAAAATGCTAATTCAATATGGTTAAATGGCAAACCATTTAAAACAGATTTAGAAAAAGAACTTAATAAAAATATAAACTTAGAAAATGACGCTAACTGTTTCACTTTATCAGAAGCAGTTGATGGAGCTGGGAAAGGTCATGCAGTTGTATTTGGAGTAATAATTGGCACTGGCACTGGTGGTGGAATTTCTATAAACCAAAAAGTTCTTACTGGTAAAAATAATATTGCCGGAGAGTGGGGACATATAAGTTTACCTAATAGGTCTGATGATGAAAAAAAATTTGTGAAACAATGCTATTGTGAAAAAAGAGGTTGTATGGAAACATATGTTTCTGGTCCTGGTTTTGCAAGCTGTTTCAATCTTAAATATAAAACTAATTATGACTCCCACAAAATTTTAGAAGAATTTAGGAGTAATGATCAAAGAGCAATTGAAGCATTAGAAATTTATGTTGATCATCTAGCAAGGGGATTATCTTTAGTTTGCAATATTTTAGATCCAGACATTATTGTTTTAGGTGGTGGAATGTCTAATATCTCTTACATTTACGACCATATAGATAATTCTTTAAAAAAATATATTTTTAGTGACACATTTAATACAAAAGTTGTTAAAAATATACACGGTGACTCTGGAGGTGTAAGAGGAGCTGCTTGGCTTTCTTAAATACCAGCCATAGAAATGTATTTAATATTTAAATAATCATCTAAACCATATCGAGAACCTTCTCTTCCAAGTCCAGATTCTTTAACCCCTCCAAAAGGTATTTCTGCTTTAGTTGTTAAACCAGTATTTACACCTACCATTCCGTACTCTAAAGCTTCAGCTACCCTCCAAATTCTTCCAATATCTCTCGAATAAAAATATGAAGCAAGACCATAAGGAGTATCATTAGCAAGCTTAATTACTTCTTCATCTGTGTTAAACTTATACAAAGGAGCTACTGGGCCAAAAGTTTCTTCATAAGTAATTTTTGCTTCAGTCGTTACATTAGATAGGACAGTTGGTTGAAAGAAGTTGCCACCAAGTGGGTGTATATCTCCTCCCACTGCAACTTTTGCTCCTTGATTTACTGCATCTTTAACTTGATCAAGAACTTTCATTAAAGAGGGTTGATCGATAAGTGGGCCAGACACTATTCCTTCTTCTAAACCATTTCCAACTTTTATCTTATTTACTTCTTGAGTGAATTTATCTAAAAATTCATCATATACTTTTTCATGAACGAAAATTCTATTTGCGCATATGCAAGTTTGACCAGAATTTCTAAACTTACTCAGCATCGCCCCAGTTACTGCCTCATCTATATTAGCATCTTCAAACACTACAAATGGTGCATGACCCCCTAATTCCATTGATACTTTTTTAACAGTAGATGCACTTTGTTGTAAAAGAACCTTTCCAACTTCTGTAGAACCAGTAAATGATATTTTTTTAACTATTGGATTTTCAGTTAATTCTTTCCCAATTGCTGCTGCAGATCCAGTGATAATATTAATCACCCCATCAGGGAATCCTGCTTCTTTAGCTAAAACACCAAGAGCAAGTGCTGAATAAGGAGTTTGACTAGCCGGTTTAATAACAACAGTACATCCAACAGCAAGTGCCGGAGCACATTTTCTAGTAATCATTGTACTTGGAAAATTCCATGGAGTAATTGCACCTACTACCCCAACAGGTTGTTTTATAATTACAATTCTTCTATCTGGCATTGGATCAGGGATGATATCACCATAAACTCTTTT
>CACFVT010000056.1 GCA_902569865.1 uncultured Alphaproteobacteria bacterium | reverse complement strand
TCAACGAACTTAGGCCCTGTTGTAAAATTAAGTGCTGCGAATACTATACGAGAACAAATTTCTAATGCAATTAGTAATGGCGCTAAAAATATTGTTGATGAAACTAAATTTAAAATTGATAATTCTGATAATTGTTATGTATCTCCATCAGCTCTTGTAAATGTTAATCATAGTATGGAATTTATGATGGAAGAAACTTTTGGTCCAACTGTTGGTATAATGAAAGTCAAAAATGAAAAGGAAGCAGAAACTTTAATGAACGATAGTGCTTATGGTTTAACAGCAAGTATTTGGACATCTGACAAAGAATTTGCATATAGTTTTGGAAGTAAAATACAAACTGGAACTTTTTTTATGAATAGATGTGACTACCTTGATCCTGGTCTAGCTTGGACAGGTGTAAAAGATACTGGTATGGGTATAACATTATCAGTTTTGGGGTTTGATCATGTAACAAGAGCTAAAAGTTATCATTTAAGGAAAGTATAATTTATATGATGTCAATGAACTGGAATTATCCTACAAGTATTTGGTTTGGTGAAAAAAGAATTAATGAAATACAAAAAGCTTGTGAGAGTTTAAATATAAAAAAACCATTAATTGTTACAGATCCAGGAATTTTAAAAACAAATATAGTTGAAAAAATAAATCAGTCTCTTAATTCTAAAGCTAATATTTTTAGTGATGTTCAATCAAATCCAACTGGAAATAATGTCGAGCAAGGAGTGTTGTATTTTAATGCTAATTCAAACGACGGAGTAATTGCAGTAGGCGGTGGATCTGGCATGGATGTTGGAAAAGGTATAGCGTTTATGGCTGGACAAAACAGACCATTGTGGGATTTTGAAGATATTGGTGATTATTGGACTAGAGCAAATAGTGAAGTAATTAAACCAATAATCGCTGTACCCACTACCGCTGGCACAGGTTCAGAAACTGGAAGAGCAGGAGTTTATACAAACGAGAAGACGCATGAAAAAAAAATTATTTTCCATCCAAAAATGCTCCCATCTGTTGTTATTCTTGATCCTGAATTAACCGTTCCTTTACCCAAATCTTTAACAGCATTTACCGGAATGGATGCTTTAGCTCATTGTTTAGAAGCATATAGTTCAAATTATTTTCATCCATTATCTCAGGGAATAGCTCTTGAAGGTATGTATATGATAAAACAATACTTAATCAAAGCATATGAAGACGGAACAAACTTAGAAGCAAGGGGTAATATGCTAGCCGCTTCTTCTATGGGATCGATTGCTTTTCAAAAAGGTCTTGGGGCTATACATTCTCTAAGTCATCCAGTTGGTGCAATTTATAACACACATCATGGTCTTACTAATGCAGTTTTTATGCCATATGTTTTAAAAAAAAATAGTAAAGCAATAGAAGGAAAAATAATTGCTCTTTCTAAATATTTAAATTTAAAAGAAACATCTTTTGATGGTTTTATGAAATGGATACTTGATTTGAGAGAAAGATTATCAATCCCGCATACTTTAAAAGAATTAATAAATGATAACTCAAAGTTTACAGAAATGAGCATAATGGCAAAAGATGATCCTTCTACTGGAGGCAACCCAATTAAATTAGAATCTTCAGATTTTCTAGATTTATATACAAACTCATATAATGGTAATTTGTAAAAATAATTATTATGATTGAAAAAAGACAAATCGGAAATTTAGATCTTTATGTAACTGAAATTGGTATAGGAACTGCTCCATTAGGTGGATGGCCAATAGCTGTTGATGAACAAAAGGCGCTAGAAACTTTAGAAACTGCATGGAATAAAGGAATTAGATATTTTGATACGGCTCCACTATATGGTTCAGGTATGTCAGAACTGCGTGTCGGTAATTTTTTAAAAAATAAAAAAAGAGAAGATTTTGTTTTATCATCAAAGGTTGGAAGAGTTATTGTAGATACTGACCAATCTAAAGCTGCTGAAAAATTTATTGGCTCTCCTCATGATAAAGATTCAAATTTCGATTTTTCATATGATGGGGTTATGAAATCTTTTGAAGATAGTCTTAATAGATTACAATTAGATAAAATCGATATTTTACATCTTCATGATCCTGACAACCATCCTGATCATTTTGAACAAGCAAGATCTGGTGCTATTAAAGCAATGATAAAGTTAAAGGAAGAGGGTATGGTCACTGCCCTAGGTTGTGGTTTAAATCAAAATGAGATGTTAGTAGAGCTTGCTAAAGAAGGTTGTTTTGATTGTTTTTTACTAGCTGGCAGATATACATTACTCGATCAAACTAGTTTAGAAAAATTAATGCCTATATGTGAAAATAATAATATTTCTCTTATTTTAGGTGGTGTTTTTAATAGTGGAATTCTAATTAACCCTTCACCAGAATCATATTTTGATTATACTAAACTTGATTCTAACTGGTTTGAAAATCTTACAAAAAGTCTTGTCAGGATACCAAAGGATCATGAAAGTGCAGAATTTTGGTTAAATAAAGCCAATTCTATTAAAAATGCATGTGAAAGTTTTGATACAACTTTAAAAAAAGCAGCAATTCAATTTCCTTATTTCAATAGAACTGTTTCATCATGTATACTTGGAATGAATAGCTCTAATCAAGTTATTGA
>CACFVT010000055.1 GCA_902569865.1 uncultured Alphaproteobacteria bacterium | reverse complement strand
TATTCATCTAAATGAGGATAAACCGGGTGGGGAGGCTCTATATCACCGAAACTTTTTGCAAAGTTTATATGTTGGGTGGGTGAAATTTTCTGATCACGAAAAAAAATTACTTTATTTTCAATTAATGCTTCATAAATTTTATCACAAACAGTTGTTGTTAGATTATCGAATATATTTTTTCCAATAATCTCAGCCCCAATGTTTGGTGTTAATTTATTTATTTTAAAGGATGACAAAAAATTTCTTTATTTCCATCCACTAATAGCTTTAACTTCCAAATACTCTTCAAGGCCCCATTTACCACCTTCACGACCATTACCAGATTGTTTAAAGCCTCCAAAAGGTGTGCCTCCTGAAACTCCAAAACCATTGATTTCTACGCCACCAGATCTAAGATGTTTAGCAACTCTCTTTGCTTTTTCTTTGTCTTGTGTTTGAACATAATTAGTCAATCCATAATCAGTGTCATTTGTAATACTAATTGCTTCTTCCTCAGTGTCGAATGGTATTATAGAGACTACTGGGCCAAATATTTCTTCCCTAGCTATTTTCATATTATTTGTGACATCTGAAAAAATTGTTGGTTTTACAAAATAACCCCTATTCAAACCTGCAGGTCTATTTAAACCTCCAGCAACTAAATTAGCTCCTTCATCAATACCACTTTGAATTAAATTTTGAATTTTATCATATTGTATTTTTGAAACAACAGGCCCAATATGATCACCTTTTTTTGAAGAGATATCAACTTTAGTATTCTCTGCTTCCTCTATTGCTTCTTTAACAGCTCTATCATAAATGGATTTTTCAACTAGCATTCGAGTGGGATGATTACAGGATTGACCTGAATTTCCCATAACATGCTTGATACCTCTTTTAACTGCATCTGGATCAGAGTCTGCAAAAACTATATTGCCACCTTTTCCTCCCAACTCTAAACAAACTCTTTTAATAGTATCGGCAGAATTTTTTGAAATTAATTTTCCCGCTCTTGTAGAACCAGTGAAAGATATCATATCTATATCAGTGTGTTTTGCCAATTGAGTACCTACACCATCTCCATTCCCATTGACCAAGTTAAAAACACCTGGAGGAAAGCCTGCATCATGAATCATCTCTGCAAATACTATTGCAGATAATGGTGCAATTTCTGAAGGTTTTAAAATCATAGTACATCCAGCTGCTAAAGCAGGAATAACTTTTAAGGTAATTTGATTAATCGGCCAATTCCATGGTGTAATTAATGCACATACTCCTATGGGCTCATAAGTAATATGATTATTGGATTCTGAATTAAATGCAGATTCAAATTCAAAGTTTTTTAAAGTTTTAATGAAATTTTTTATATGATTAGCACCTGAAGAACTTTGCTCCTCAATTGACCAATCTATAGGAGAGCCCATTTCAAGAGAAATTGACTCAGCCATTTCATTCCATCTTGATTTGTAAATTTCGTATAGATTTTCAAGCATTTTTATTCTCTCTTCTTTCGAAGTGCTACTCCACATAGGAAAAGCTTTTTTTGCAGATTCAACAGCTAAGTTTGTATCTTCTGAATCACCTAAAGAAATAACAGCACATACTTCTTCATTAGATGGATCTATAACCTCTAATTCATTTTGCTTGATAGGGTCTACCCATTTGCCATTTATGTAAAATTGTTTTTTTTCAATCATATTAATATTTTACCTTAATTATTTTTTAATTTAAATTCTAATCTTCTACGATGAAGGATAGGTTCTGTATAACCTGATGGTTGATTTATTCCTTCAAAAACCAAATCCCTAGCTGCTTTAAACGCTATTGAGTCTTCATTTCCAGACATAGGTATATAATTTTTATCATCTGCATTTTGCTGATCAACTAACTGGGCCATTTTTTTAAGTACTTTTAAGACTTTTTCTTTTGAAACAATTCCATGTTCAATCCAGTTAGCAAGTGCTTGAGAAGAAATTCGACATGTTGCTCTATCCTCCATTAACCCAATATTATTAATATCCGGTACTTTTGAACAACCTATACCTTGATCAATCCAACGGACTACATATCCTAATATTCCTTGTGCATTATTTTTAACTTCTCTAAAAATTTCATCTTCTGATAAATTTGCCCGTTTTAACAAAGGCAAAGTTAACAAATCATCAAGTGTCCCTGTTAATCTGGAACTCATTATATCTTCCTGAACATCCTTAACATTTACTTCATGATAGTGAAGAGCATGAAGGGTGGCAGCAGTAGGGCTTGGCACCCAAGCACAGTTAGCCCCTGATTTTGGATGTCCAATTTTTTGTTTCATCATTTCAGCCATTAAGTCTGGCATTGCCCACATACCTTTGCCAATTTGTGCCTTACCTTTTAGTCCACATTCTAATCCAATACTAACATTTCTTTTTTCATAAGATGATATCCAAGGAGCATTTTTCATGTCAGCTTTTTTTAAAAAAGAACCTGCCTGCATTGCTGTATGAATTTCATCACCAGTTCTGTCTAAAAAACCCGTATTGATAAAAGCCACTCTCGATTGAGCTGCCCTAATACATTCTTTTAGATTTATACTTGTTCTTCTCTCTTCATCCATAATACCTATCTTGATAGTACTATTTGGTAAATCTAGAAGTTTTTCAATCTGTGAAAAAAGTTGATCAGTAAATTCAACTTCTTCAGGCCCGTGCATTTTTGGCTTTACAATGTAAATAG
>CACFVT010000054.1 GCA_902569865.1 uncultured Alphaproteobacteria bacterium | reverse complement strand
ACCTCAACATTATCATTATTTGCTATTTTTAAATTTTATTATATTTTTGATAATTTCACCCTCACAAATATTCAAATTATTAATTGAAATAAAATATTTATTAATCTTTATGTCTTTTATAATAATTTATGGTTTATTAAGGTACGCTTTTAGTGGAAATTTAGATTTTAGTCGCAATGTAATCTATTATACATATAATCTATTTGTTATTGCATCCATTTATATAATTTATCGAACATATAATAATTTTTTTAAGCTTATTATTACTGCGATAATTTCTGGTTTATTTTTTAATATATTAATACTTTTATATTTTTCAGAAATAACAACATTTCTGTATATTAATGAGTATGCAGATCAATATAATAGGTTTGATTTTTTAAGTAAATCCAAGAACACTTTCGGATTTTATATTTTATTTGTAAACATGTTATGTCATATTTACTTTAATTTTTATTTTAAAAGACCTTCAGACCTTTTAGTAAAGTATTTTCTTTATTTAATTTCTTTAACCTTACTAATGTCCTCGGTAGCTATTGCTAGTATTCTGGGCTTACTAACCATAATTTCTTTTTCCTTAGTTAGTGATTTTTTTTATTATAAAAGAATTAAGTTACATTTTATTATTATTATATTATCATTTTTATTATTTGGTTTGGCATGTTTCTATATATATTTTCCTGCACATGTTGCGAATTTATATGATATTCTATCTAATTTAGGTAGAAATAAAGACGAATCTTTTGTTGGAAGAGGTTATGACATTATTTTTAAATTACCTGAAAATTTAATATATGGAGCAGGAGATGTTAGTGTAAAAAAATACTTTGAATGGGAAATTGAAATTCATTCATTATTTATACATGTATTATTTTCATATGGTATAGTAGGCTTTATTTTGCTTTTATTCGCATTTTATGAGTCATTAAGGGATGATTTTATAAGTTCTTCAATTGGTTTTTCAATTTTTATTATTTATTATTTAACACATAATCCAACTATTTCTTCAATATTTTGGATGACTTTGTTATTCTTGAACTTTAAAAATTTCTCAGATAAAAATAATCACTTTTAGATAAAGATCAATTTATGAAAAAAAAAATATTAAATATTATTAATGATTTAGATTACGGTGGTGCTGAAAAAATTTTATCAAAAATAGTTAATAAAAATTTAGATTACGAGAATTACATCATATCTCTTAATACTAACGTGCCTATGCTTGACAATGAATTAAACAATTACCAAAATAAAATTTATACCCTTAGATTTGAAAACAATTTATATTTATTTTCTAATATTTATAATATTATAAAAATTGTAAAAAAAATCAATCCTGATCTTATTGTGTGTTGGATGTACGCCTCATGTATTGTTTCAATATTGTTTCGTTTTTTTTTAAAAAATAAAATAATAGTATGGAACATTAGGCAGTCTCTCAATGATTTATATGCTATAAAATTCATAAGTAGACTAGTTATAAGAATAACATGTTTTTTTAATTCTTATCCAGATTTAACTATTTTTAATTCTAAAAATGCTATGAAGCAACATGAATCCTATGGATTTGATATAAAGAAATCATTTTATTTACCCAATGGTATTGATGAAATTTCTGATAATAAGATAAAAAAAAATGATAAAAATAGCTTAAGAAAAAGATTAAATCTTTTGCCAACACATAAAATTGTTGGATTAATTGGTAATTATAAACCATGGAAAGATCATAAGCTAATGTTCAAAAGTATTAATGAGGTAATAAAAAAAGATAAAAATGTTTACTTCTTACTTATTGGTCGTGATGTAAATAAGAATAACTTAAATATTATTAATGATGAAAATTATATTAAAAATATTAAAAATATTAAATTGCTCGGTTTTATAGAACACAAATATATATTAGATTATATTAATTTATTTGATATTTATTGTAGCACTTCCACAAATGAGGGTTTTTCAAATACGCTTTTGGAAGCTCTTTCACTAAATAAAATTTGTATTTGCTCTGATGTTGGTGATGCAAAAGAAATTTTAAAATCTTTCGATACCTTATTCAAATCAGGAGATTATAATAAATTATCTTCTCTAATTATAGAATGTCTTAAAAATAAAGATTATTATAACAAACAATTTCAGATTGAAAGTCAGAGGATTTTAGAAAAGTTTTCTACAAATAAAATGATTGAAACTTATAAAGAGCTTCTTGATAACATTTTATTAGATATTAAAAATGCCTAAAGTATCAATAATAGTGACAATATATAAATATTATGAATTTTTGAACGAATGTATTCAATCTGTTTACAACCAGACCTATAATAATTTTGAATTAATTATAGTGAATGATGGGTCTGATGTTGCAATACACAATGAAGTTATAAAAAATAAAAATTTTAATCTTGACAATTTTAAATATTTCAATGTACCAAGATTAAGGAGATCAGCTGCATTAAATTTTGCTATAAGAAAATCAAAAGCAAATATTATTTGTATTTTAGACTCAGATGATTTATGGCACCCTAAAAAACTTGAAACTCAATTATTTTATTTTGAAAATTTTAATCTTGATTTTTTATGCACAAAATCACCTATCTTTGTTGGCAATGAATTTAAAGTTTTGAATTCCAAAAAAAGACTTTTAAAAAAAATTAATAAACCTGATCTTTATTCTAGAAATATTATTGCGCATTCTTCAGTTATGTACAAAAAAAAATTTGCAAAATATAACGAAAAAATTTTTACAAATGTTGATATTGATGTTTGGTTAAGATTAATTAGTCAAAAACTAGATTTATATTTTCTTAATTTATCGTTAACTTATATTCGTAAGCATAAAAATCAATATTTTCCCGGTACCAATAAAATAGATAAGTTTAAATACTTTGTTAATAGCATAAAAATTAGAATAAACAATTCACATAAATTTTATGATTATACTCTAGTTTTAATTTAT
>CACFVT010000053.1 GCA_902569865.1 uncultured Alphaproteobacteria bacterium | reverse complement strand
CCAAATATTGCAGTCCATCTAATTTTTATTAAATTTGTAAGTAATATTGTGTTCACTAACTTAAAAATTTATATGTCTAGATTGGCAACTTTTAATGAATTTTCTTGAATAAAATGTTTTCTGCCATCAGTTAAATCGCCCATTAAAGTTTCAAAAATCTGATTAGCATCATTTAATTCTTCAATTTTAACAGAAAGGAGTGACCTGTAATTTTTATCTAGAGTTGTTTCCCATAGTTGATCTGGATTCATCTCGCCAAGTCCTTTATATCTATTAATTTGAGTTCCTTGCTTTCCTATTTCAAAAACCTTTTCTATTAAGTCTATCGGTCCATTGATTTTAAAAGTTAAATCACCAGCTTTTAAATTACCTGCTGAGCCATTTTTTAAAATACCAAAATTATCCATTAATATTTTTCTCATATCATTTAATGATTTAGCTTCAGGCGTCACTAAAAAATCAGAATCTATAACAAATTGTTTTTTAACCCCTCTCTCTAGCCTAGTTATACTGAGCGATGAATTTTTATAACTTACTTTCCATTGATTATTTTCAATAGTATTTAATCTCAATTCTAAATATTTTGCAATTTCTTTACCAATAATTTGATCTTTTAAAGAACTTTCTTTTAACGCTGCAATAACTGCAGCTTGCTCAATTACTAACTTATTTTCAACTCTTCTTGTAAGTTGCTTAACTAATATTTGAACTTTCTTTGATAATTTTAACAAATTTATTAATTCCAAATTACTAATTTGATGTTTAAGATTGTTATTTTTGGGCACTTCATAAGTTAGTTTTTTTATTCCTTCTTCAATTAGATAATCTTCCATTTCATTTTGATTTTTTAAATATTGAATTGAATTACCTTTTTTTGATCTAAATAAAGGAGGTTGTGCTATATATAATCTACCACCTTCTATCATTGGCCTCATATGCCGATAAAAAAAAGTAAGTAATAATGTTCTTATATGACTGCCATCCACATCCGCATCAGTCATTATTATTACTTTGTGATACCTCATTTTATCTAAATTAAACTTACCTTCTGATTTATCCTGATCATCATTGCCAGTTGGATTACCAACGCCAGCTCCAATTGCAGTAATAAGGACACCTATTTCATTGCTTGTAAGAATTTGTTTAGGACTTGCCCTTTCAACATTTAATATTTTACCTCTAAGTGGAAGAATTGCTTGATTCTTTCTATCTCTACCTTGCTTAGCAGACCCCCCAGCTGAGTCACCCTCTACAATAAATAGTTCTGAAAATTCTGGATTTTTTTCCTGACAATCTGCAAGTTTTCCAGGTAAAGATGAATTTTCTAGTCCAGTTTTTCTTCTAGTTAGTTCTCTTGCTTTTCTAGCTGCTTCTCTAGCATCAGAAGCTTCTACAACTTTCTCAACTACTTTTTTAATTTCATTAGGATTTTCTTCTATCCACTGTTCTATTTTCTCTAAGCTCACAGATTCAACTACAGGCCTGACTTCAGAAGAAACTAATTTATCTTTAGTTTGACTTGAAAACTTTGGATCAGGTAATTTCACTGAAATTACACAAGTAAGACCTTCTCTTGCATCATCACCTGAAATATTTGTGCTATTCTTAATTTTTTGATTTATATAATTTACTATAGAACGAGTTAGCGCTCCTCTAAAACCGGCAAGATGCGTCCCACCATCCCTTTGGGCAATATTATTAGTAAAGCATAGTGTATTTTCATGATAAGCATCAGTCCATTGCAATGCACATTCAACATTAACATTATTCTTTATTCCTAAAAAATATATTGGGGTATTGTTTATACAGTTTTTACCTTTGTTGAGATAATTTACATACTCAATTATTCCACCTTCATATTTAAATATAATCTCTTTTTTCTGTGTAGATCTATTGTCTTGAAGTACAATATTTACTCCTGTGTTAAGAAAAGCTAGTTCCCTTAATCTTTTTTCAATTGTAGAAAAATTAAACTCAATATTTTTAAAAATTTTTGTTGATGGTAAAAAAGTTATTTTCGTCCCTGTATTTTTTTTTCCATTAATTACTTCTGAGTTCCCAACAGCTTTTAGTGAATCTGTAACAGCTCCATGGGCAAATGCCATTTTGTGAATTTTGTCATCGCGATTGATTTCTAATAATAGTTTCTCAGAAAGAGCATTAACTACAGAAACTCCTACACCGTGCAAGCCACCAGAAACTTTATAGCTATTTTGATCAAATTTTCCACCAGCATGGAGCTCTGTCATAATTAATTCAGCTGCTGGAATTCCTTCCTCTTTATGATTATCAACTGGCACTCCTCTGCCATTGTCTAAAATTGTAACTGTACCATCTGAATTCAATATAACTTCAATTTTATCACAATATCCAGCTAGAGATTCATCAATAGAGTTATCAACAACTTCATAAATCATTTGATGCAAGCCAGAGCCATCATCGGTATCTCCAATGTACATTCCGGGTCTTTTTCTTACTGCCTCTAAGCCCTTTAATACTTTTATTGATTCTGAAGAATAAGTTTGGTTCATTTATTACTTATATTACAAAAGTTTGTATTTGTTGATAAAAAAGAAAATAAATCTTTATTTGTTCCAGTCATAAAAACCTGCATTTCAAATTGGTTTACAATTTTAAGTAATAGTTGTGCATTTGTCTCATCTAAATGTGAACATATTTCATCAAGGAGCAAAATTGGCTTCTTGTTGCAAGTATTTACTAAGTAATTACATTGAGAAAAATATAATAGCAGCACTAATGTTTTTTGTTGACCTGTAGATAATTGTGATGCAGGGTAATTTTTATCTACAAAAAAAATATAATCAGACTTATGAGGCCCAAATTTTGTTCCTCCAACTATTTTATCAATTTCACGAGATTCTCTTAATGAAATCATATATTTGTCAATATCAAGTTTTTCGTTATAAAATGGATCATTTATTTCTAAAGTTACTTTAAATTC
>CACFVT010000052.1 GCA_902569865.1 uncultured Alphaproteobacteria bacterium | reverse complement strand
AAGTAAGAATGAGGAAAAGCTGCTTCCGCTCTTGTATATTTATGGTTCCATTCATCTGCTGAAACTTCCTCTATAGTGTGTGGTGAGTTTTTTATTGGATTATCTTCAGTATTATAAGTGCCATCTCTAATTTTTTGAATTTCTTTATGTATAGAAATCATCGCTGTACAAAATCTATCAATTTCTTCTTTTGATTCACTTTCTGTGGGTTCAATCATTAAAGTGCCTGGAACAGGAAAAGACATTGTTGGCGCATGGAAACCATAATCAATAAGTCTTTTAGCAATATCTTCTTCAGATATATTTAATTCATCTTTGATTGGGCGAATATCAATTATGCACTCATGAGCGACCATTCCATTTTTACCAGAATATAAAAGAGGAAAGAAATCACTTAATTTTTCTTTTATATAATTGGCATTTAAAATTGCTATTTGTGTGGCTAATTTTAATCCTTCATCTCCCATCATCGAAATATATGAGTAACAAATAGGTAAAATTGAAGGGCTTCCCCATGGTGCGGCAGAAACTGCATCAAGTTCTGTTAATCCAATCTCATTTTTAACAATTGGATGTCCTGGTAAAAAATCCTCTAGATGTGATTTGACTCCAATAGGGCCCATGCCAGGACCACCTCCTCCATGTGGAATACAAAAAGTTTTATGAAGATTCATATGAGAAACATCAGGACCAAATTTTCCAGGTTTTGCAATTCCTACCATTGCATTTAAATTAGCACCATCCATATAGACTTGAGCACCAGCATTATGAATAGCTTCACAAATTATTGATATTGATTCTTCAAATACGCCATGTGTAGATGGATAAGTAATCATCAAAGCTGCTAATTTATTTCCAGCTTCTTTAATTCGGAGGTCCAAGTGATTTAAGTCTACGTTTCCTAAATCATCACATTTAACAATGGATACTTCCATGCCACACATCTGTGCACTTGCTGGATTAGTACCATGAGCACTATTAGGTATTAGACATACATTTCTATCATACTCATTATTAGACTCATGAAATTTTTTTATTGCAAGTAATCCTGCAAATTCACCTTGAGCTCCTGCATTTGGTTGCAATGATATTGCATCAAATCCTGTTATATCTTTGAGCATAGATATTAACTCTCTCATCATTTGATTATAGCCCTCTCTTTGTTGTTTTTCTAAAAAAGGATGGGTGTTTGCAAATCCTGGTAACGTTATTGGTAACATTTCTGAGGCTGCATTTAATTTCATAGTACATGAACCAAGGGGAATCATTGATCTATTTAGTGCAATATCTTTATTTTCTAATTTTTTTAGATATCGCATCATTTCTGTCTCAGAATGATAAATATTAAATATTGGATGGGATAATATTTTATCTTTTCTAAGAATTTTTTCATCATTAAAAATAGGGTCAAGATTCTTTTCAATTTCGTTAGAGTCAATTTCTTTATTGGTTATATTAAAAAAAGCAATTAGATTATCGATATCTTCTAAAGTTGTAGTTTCATCAATAGTGATTGAAAATGCAGTGTTGTTAATTAATCTAAAATTAATTCCCTCTTCCACTGATTTATTAAACCACTCTTTAGCTTTAGAGTCTTCAATGACTATTGTGTCAAAATATTTATTAGATTTAATTTTATAATTTAATTTTTCTAATGATTTTTTAAGATATCTAATATTGTAATTTATAGTAGACGCAATATTTATTAACCTTTCCGGCCCATGATAAATAGCATAAGCTGCGGCAATTATTGCTAATAAAGCTTGAGCAGTACAAATATTGCTGGTTGCTTTTTCTCTTCTTATGTGTTGTTCACGAGTTTGAAGAGCCATTCTGTATGATCTTTTATTGTTTCTATCAACTGATACACCTATTAACCTACCTGGCATTAATCTTTTAAATTCATCCTTAGTTGCAAAAAATGCTGCATGAGGCCCTCCCAATCCCATTGGAACACCAAAACGTTGTGAACTGCCTATAACAATATCAGCATCATAGGAACCTGGAGAATTCATAATAACCATACTCATAATATCTGCAGCAACAATCGATACAATTTCCTTAGATTTATTGCTTTTAATAAGTGTTTCTAAATCTTCAATTTCTCCATAAGTATCAGGATTTTGTATTAAACAACCAAAAGTATCTTCGTTTGGTTTACCTTCAATAATTGTTATTCCAATAGGATTAGCTCTTGTTCTTAAAACCGATAAAGTTTGAGGATGGCAAGAATTTTGAACACAAAAGGTATGATGTTTATTTTTTTTTATCTTGTATGCCATCATCATAGCTTCTGCAGCAGCAGTACTCTCATCTAACAAAGAAGCATTAGCGATATCTAATCCAGTTAGATCAATTATCATTTGTTGAAAGTTCATTAGCATTTCTAAACGACCTTGAGAGACTTCAGGTTGATATGGTGTATAAGCAGTATACCAACCAGGATTTTCAAGAATATTTCTCAAAATAACACTTGGTGTCACAGTATTATGATAACCAAGACCAATATATGTTTTTTTAAATTTGTTTTTTAAGGATAAAAGTTGCATATTAACTTTATTAAATTCTTCTGACATTCCTGGTTTTAATTTTAATTTATCTTTAAATAAAATATGATCAGGGACAGTTTTTTGTATTAGTTCATCAAGATTTTTACATTTTATGAATTTTAACATTGAATCTATTTCATGATTTCTAGGCCCAATGTGTCTACTTACAAAAGAATTTATATCGATCATTTATTTATCCAAAAATTCTAAATATTGATCTAATGACATCAAAGTATTATATTGTTCTAAGTTTGAGACTTTTATTTTGAATATCCAACCTTTATTTTCAGCATCTTGATTAACTATAGAGGCATCGTTTGACAAAGTATCATTAATTTCTGTAACTTCACCATCTAAAGGTGAGTAAATATCTGAAGCAGCTTTTACAGACTCAATAACACATAATTCTTCTTTCGCTTTAACCTCTTTACCTATATTTGGCAAATCTACAAAAACGATATCGCCTAA
>CACFVT010000051.1 GCA_902569865.1 uncultured Alphaproteobacteria bacterium | reverse complement strand
AAGGTTTGGATAACATGGAACAAGATAAACATATTGTTAAATCTTATGACCATGAGATGAAAGAAATTAATAATAACATCTTAGACATAGGAAGCTTAGTGGAGAATCAATTAAAAAGAGCCTTAAGTGCGTTAAAAAATCAAGATACAGAATTGGCAGAGAAAGTGACAGAAGATGATAATTTAATTGATGAAAAATTTAGAGAACTTGATCAAAATCTTGTTCTTATATTGGGTAAAAGACAACCTATGGCAACCGACTTACGGACAATTTTCTCAGCTATTAAAATGAATAAAGATCTTGAAAGGCTCGGTGATCACGCAACAAATATTGCAAAGCGAACAGCGATGATTGAACTTGTTTTACCAGAAAAACCTGTCCGTGATATCTTAAGAATGGGTGAGCATGTACAGGTTATGATCGGAAAAGTGATACAATCATTTGTTAATTTTTCTGCAGAAGAAGCTAAAGTTGTATGGAAAATGGATGAAGAAATAGACGATGAATATCTTGGCATTCTGAGACAACTTCTTACCTATATGATGGAAGATCCAAAGAGAATTTCTGCATGTACAAATCTTCTCTATATGGTTAAAGATTTAGAGAGAGCAGGTGATTATGTGCAGAATATTGCTGAAGATATTTACTATGCGGTATCAGGAGAACCTCTATACAATGAAGGACCTGATAGAGAATGGGAAGCGATAAAACCACTAAAGAAAAAAAAATGATTGTAATTAAATTGTAATAAAAATTTATTAAAAAATAAATAATGAAATTAAAAGTCTTAATCGTTGAAGATGAAAACTCTCTACTAGAGTTATTAAAATTTAATTTTACCAAAGATGGTTTTAAAGTTGATACTGCAATGGATGGAGAAACGGCGCTTGAAAAAATTTTAAATAAAGCACCTGATCTTTTAGTTTTAGATTGGATGTTGCCAAAGTTATCAGGAATTGAGTTATGTCGACGTATTCGAAAAAATAAAGAAATAAAAAATCTTCCTATAATTATGTTAACAGCAAGAGGAGAAGAAGATGATCGTTTACGAGGATTAGAAACAGGTGCGGATGACTATATTACAAAACCTTTTTCAGTGAATGAACTTATGGCAAGAGTAAAAGCAGTGCTAAGAAGAATTCGTCCCATGTTTGCCGAAGAAGTATTATCATACAAAGGTATTGTTGTTGATTTAGTATCTCATAGTGTCAATAGAGATAATGAAACGCTTCATCTTGGACCAACTGAATTTAATTTACTAGTTTTTTTTATGGAGAATATCGGAAGAGTATTTTCTAGAGAGCAGTTACTAAATCACGTTTGGAAAGATGAAGCTTTTGTTGAACCAAGAACAGTAGATGTCCATATACGAAGACTTCGAAAAGCAATTAATCATGATGTTAAAGAAGATTATATAAGAACAGTTCGTTCTGCTGGGTATAGTTTTGGTTCGTAAGATTATTTATTAGTTTTTATTTAGTGCAATCTTTACACACACCATAGATTTCTAAATTGTGCTTTGCATATTTAAAATCAGCCTGCTCGCTTTGTTTTGCAAAATAGGAAGGTAAATTCTTTTGTGTTAATTCACTTACGTGATCACATGTTTCACAAATTAAAAAAGACGTAGATGTCGATGAGTTACAATTTTTATGCTCACATGCAATATAGGAATTTCTACTCTCTATTTTATGAACCTTACCAATTTCAATGAGCTTATCTAAAGCACGGTAAACTTGAAGTGGCGCTTTAATTCCTTTTTTTTGCGTATCATAAAGAATGGCATATGCTTTTAATGGTTCTTTTGATTTTTCTAATAAATCAAGAACTGTTTGTTGGTTGTTTGTTAATTTTTCTGCTGAAAGAGCCATACTATTTAGATATCAAATTGTTTTCATTTTTGCAATGCGCCGCTTCTTTTAAATGATATTAATGAAAGAATAAATAACACTAATGCGGCAACAATGATTGATGGACCTGAGGCTGTATTAAGCTCTAACGAACTAAATAAACCCAATATTACTGAAATAATTCCTACTAAAATTGATATTATGACCATTTGACGTGGATTACTACTTAGGCTTCTTGCCGTAGCAGCAGGTATTAAAAGTAAGCCTGTTATAAGTAAGGCCCCAATCATTTTTATCGAAATAGCAATTACACCAGCTAGGAGTAGAGTAAAAATAAAATTAGATAGATCCGGCTTCATTCCCTCAGCAGCTGCTAAATCATAATTAACAGTCGCTGCAAATATTGATTTCCAAATATAAAATAAAATTCCTAAAATGATTAATCCACCAAACCAAACAATAAAAATATCTTCAACAGTGACGGCCAATATGTCTCCAAATAATAATCCCATTAAGTCAAAACGAATGGAGGATAGAAAACCAATTAATACAAGACCTATCGCTAGAGTTGAATGCGCAAGAAGCCCAAGTAATGAGTCTCCCGCTAACTTTGTTCTTTTTTGTAAACTGAGTAGAAGTAATGCCACTGTTCCAGATATGATAAATACTGACAGAGATATATTAATACTAAAAGCATAAGCTAGTGTCACACCGAGTAAGGCTGAGTGTGATAAAGTATCTCCAAAATATGAGAGCCTTCGCCATATAACTAGACATCCAAGAGGCCCAGTTACAATAGCAATGCCGATACCTGCAATTAATGCGCGCATAAAAAAATCATCAAACATTATTTAGATATACTCCCATCATGATTGTGTGAATGATCGTGTTGATGTTGATAATAAGATAAGGTCTCTGAGTTATGTTCACCAAATAATTTTATATACTCTGGATTTTTTACAACATTGCTTGGTGATCCAGAACAACATATATGTCCATTTAAACAGATAACGTGATCGGTAGTAGACATGACAAAATGCATATCATGCGAAATTAATAAGATACCACAATTTAAGTTAACAGAAATTTCTTTGATAAGATTATAGAGGGCTATTTCCCCATTAAAATCAACTCCCTGAACAGGTTCATCTAATACTAATAGATCTGGTTTTTTTGCTATTGCTCTTGCAATTAACACACGTTGAAATTCACCACCTGACAAACTATGGATTTGATTATAAAGTAATTTATCTACACCTGTCATAACTAAGGACTCAGTGATCTGAGTATTATTAAGGCTGCTTGTGATTTTCATAAAATCAATAACACGGAGAGGCATCGTCCAATCAATATTAATTTTCTGAGGAACGTATGCCATCTTATTGGCATTTCCTGTAACAAGACCTTCATCTGTATTCAAAATATTTAAAATCATTTTGGCTGTTGTTGTTTTTCCAGAACCATTGGGACCAATAAGCGTTACAATTTGACCTTGATTTATTTCAAGAGAAATTCCTCTTACAAGCCATTTAGATGACCTATAGACACCTGCATTTTCTAATTTAACTAGTAATTTATTTTGATCCATTTTCTGTTTACAATTTGATATGTTATATTATAACACTTTTTAATTTAACAAACCTATATCTGAAAAGAAATAATATGAAACAGAATAATTATCTACTAAACTTATTAAAAGTAACAATTTTCTCTTTTTTGCTTATTGCTACAGCTCCTGTACGAGCAGAAATAAAAGTTGTTACCACTATAAAACCTCTCCACTCATTAGTTGCGAATGTTATGGATGGAATAGGTGAGCCTGGACTTATAATTGACGGAAGTATATCGCCACACAGCTTTACTATGAAACCGTCCCATGCGAAAATGCTTGAAGAAGCAGATGTCATTTTTTGGATTGGAGAGGGCATTGAAACATCTATGGAAGGACCTTTAGACTCAATAGCAAAAGGTGCGGAAGTAATTGAGTTCATGGAATTAGATTCAATCACTAAATTAAAATTTAGAGAAGAATCTATTTTTGGTGATCACGACGAC
>CACFVT010000050.1 GCA_902569865.1 uncultured Alphaproteobacteria bacterium | reverse complement strand
TTATCTTAAAGAGAGTGACCACCGACTATCCAGTGAAACAGATTTAAGAATTATTACACTATCAATTGATTATATCAGAGATATAAAAAAACTTTAATAAATTAATTAACACCTCATCTTCTTAGTGCTAGTATAATCATTATGTTCATAGGAATTGATGTTGGAAGCACAGCTATAAAATTAGGCTTAGTAGACACTGAAGGAAAATTAATCTCCTACTTTAATTCACCTTACTCTACTAAAACAATTTCAGACGAACATGTAGAGCAAGATCCAAACGATTGGTTCAAATTAATATTAAAAGGTTTATCCGAATTTAAAAACAATAACCCTAGCTGTCAATTGAGTGCATTATCTATGTGCAGCCAAGTAAATACACATATATTTGTAGATGAACGCGGAGAGGCTCTATTACCAGCAATTTTTTGGCAAGATACTCGGGCAAAAGTTGAAGCTAAAGAAATAGATTCTAAAATTAGCAACGAACAAAAAAACTCTTGGTGGGGGACACCAATGCCTATTGATGCAAGTCATGTAATTTCAAGAATGTTATGGGTTAAGAAAAACAAACCTGATGTATGGGCAAAAACAAAATATGTAATGTTGCCAAAAGATTACTGTATTTTTAAATTATCAGGGGAAGTTGTAAGTGACCCTTTATCAAATATTGGTTTAGTAGATAATGATTTAAAATATATTGATGAGCTTTTAAGTTTAGTTTCAGGTGCAGCGACAAAATTACCACCCCTAAAAAAAATGACTGACCAAGTAGGTGTAATTAAAAAAGACTTACCTTTTAACGGAACAAAAATAATTAATGGAACAATGGATGCTTGGATAGGAATTTTAGGGAGCGGTGGTTTTAAAAATAAAAAAAATATTTATTTAAGTGGAACAAGTGAAATTTTAGGGATTAATTCTAAAGAAGTTATACCAACGCCAGGTATAATTATTTTTCCTGAAGATGAAAATATTAAGTTACACGCAGGTCCAACACAAAGTGGCGGAGCTTCAAAACTTTGGTTCTGTAACTTATTTAATTTAACCCCTGTTGAAATGAATCAGCTAGTAACTAACGAAAACTTTAATGATGTTGCTCCTATCTTTTTACCACACTTACAAGGAGAGCGAGCACCATTGTGGAACCCAAATTTAAAAGGTATTTTTTATGGTATGAACTCCAAAACTAATAAAGGTAATCTTGCTAGATCAGTTTATGAGGGCGTGTCTTTTTCTGCAAAATTTATTCTTGAATCTTTAGAAAAATCCTCAAATTGCATCAATGAAGAAATAAATTGTGGTGGTGGAGGTTTTCAAGCGGATATTTGGAATCAAATTCGCGCAAATATTTTAAATAAAAAAATTAATCGGTTATCAATTAAAGATCCAGGGATACTTGGTGCAGTTGGTATAGCAGGTTACGGATCAGGAACATTCTCAAACATTGATGAAGCTTTCAATGAAATGACCAACTTTGATAAATTTTATGAACCAGATCAAAGCATGAAAAATTATTATTCAGATTTATTTGAAATTTTTAAAAATATTACTGAAAGTAATATTAAAATAAGTGAAAAATTCTCTAAAATTTAAGATAATTAGTACATTCAACTCAAATTACTTGATAATGATATTGTGACTGTATACAAAATGATCAACTATGGAGGAATTATGAAATCGTGCATTAAATTTTTAAGTTTTACTTTGCTTTTTCTTTCTATGTTTGTTTCTAAATCATGGGCAGAAAAGGTGACAGTTATTACTCCTTACTTAGCTCAACCAGGAACTCAAATGTATGTTGAGGGCTTCAAAAATGAAGCGTCTAAAAAAGGTTGGGACTTAAATATTATAGATACAAAAGGAGATGTAGCAGAAGTTATTAGTAGAATTGAAGATGCTGTAAATCAAAAAGTTGATGGAATTGTTATTAACGTTGATCCATCACAAATTGCAGCAGGACTAGAAGTAGCTGCAGCTGCAAACATACCTGTTGTTGGTATGGACTCAGGTGCTGACCCTCTTCTTGTGACCAATGTCACTTCAAACGGGTATGCAATGGCTGCAGAAACATCAGTGTATGTAGCAAATAGAATAGAAGGAAAAGGAAATGTAGTAATGTTTGTTTTTGATGCCTTTCCTCCTGTTCAAATTAGAGGTGTAATAGCTGATGCAGTATTTGGTAACTTTCCAGATATTAATGTTATGGATCGCATCACACCAGACGTTCAAGATGGTGGTATAGCTGATAGTCGAGCAAAAATGGAAGCGCTTCTTGCTGCAAATCCAGAAGCTGGATCAATTGCTGCTGTTTGGGCAGCATGGGATCAACCAGCGATTGGAGCTATGCAAGCTATTGAAGCAGCAGGCAGAAGTAATGAAGGAATTGTAATTGTTGGAATTGATGCAAATCCTCAAGCAAGAGATGCTATTAGTCAAGGTGGTAACTTTGAAGCTTCTATTGCACAAGACTTTGTTGGTATTGGTTCTGCAACAGCAAATGCAATTGGTAGGGCAATGAGTGGTGAGGAAATTAAATCCAAAGTTATTTATGTTCCAACCGTATTAATTACTAGTGCAAATGTAGGTGACTAATATCTTTTTTAATTATGCGCTAATTTATTAGCGCATAATTTTTCTTTTAACTTAAATGAAAAAATTAGAACTTTTAAATCTAACTAAAAGTTTTTCGAGTTTTAAAGCACTCTCAAATGTAAGTATTGAATTGTTATCCGGTGAAACACACGCATTGATGGGCGAAAATGGAGCTGGTAAAACAACATTAATAAAAGTTCTAGCTGGTATTTTAAAACCTGATCAGATGACAATGAAAATAGATAATAATATTCAAAATATATATTCATCAATACAATCAAAAAATTTAGGTTTTAATTTTATTCACCAAGAATTAAACATCGTCTCTTATCTCTCTGTAGCTGAAAATATGTTTTTAAATCACCCTTATCCAAAAAAATACAAAACTATAATTGATTGGAATAAAATTTATAAATTATCAAATAATGCGCTGAAAGAATTAGGTGTTACACATATTAATGTGAAAAAAAAATGTGCAAAATTATCTACTGGCGATCAAATGTTGGTTAAAATTGCATCCTGTTTAATTAAGACAGACATAACCCCTACTTTATATGTTTTTGACGAACCTACAGCTGCATTAACGCTACAAGAGTCTGAAAAATTATTCAAAGTAATTAATAATTTAAAAAAAAGGGGAGCAATAATTCTCTATGTATCTCATCGTATGAACGAAATATTAGAAATTTCAGATAAGGTTACTGTTTTGCGAGATGGAATGAAAGTTTTAACTGATAAAACATCAGAACTTTCAAAAGAAAAAATCATTAGAAGTATGGTTGGTAAAGATTTATCTGATAATTTTCCCGAGAGAACAGGGAATATAAGTGAAAACGTTGTTATCGATGTAAATAATGTTCATACAAAAAATATTAGGAATATTAATTTTAAAATAAAAGCTGGTGAAGTGCTTGGTATTGCAGGTCTATCTAATTCTGGTCAAAGAGAAATATTTAACATGTTAATGGGTGTTGATAATGTAGCTAAAGGCAAAATAAGCTTTATGGATCAAAAATATGAACCTAATAGTCCCAGTGATGCGTGGAAAAAATTAATTTCATTTGTTCCGCGAGAGAGAAGAAAAGAAGCTCTGATGCTAAAAATGTCAGTTAAATCAAATACTACAACACCGCATTATTCAAAGCTATCTAAATTCTTTTTTTTAACAAATAAAAAACAGGAAAATTTAATTACAAATAATTATTCTAAAAAAGTTCAATTAAAATATGAAAACATGAATCAATCAATTTATCAACTGAGTGGTGGAAACCAACAAAAAGTTGTATTTAGTAGAGCGCTAGCATCAAACCCAAAACTTTTACTTCTGGATGAACCAACTAGAGGAGTTGATGTAGGTGCCAAATTAGATATTTATAATTTAATTATTCAGTTAACAAAAAATGGTTGTGGTATCGTATTAAACTCGTCTGATTTATCTGAAATTATGGGTATGTGTGATAAAATTCTTATACTAAAAGATCATGAACAATATAAAATA
>CACFVT010000049.1 GCA_902569865.1 uncultured Alphaproteobacteria bacterium | reverse complement strand
TTCAAAATTTACAATTTTGTATTTTTGTGGAAGATAATTTTTAATGAAGTTTTCTAAATTGTATTTTCTTCTAGGTGATGAACATAGAACGTTAATAACGCCATCTTTATTAATTTTATTTTTCTTTATAAATAATATGTCTCGTTTATCTGATCTCTTTAATGTTGAGGCAATTATTGTTTGCTTTCCAACTTCAATGGGTAAATCTTTCCAAGAATGGACTATTAAATCACATTGATTATGTATTAATTGATCTCTTAGATCATTAGTAAAAACTCCCTCTGAAGACATTTCTGAAAGTGGAGTTACTAAATCTTTATCACCAGAGGTACTTTTAGTTAAATATTCAATCTCGGTATCTGGAAATTTAGATTGTAGGTATTCACCAAATTCATATGCTTGAATAATAGCTAAATCACTTTTTCTAGATAATACTCTTATTTTCATGGATTACAATTTCTCACATAACACTATATAATAAATAAATAAATTGATCACTTAGGAAACTTAAAACAAAAATAGGTGTGACAATTATGCAAATAAGATACTTGGTTTTTACCCATAAACATATACTTATACCTTAAATGGATTATTCAAAATTTTTTAATACAGAGTTGGAAAAATTAAAAAAAGAAGGTCTTTATCGTAATTTTAGAGAAATAGATCGTCCAATAAAGAAATTCCCTAAGGCAGATGAAATTCAGGGTGAAGAAGAAAGAGACGTTGAAGTATGGTGTTCTAATGATTATTTAAATATGAGCCAACACCCAGAAGTTGTAAATGAAACTGTTAAAACACTTTTAGAAATTGGGTCAGGTTCTGGTGGAACAAGAAACATTTCTGGCACAAGCTCTTACCATACTGCTCTTGAGAGAAAATTAGCAGCAGTACATAATAAGGAAAATGCACTAATATTCGCATCAGCTTACACAGCTAATCAATCTACTTTATGGACTTTAGGTAAAAAAATTAAAAATTTAGAAATATTTTCTGATGAACTTAATCACGCATCTCTAATACAAGGTATAAAAAATAGTAGTGCAAATTGTCATATTTTTCAACATAATGACGTTGATCATCTTGAACAACTTCTAAGAAATACTGATCAGGATCATCCTAAATTAATTGTATTTGAAAGCTTATATTCAATGGAAGGGATAAGATCTCCTATTTTAAAAATTGTTGAACTAGCAAAAAAATATAACGCAATGACATATCTGGATGAAGTTCATTCAGTTGGTTTGTATGGAGACAAAGGTAAGGGTATTGCCGTAGAAATGAAAGTTGACCAAAAAATTGATATTATAAATGGAACTCTTGCAAAAGCTTATGGGCAAATGGGTGGATATATTGCAGCAAATAATGAAATAATTGATTATATCAGAAGTTTTGCACCAGGTTTTATTTTTACTACTTCAATATGCCCATCAATTGCAGCGGGAGCAAGTAAAGCTATAGATATTGTATCATTAGCTGATCAATTAAGAATTAAAATTCATGAGAATGCGTCCACTATAAGACAATTACTTGAATCAATAGCTATACCGTATATCGACACTAACAGTCACATCATATCAGTCTTGATTAATGATCCATTTCTTTGCAAAAAAGTATCTGAAAAATTAATTGATGATCACGGTATTTATGCTCAACCAATTTTTTATCCTACAGTGCCAAAAGGACTTGAAAGACTTAGAATTACAGTAACTCCTAAGCACAGAAAAGATCACATAGAAAAAATGATTAAATCTCTTGATAAAGTATGGTCTGACTTAAGTTTACCAAGAAAAAATTCAACAAAAATTTATATTAAAAACTAGGGTAAAGCTGGTTCGCTTTTTTTTCTAGCTTCATAGCCATAATATATAACTGCCAAGACTATTATTCCCCCTCCAAGTATAACAGTAAAGCTTGGAACTTCATTTATACCAAAAATTGGTATAGATACCCATACAACACCACCTACACATTCCATCAAAGATAAAAATGTCAACTCAGCTGATGGTAAATATTTTGCTCCCAAGGTGTACAAAATTAAACCAGATGCTACAATTAAACCATGAAGTAAACTCAAGTAACTATTTATTACTGGCATTTCATTAAAAGGTTTAAATGATAACCCTAAAACACAATAAGAAAAAATAGCACAAAATAGACCTGCTAAAAAAACAGTTGTAAATTTTGGTGTCTCAGGTTTCCACCTTATTGTTACAGAATATAACGCAAAACCTGTTGCTGAAATAAATCCTATTATAGCTCCAAGAGCACTTCCTGAAATACTATCATTATAAATCATTAGACAAACTCCAATAAATGCAATTATCATTGCAATTAAAGTAGACCTACTAAGAATTTCACCTAAAATAAAATAACCCACAATTGCTGCAATGAATGGCATAGCGGCTAACATAAACAAAGTTACTGCAGCATCAGTCATTGTTATTGAAAAAATAAATCCAGTAAATGCTGTAGCTAAAAATATTCCTCCAAGGACTGATGAAACTCCAATTTTAAGAAAATTTTTATAAAAACTAGATCCTTCTTTTAAAATTAAATAAATTAATAAAATAATTGCAATTGCTATTCCTCTGTAAAATAAATAATGAAAAACATATGTATGTGCATCATCCATATATCTTACAGTTACTGCTCCAAAACTCCAAATTAAGCCAGCAAGAAAAACCAATATAAATGCATTAAAATAACTATTAGAATTCATAATAATAGACCTGTGCATCAAATTGCAGAAAAAGTAAATTATAAAAGAAATTTAAGAAAAAAATTTGTGCTAATTACAGACCCCTATAGAGCCAAGAGCACATTTTTTTCCATCAACCCATATAGCGCTAGATAAATTAGCTTCATCAAAAATTGCTCCTGAAATATTAGCGCCTAGCAGGTTAGCTTCATATAAATTAGCTCCTTTAAAGGAAGAGGTAAAAAGATTAGCTCCTTCAAAATTAACCTTGGCAAGATTTGCATTTTCAAAATTTGCATTATTGCAATTAGCACCTTGTAAATTAGATGAATATAAGTTTGAATTACTAAAATTTGCAAAAATAAAATTTCCAATAGAGAGATCAGAGTTATTTAATTGCGATTTCTCTAAATTGGCTAGAGATAAATTAACTCCGGACATCTTTGCGTTAGCCATTCCAACACCTATTAAATCAAGGTTTTCAACAAAATTACAGTTTGTCCAATCAACTTCATTAGAAGGCTGATCATCACATCCAGCATGAGCAAAATTTGGCAGTAATAAAATTAATATTAAAATCATCCATCTCATAAACAATTAAGTAAGAAAACTTTATGTTTAATTTAAGGCAACTATCTTGAGGTAAGTTTTAGTTCAATTCTTCTATTTTGCTGATAATCTTCTATAGTTTCCCCATCACTAATAGGGTAAAATTCTCCATATCCAGCAGCGGCAAGTCTTCTTGGAGGAAAGCCAATCTCAAGTAATAATTTCAAAACTGAATTAGCCCGAGCACTTGATAGTTCCCAGTTAGAGGGAAATTGTATTGTATTAATTGGTCTTTTATCAGTATGTCCCTCTACCTGAATTATCCAATCAATGTCTGTTGGAATTTCATTTGTGGTCTCCATCAATGTCATAGCAATTTGTTTTAGCTTTGCTTTACCATTTGCTTGTAAATTTGCAGAAGCTGAGTCAAATAATAGCTCTGATTCAAAAATAAATCTATCACCAACAACTTTAATATCATCTCTGTCACCTAATAAAGATTGGAGTTTTCCAAAAAATTCTGAACGGTATTTTTGCAACTCAAATATTTTTGATGTTAATGCTTTATTTAACCTTTCACCAAGAATTTCAATTTCTAAATTCTTAGATGCAGTTTCTATCTCGCTTGACTCAAGAGCTCTATTTAAAGTCAGTATTTCAATTTTTAAATTGTCAATTTCATTTGATAAAATAGAGATCTGCTCAAATGTTTGTGATGCTTCAATTTGCATCTCCTCAATTTGATTACTAGAAACCTCATTCTCCATAGCTCTAGCATTTTCAACATTCTCAATATCTCTTTTTAATATTGCTATTTCTAATTCCTGTTCCATTCTTTTTTCATCAGAAATTGAAAGGACATTATTTAATTCAATTATTTTACCTCTTAAATCAAAAATTGTATTATCTTTATTGATTAAATTTTGAT
>CACFVT010000048.1 GCA_902569865.1 uncultured Alphaproteobacteria bacterium | reverse complement strand
GTATGGGTAAAATCAAAATATAGTAATTATACATATTTTAATTATTGATTTTTTTTTAATATCTGCTTTTAATAAAATATGTTTAACTTTTCTTTAATGGGTGCTGGCAGAATTGGTAAAATGCATGCTGGCATAATAGATGCCCATCCTGACTGTAACTTAAAATATATTTATGATATTAATACAGAATTTGTTAATCAATTAGCAAATAAATATGGAGCTAATATTGCCTCTTCTCCAGAACAGGCTTTAACAAGTGAAGAAATTGATGCAATTTTAATAGCCTCAGCAACCCCTACACATACTGAATTTATAACTAAAGGATCAATGGCAGGAAAAGCAATATTTTGTGAAAAACCGATTGATTTGAATATAAATAAAGTTGATGAATGTAGAGATGCTATTAAGGGCACAAGTGTTCCTATTCAAATTGGATTTAATCGTCGTTTTGATAATAGTCATAGTAAACTTCAACAGGCAAACATTAATAATGAAATTGGCAAGCTGGAAATGCTTATTATTACCAGTCGTGATCCAGAACCACCCGGTTTAGATTATTTAAAAGCTGCGGGAGGTTTTTTTAGAGATACAACTATTCATGATTTTGATTTAGCACGTTTCATATTAGGTGATGACCCAATTATTCAAGTTTCTGCATTTGGCAGTCAATTGATTAGTGAAGATGTTAAAAAGGTAAATGATCATGATACTGCTATGTTTATTTTAAAATCTAAAAGTGGGGTTTTAATTCATATAAATAATTCAAGAAGAGCAGTATATGGTTATGATCAACGTGTAGAAATTTTTGGAAGCAAGGGTATGATGATATCAAATAATCAAACCCCAACCTCTGTTCAAAAATTTTCTGAAAAAAACACAGAGTCTAAAGATCCAATTCATTACTTCTTTATCGAAAGATATGAGCAAGCCTACAGAGACCAATTTAATGATTTTGTTGAAACTATAAAAAATAATAGTAATCCAAGTGTCAGTTTTGAAGATGGTCGAAATGCTTTAATTTTAGCTAATGCAGCATACGAGTCATATAATTCTGGAAGAGTAATTGATATTTCATATGACTAATAAGTATCTACAAGATTTAAGTACACAATATAAAAATAAAGATACAGTTGGTGCTGGTGATATTTATCAAGCTGCAGTAATTAACTATTTATATAAAAGTAAAAATTTAAATAAAAATAAATTATTAAACCTTACAAAATATGAGTGGGAAGAATGCTTAAAATTTGCCAGTAAAGCTGCTGCAATTTGTTGTACAAAAGAGGGTTGCTACCCACCTACTGAAATAGAAATGAATAAATCTAGACTGACTCAAAAATAGCAATATCACTGCCCACTTCTATTTCCTCACCTTCTTTAGAGAGTATTTTAGTAAGCTTTCCATCTTCTAAAGCAGGTAATTCAACTGTAGTTTTATCACTATCTACTTCAGCTATAATTTGACCTCTTTTAAATTCATCACCTTCTTCTATTAACCATTTAGAGATAGTGCCTATTTCCATTGTTTCTCCAAGTCTAGGTAAGATTATTTTTTTTTCCATAAGTTCAAATTATATTTTTATTATAAATTTCAATTATGCACTTTTAATTGCGCCAGTAATTAACCCTGTTATTTCCTCAGGGTTACAATCAGATTTACTTTTATCACAAACTTTCTCTCCAAGACGCATAACTGCAATCCTATCACAAACTTCCATAATATCAGGTAATCTATGACTTATCAGAAGAACTGAATGATTTTGCTTTTTAAGACTCCTAATGTAATCTAATATTACAGGAACTTGTGCTACACTTACTGCCGCGGTAGGCTCATCCATTAAAACTATTTTAGGCTCAGATAATCTTGTTCGAGCAATTGCTATTGCCTGTCTTTGCCCTCCAGACATACCTGTAACGACATCTCCAGGTCTTGCACTTGAATTTAATTCATCTAAAAGTTTTTGAGAAGTGTCATTCATTTTTTTATGATCTAATAAAAAACCAAATCTTTTTGCCTCTCTACTCAAATAAATATTTTTAGCAGCAGTTAAATGATCACATAAGGCTAGATCCTGATAAACAACTTCCACCCCTGCTCTTCTTGCATCTTTTGGATTATTAAAAACAACATCTTCTCCATTAAAATTTATATTACCTGATGTTGGTAAAAAATTTCCAGCCAATATTTTTAAAAGAGTAGATTTGCCTGCTCCGTTATCACCCATCAAACCAACTATTTCACCTTCATTTATAGATAAATTAAAATCTATAAGAGCCTGAACAGCTCCAAAACTTTTATAAATATTTGATAAATTGACAATTTCTGTCATTTACTATTTGCCTCTTTTTTTCAACTGATCAAAGAATACAACTGCAACTATAATTACACCTGTTAAAATTCTTTGCCAATAAGGTTGAACATTCAAGAGGTTAGCACCATTATTAATTGTTGAAAGAACGGTTGCGCCAAGTACTGGACCAAAGACTCCTCCGACAGCTCCAAAAAGGCTAGTACCACCTATAACCGAAGATGCAACAGCTTGAAGTTCCCATGTAAAACCGTTAGACGCTATTCCCAAGCTAAGTCTTGCTGCAACTAGAATGCCTACAATTGATGCAAGTAAAGAAGAATACATGTAGGCAAAAAATATAGTTCTTGTAACAGGCACAGCATTTAACTCTGCTCCAGGACGATTACTTCCTATTGAGTATAAATGATTACCCAAACGTGTGTGATTTAAAATAATATAAGTTGGAATCATAACTCCTATTACACATAAAAATAGATTTGGAATGCCTAGAACATCTCCTCTGGAAAAATTTTTGAAATCAGCAGGTAAATTTCCAATTGGCATTGCTCCAGTAATCAATAAGCCAACTCCAAACCAAGTCGTTAAACCTGCGAGTGTCATAATAAAAGGAGGAAGTTTTCCCTTAGTTATTCCAAATGCATGAACGGCCCCTACACCTAAACCACATAAACAGGTGAATACACAAGATACAGATATTGGATAACCTTTATTTAACATAAGAGCTACTATACAACTTGATAGTCCAACAACAGATCCAATTGATAAATCTATACCAGCGGTAATTAAGACAACTGTTTGTCCAATTGCTATAATTGACCATAATGAAGATTGTCTAAGCACGTTTGTAATATTACCTGTTGTAGCAAAAGTAGATGTCACCAAAGATAAAGTAATCCACATTGCACAAACTAGAAAAAAAACAGCAAGATTATTTAAATACATTCTTAATCTTGCAACACGAGGGTCGGCAACTGCCCCTTTTCTTGGGCCTGTAAATAATTCCATTAAATCCATAATTTTATATTTTCTTATTAAAAAAACCCCCTAAAATTCAAGGGGGTTTTAAATAATTATTACTTACGGCTTACAATCCAAGCTTGGATTTAACTTAGCATCAATTGCAGCATCATTAATATTAGCTTTTGTAACTAAAGTAGCTCCCGTATCAACGAAAGGTGCTAATACTTTTCCATTTTGAGATGCATCAAATGCAGCTTTTACGCCCATATTACCCATACCCCAAGGATCTTGAATAATTAAACCCTTTAAAGTACCATCATTGATGTAGTTGATTAATTCATCACTACTATCAAATGTAACAGCAATAATATCGTCAGCTTTGCCAGTTTCTTTAAGTGCTTGACCTGTTCCTAAACCACCAAATAATGCATCATCAAAGATACCTCTAAGATTTGGGAAAGTAGTAATTAAGTCAAGTGAATCATTTAACTGTCTAGTTGTTGTAAAATCACCAACTTTTGTAGCAACAAGTTCAATGCCAGGATAACTGTCTAAAACTTCATTACAACCTTGAATTCTATCACGAAGTGAACTTGGTCCAGCTCCATAATTAACGATGGCAACTTCACCTTCTGGTGCGCCATGTTTCTCAGCAATTAAATCAACCATATGTTGACAACCCATTCTTCCACCTTCTACGTTATTTGTAGTCATGAAAGATGCGTGATTTTTTGAATCTGCAATTGAGTCGATAACAACTACAGGCACTGATTTAGCTGCTTCATCAATTGGTGCACCTAGACCTTCAAAAGAAGTTGCAGCTATAACAATTGCATCAGCACCTCCTGCAACAGCATCCTCTAGTACGTTGATTTGACCAGCAATATCTGCTTCTGAAGTTGGTCCTAATAATGGAACTTCAATACCTAATTCTGCTCCTGCAGTACATCCACCATCAAGAACTATTTGCCAAAATGGAGAAGTACTATCTTTAACTATAACAGGTATTTTAACAGCAT
>CACFVT010000047.1 GCA_902569865.1 uncultured Alphaproteobacteria bacterium | reverse complement strand
TAATGGTAATTTAAAAAATATTGCTGGTGATCTTAAGCAGGTAGAAGGCAGATTTGTTTTTAAAAGTTCTGTAATTAATAGGTTAATTGAAAATTCTGATATGTCATTATCAGGCGTTAGAGAAACTTCAAGGTACTTAGTTGGTTTATTAGTTTTTTTAGGATTACTTGGAACTTTCTGGGGATTACTGAAGACAATAGGTTCGGTTGGCGATGTAATTAATGGCCTTGGTATTGATGATACAAATGTTGCTGGTTTTTTTAATTCTTTAAAAGACGGTTTAAATGCACCTCTACAAGGAATGAGTATTGCTTTTAGCAGTTCATTACTTGGATTAGCTGGATCACTAATTCTTGGTTTTATGGATATAAATCTTGGGCAAGCACAAAATAAGTTTAGTTTATTTTTCGAAAAAATATTGGAGAACAATTCCTTTCCAGATTTACTTAATTCATCACCTTCTGATAATATTGGTCAACAAGCACTTCAAAAAATTTATGATAATTTAGATAGTATTGTGTATTCATTAAAAAAAACTTCTGAAAATCAAAATGAGATTAATAATAATTTAGCTAACTTAAATGAGCAAATTAAAAATATTAATACGCATTCAGCAGAAATGGATGAAAAACTATCCAATTTTTTATCAACTCAATTAAATACTCAATCAAGCATACTACAATTGATAAATAAAATTAATGATCAAGGCTTTTTAGATAGCTCAACAAAAAAAATATTTGAAGATTTGAATCAGAGTATTAAAAAATTAAATACAAAAAATAAAAAATAATAATGGTATCTAGGTCTTTAAGAAATAGACTTGGTGATTCAAATAATATTTGGCCAGGATTTGTAGATGTGTTGGCTACACTGTTAATAGTTATTATCTTTGTACTAATGGTATTTACAGTATCTCAAATTTATTTGAGTGATGCTATTTCAGGAAGAGATAAGGCATTGCAAGAACTGAGAATCCAAATTAGTGAATTATCAAAAATTCTTCAATCAGAAGTTACTGAAAAAAAAGAAGCTCTTCAAACTTTATCAGACACAGAGTCGCAATTAAGTAATGTTCAAAAAGATTTGAAAACGCAAGAATTAATTGCAGAAGGTTTACAAACAGATCTTGCTAAAAAAAGCACAGAAATATTTGTTCAAGAGCAAAATATACTTGCTCTATCTAGTCAAATAACAGAACTTTTAAGTGAATTGCGAATTGTTGCTAAAGCTCTTGAAGTTTATGAGGGTTTAGATAGTGCTATATTAGATACAGACGGATTGGGTGAAAAAATTAATAAAGCCTTAGCTGCTCGTATAGATCAATTAAAGATACTTAATGCAAAGCTGGATGAAACAAATAATAAACTTACAATTAGCCAAACAAATTTAAATGAAAAAGTTGATGAATTAAACATATCAAATGAAAATCTTAAAATACTTAATAACCAGTAGATGATGATGCAGCAAATCATCTAAAAAATTTAAATATTCCAAGTATTTCATTGCCAAATCAAGAAGGAAATTATTTGCGACTTGATCGCTCAGATACTTTTAGAATGATACTCTACTTTTTTCCTATGACCGGAAGACCAGACATGCCACTTCCTCAAAATTGGAATAAAATTCCTGGAGCAAATGGCTGCACATTACAAACATGTAAATTTAGAGATAATTATGATGATCTTATTGGTTTAAATGCAGTCCCTATTGGAATTTCAACTCAAAGCGTTAATTACAATAAAGAAATGACTAATCGTCTTAGTGTACCATTTGACGTATTAAGTGATGAAAAATTAGAACTCAAGGATGCATTGAGCCTCCCAACATTTTTAGTTGAGGATAAAATCTATTTAAAACGCTTAACTTTAATTGTTGAAAAAAAAATTGTTAAAAAAGTTTTTTATCCTATATATCCAATAGATAAACATATAGATGGTGTTTTAAAATGGTTAAAAGAAAATTAAAATTGTTTTTTACTTGTATCTTATTTTTATTTTTTACGTCTATATTGTATGCAAATCCTAATATAGATCAATGGCAAGAGTCTGAAAAAACTTATAAAGATCTAATTAATGAAGGTTTTGAAGTAAAAAGTTATGCAATAAACAACATTGAGACAGCTAATGGCTTGTATATACTTTTATTTGTTACTGTTTTACAAAAAGATAATGAAATTTATGAATGTCAAGAATATCAAACAATGGATAAAATGATTGAGACTCTTGATATGATGTTAATTTGTAAAGAATTAGTTCAACCCTATGAAAGAGGCTTAGGTACTTAATCTTTATAATACTCTAAAAAGAACCATTGAAGTGCTATAAGTGTTAAACCATTTTTAATTTCTTTATTCTTCAACATTTTTCTCACTTGCTCAACTTTATAAGATTTAACTAATATATTTTCATTTTCACTTTCAAGTCCCATAATTCTCTCTCCATCAAAGGAATTAACTTCACCTAAAAACAAATGATAATAAGACTCTGATGATCCAGGAGCTGGAAAATAATCATTAATTACTGTAAGCTTATTTACTTTACAGCCAGTTTCCTCAGCACATTCTCTTATAGCAGTCGCTTTAGGTGACTCATTTTTATCTATAATACCTGCTACAATTTCATATAGGTAGTCATCATCATATCTTGATATAACTCCAGCTCTAAATTGCTGAATTAACACAATTTCTTTTCTTACAGGATCATATGGCAGTAAAGTAGATACATGAGCTCCACTAAAAATTTCTCTATTTACTTTATCAGTCCAACTCCCATCGTGTTTTTGATGAACAAATTCTAATTTTTTCAATTTAAAAAAACCGGAGTAAAGATTTTTTTTATTAATTATTTGATATTTTAATGTCATAAATTTGAATAAATAAATTTAGTGTATATATTTAATATATGATTCAAAAAGCATTATTTGGAGCAGGTTGTTTTTGGGGTATAGAAGAACATTTTAGAAAAATGTCTGGTATAATTAAAACTGAAGTAGGGTATTCAGGAGGTAATACAAAAAACCCAACTTATGAGAGTGTATGTTATCAAAATACTGATCATGCTGAGGTTTTGCAACTTGATTTTGATGATGAAATTATTTCATACTCAACATTAGTAGATGAATTTTGGAAGTGTCATGATCCAACTACTATTGATAGACAGGGCCCAGATATTGGACGTCAATACCGTTCAGTTATTTATTATTTCGATGAATTTCAAAAAAAAGTTGCAGAAACATCTAAAGGAAAGCATCAAACTTCTTTCAACAATATGATAGTAACTGAAATTACTAAAGCTGATACTTTTTATAAAGCTGAAGAGTATCACCAAAAATATATTCAAAAAAGAGCGCTAATATATGAAGTAAATTTTGGTCCAGGATCGAATTTTAATTCAAGTCCTAGTGCCTCTAAAATAAAAAGTATATCACTAAATAAAATAGCCACATCAAAATCAAATTCATTTATTGGTCCAAAAGCAACTTCTGCAGCAAGTTCAGGTGATTTACATAATTGCTCAAATGTATACTTCTCTTTTAAGTTTTGATAATGAGAATGGTATCGACCTGCTTGCCGCATAAACCAGATTGGGGGTACATTCTGTCTTTGCTTAATAAGTGCATTCTGAAATAAAGTATTTGTCATTTTATATATTTAATAACTTTTTCTTCCAACTATCATAAGATAGCTCAACAAAAAGATTTTTATCATGACCTAATATTGAATAAATTTCATTATAGGTATTGCCTGGCCCACAATAATGATATTTTTCTAACAATTCTGGGTATTTATTAAGTGTATATTTAAAAGCTGTGGAACTCATCCAATAAAAATATTTTTTTTCTTTTGTATCAATCTGAAAATTAAGTTTTTCAAGCTTATATGTTTCAATTCTTTCAGCAATATTTGAAATTGGCGCATCTTTGTGAGTCAGCTTTACCCAAGGAAAATTTGTTAAAGCTGAAATATTATTATCAAAATCTTCACCCAGACCATCAGAACTTCCATTTACCCAAATACCTTTTGATGCAAGTTTTTTCCATGTTTTTAAACCACTAGACCAAACAATATTATCTGAATTTATTTTTGCTTGATTTGGAAGTGCGCTTATACGAGATATAAATACACACTTATTTTTTAAACTACTTATTCTGACCGCAGTTTCATTGATTTGCTTTCTCTCAAAAATTTTATAACTATCTAAACTTTCAGGATATATTTGTTTTATATTATTACAGGAGCTTTTATTTTTTTTATTTTTTTCCAAATACCAATCTTCAAAATGAGCACCTTTTTCA
>CACFVT010000046.1 GCA_902569865.1 uncultured Alphaproteobacteria bacterium | reverse complement strand
ACTGCTATTAATTTACTCATAGTATTTTTTTGTATTAAAGATTTTGGAATATTTATTTATGAAATCTAATTCAATTTTTTTAGCAATAAAATTTATTTTTTTATTTATATTAATTTCTTTTAAAAACTCATCATTAACTCTAATTTCACATAAAAAAATATAATTAATTAAATTGTTGTTTTTATAAAATCATTAATAGAAACCAGATTATTTTTTATTTCATCATTTAATTTATTAAATTCATATTCTTTTGATAATTTTATATTTTCTAATGACTTAATATAATTGCAATTTTCCTGATCTTTTTTTAGATTTTTATTTGTTTCTATATTAACTAACCTGAAGTATACGCCGTTACTAATACCTAATTTCTTTTCCATCTTTATTATTTTATAAAAATTGGCATTTTTTTCAAATAAATATTGTGTATTAAAATTTCTTAAATTTTTTATTTTTTTATTTAATTTATTAAAATCTCTAATTTCTATTTCTTCAAAATGATAATAAATCTTTTCTTCTTCTAAATAATTTATTAGTTTAATGAAATCTTGAGAATCAATAATTGTATTAAATTCTTTATTAGATTTTATATTTTGTTTAGGTATAGTTATGTATTTTATTTTATAGTTATAGATAAAGTTTATATCTTTTGGATTACTAAAAATATATTCTTTGTAACTATCTAATATATTTTCTAGAACAATTTTTCTTGCATAGTCATATTTTATATTGCTTTTAATTGTCTCAGAATTTAAATGATTTTTTAGATCATTATTATTATATAAAATTTGTTCATAAACATTGGTAATTTCTTTTTGTAAAATATTATTTAAATAATCGTTATTTTTTATGTATTCATAGAAAATAACTAAGTTATAATAATCATTCATTAATTCTATTTTCATTTCTGGATTAAAATTATTTGAATTTAAAACTTCCAAATATTTAATCCTATTTTTTAAATCTATAGTGCTGATTATATTTTCGTTAACTTTAAATATGATTTTGTTGTCATCAGCAAATATAATATTATTGAAGAAAAGAAATATTATAAAAAAAAATCTAATTAAATAAATCATTTTCAATTGAAATACTTTCCCATGATATGTCTTGTTTATCATATTCAGATACTGCTAAATTTGTTGATCTGTATGATCCAACATTCTTGAATGAGAACATAATAGTTAGGGTGTCTTGAGGTTTTAAATTATCTTCCGTATAAGATTTTCGATTAAAGTCTACATTTATACCAAAACATTCATCAAAATAGGAATAATTCAATCCATATTCAGTATTAATACTAGATTTTAAGTTATATAGACCCGTTAAGCCAATCTTTGAAAATCTTTTGATTGGTTTAGAACTTAATTTATAGTTTAGAGTTTCAATATCATTTGTAATTACTGAGTCTGATTCACTATTTTGATCTAAATAAGATAATTCAATTAAGCCCAATGAGTTATTATTTTCATAGTTTATTTCTTGTTGTTTTAAATATTTTTTAGAATGATCATATCTGAAATTGTATTCAAATATATTATTAATATTATTGTAGTTTAAACTTCCTAATAAGTTTCCTAAATTTTCATTATTACCACTATCTTTATGAAAATTACTGTTATCAGTAAATTCATAAGATTGAGATAAATTCATTTTTATATGGTTATTATTTACGGTGAATGAAGAAACTAATCTTTTAGAATTATCTAATTTATCAGTTCCACTATATCTATTTAATGAAATTTCGTTATCGGCTTTATATGTATTTAATGATGAGTCTTCATTTGAAATTTTTTCTGAATTAGATTTTCCAGGACTTAATATTAACGAAAGGCTGGGTTTGTAATTTAAATTAAATAGATTTTTTTTCAATTTAAAAGGTGTGTCTATTTTGACTCCAACTATTGGAAATGCTCTGAAAATATTTCCTGAATAAGTTTCATTATTTTTTATATCTTTTTTAATAGTATTATAAAATTGATTGAACAACTGTCCTTGAAAGGTAATATTCGACTTAAAATCTATATATTTTTTTGAAAAAGACAAATCATGAGATATTTTTTGCTGTTCTTTAGCATAGTCACTAGTTTTTTTATCTCTAAAAATATTATAAAATTCATAATTATTCTCGTAATCAATTTGTTTGTATTTGTAAATTCCAGAATTATAATTAATAAAAGGCAAAACAGTTGGAACAGAGCTATTATCATCATCATTCTGATTTGTTTGATATATACTAAAATTTATTAGTAATTTATCATCAATTTTTTTTAAATTATATCCTTTTAAATTAATTCTTGAAGCTAAAGAGCTTGTATAACTTAAATTATCGTTAGGGTTTGTTGATTGAATATAATTTTTAGATGTCTCTAATGCCGACTGAACATCTATAGAATATTTTGCATTAATATTTTTTTTATAATTAGTTATTAAACTTGCATCTGATAACCATTTATTATTATTTTGTTCTTCAAATTTACTATCAAAACTTAAATCTGTACTAAGTGATCCCCCTGAGATTATTTGATTATATTCAAATAAAAAACGCTGAGATGAATCTACCCCACCTCCATAATTTATTGTTGGAGTAAATGTTAATTCTTTATCTGCAGAAATGTTAAAATAATATGGCAATGAAGTGGATTGTGAAACTTTGGTATCAAAAAAATTAAAATTTATTGAAGGATTTAGAAAGCCAGATTTTCTTTTTTTTCTTAATGGGGAAGGAGTAACTATATATGGTAAATAAAATACTGGTAAGTTTAAAATTCTCATTTTTGAGTGCTTTTGGTATAATAACAATTTTTCATTATCATGTAGTATTTTTTCTCCTTCAAGTTGCCAAGTAGGGCAAATAAAATTTTTAATTTTTATTCTAGATTTACATGGCGAATAAACACCTTTTGAAATAATATCAATATTGTTTTCTCTTTCAAATCTGTTGCCTACAATTCTTGAACCATCATTTAATAGTATTTTTACATCTTTAATAAAACCATTAGTAAAATCTGTATTAAAAGAACCTTCTGTGCCATAGAAGAAATTATTTTGATTATCTTTATATGTAAAATTTTTTGGAATTATTAATTTTTTAGAAACTTTGTTATAGATTATTAATTCTGAATTTATTATTTGATTTTGATAGAGTATTTTAGCTTTACCTTTACCTATTAAATTTTCATTTTTATCATAAAATATTTCATCTGCGTAAATAAGTATCTCACTTGCATTTTGAGAATTAAATGAAAAAAATGTAATTAAAAGAAATAATAAAAAATATATAAAATTAAAGTTAAATTTATATTTAATCATTTTCTATCTGAAGCACTTTATATAAACCAATCAAAAATGGTAACATGAATATTGCACTGTAAGAAAAAAAGAAGTTAATATTATAAGATAAAGTTATTTTAAAAATAATTTCTCTTAGAAAAAATATTATAAAACCAATTAAAATTGCAGTAAATAATATTTTGAAAAAATTTTCATTTCTTCTAAACTTTGCTGAAAATCCTAATACAATAAATCCAAGCATAACAAGAAAAAAAGGATTTAGAATTTCAGATAAATAATAGAGACTAATTTCAGAAGAGTGTAAATTGAATTTCTTAAGAATTTTTGTATGAGATAAATAATCATAAAAGGGAACATTTTTATAGTTAATAATTGAATTAATGATGTTCTCTTTAGAAAAATTTAAATCTAAGATAATTTTATTATTTTCCATATATTTATTTTTATCAATATCAAAAACTTTTACCTCATCTAAAAAAAATTTCTTATTTTTTATTTTTCCATTTTTTGCTATTATCAATTCTGATTTTGAGTCATTTATTTTTAAAATTTTAATATCATTTGCAATCATGCTGTTCACATCAATCTTTTTAATTTCAATAAAATTTATACCAACTTCATCATTAATATTTTTTATTCTCATTATGTCAGATGAGATTTTTATTGAATATACATCTTGATTTTTTTTATTTAAGATTTTTTCATATTGTTTTTCTAAATTTGCAGAAATAGGATTCAAAAAAATAAGATTAAAACAACCAAATAAGAAAATAGAAATTGCAACTGGTAAGAAAATATCAAATATAGAATATCCAATATTTCTCATTGATGTTAGTTCGTTATTATTTATTAAATATCTAAACAAAAAAGATATTGATATTATTGTAACAAAAGGAAATATTTGATTTATAATTGAAGGAATTTTTAATAGAGTTAAGAATAAATAGTTCCATAAATTTTGATTATCATCTGTTAGATTTCTTGCAATTTCAATTAAATTTATAAATGTAACTAAACTAAGAA
>CACFVT010000045.1 GCA_902569865.1 uncultured Alphaproteobacteria bacterium | reverse complement strand
TTGACTTTGATTTTTTTGCAGAATCAGTTAAAGCTTGAGCAATTGCTAGAGAATTCCTACCATCTAATAATCCAGGGTTTGGTTTTGTATTTTTAATAATACAATTTATGAAATAATCTAAGGCTCTTACATATGATTCCTTATATCTCTGAATAAAAGAAGGGGGATAGTTATCAAAAACCTCACTCTTGGAATTAATTTCCTGAACACTTGTTTTTTTAATATTAGTTAAATTTAAATTGCCTTTTTTACAATAAACCTCAATTCTTTGATCAAATCCTCCAGTTTGTCTTCTTGAATTACTTAATTGACATAAAATTCCTTTTTTACTTTTTAAAATCATTGAGGCAGTATCATAATCAGGTACTTTTTTAACTTTTCTGTCAATCATGACAGCGCCTTGAGCATAAACTTCATCAATCTCATCATTAAGAAGCCATCTTAAAACATCTAAATCATGTATTGTCATATCTTTAAAAATTCCACCAGAAACTTTTAAATAAGGAATTGGAGGAAGGCCTGAGTCTCTGCTAGAAATATTTATCTGCTCAATATCTCCATATTTTTTTGCTGTTATTCTTTTTTTTAATTCAATATGACTAAGATCAAAACGTCTATGAAAACCAATTTGAATTTTATTTTTATGATTTGATAGTCTATTAAGACAGGCATCAACAGTTTTTAAATTTAAATGAATAGGCTTTTCACAATAAACATCTTTATTATATTTATTAGCTAAATCTAGATATTTAATATGAGTTGGAGTGCTGCTCCCAATAACAATCGCATCAATATTTGAATCTTTAAATATTGCAAGATCTTCCTTACATGCATAAGTTTTATATTTTTTTGCTAAACTTTTTGATAATTTATTATTTATGTCATAAATTTTTAAGATTTTTGCTTTGGGATGATTGTAAATATTATGACAATGTATTTTTGAAATACGACCTGCACCCAAGATACCAAAATTAATTCTCATTTTATCTCTACAATTTAATCCATTTTGAGTTTTTGTCTGAAGACTCTTTTGCAGCAAACATAAATTTTACACCTTTAACGCCATCTTCAATACTTGGAATTAAAGATGAATTCTTCTTTGAAGATGTAATTAAGTCTGCAAATTCTGTATAGATATTAGCAAAAGCTTCAAAAAAACCTTCGGGGTGTCCAGCTGCTACTCTAGACGATTGCATAGAGAGACTTGATACAGAATTGCTGGCTCTAGTAATTATTCTGGTTGGATTATTGAGTTCAGTAAACTTTAAAATATTTGGATCATCCTGAAACCACTCTACAGCTCCTTTAGTTCCATAAACTCTAATTTTTAAACCATTTTCTCCACCTGTTGCTGCAGATGAAACCCAGATTGAGCCTCTTGCTTTGTTATTCATTCTCAGTGTCATAAAAGCATTATCATCAACAGATATTTCATCTGAAAGAGAGCTTACTTCAGCTGAAATTTCCTTTACTTCTAAACCGGTAACATATCTTAATAAATGATATGCATGTGTGCCAATTTCAGCTAAAATCATTGAGGGTCCGCACATATTTTTATCTAATCTCCATTTAAGAATATTTTTTTGATCTTTTTTCTTTACGGCCACTGTATAGCCTTGAGGATATTCAACATTTATTAATTTTATTTTTCCAATTTTATTATTATCGACTAAATCTTTTGCTTCACGTAACATGGGATAAGCTGAGTAATTATGAGTAATAGCAAAAAATATTTTATTTTTTTTTACTATTTTCTTTAGCGCATCTGCATCATTTAAATTAGCAGTTAAAGGTTTATCACAAATAATGTGTATCTTATGCTTTGCGAATTCTTTTGCAATTTTATAGTGATCCCCTGATGGAGTCATTATACCAACTACTTCAACTCCATCAGTTCTAGATGATTCTTTTGCAGCCATTTCTTTATAATCATTGTAACATCTTTGCTTTTCTAAACCTAAAGACTTGCCAAATTCTACAGATTTTTTTTTATCTTTTGAGAAAACACCCGCCATAATTTGATATCTATTATCAAACCTAGCCGCCAATCTATGAGCATATCCAATAAATGAATTAGGACCACCACCAATAAAACCTATTTTAAGTTTTTTATTTTTTAGTTGATCATTTCTAAATAGATTTAATTCACCAAAAGGATTTTTTTCTTTTTTCATAATTAATGCACTATTCCTCCATCAACTACATAATTTTGTGCTGTACAACCTGAACTTTGATCAGAAGAAAAAAACAATACCATCTTGCCAATATCGTTTGGAACTAACATTCTTTTAATACACTGTCTTTCCAATTGTTCTTTTTTAATCTTATTAGTTAACCAAAGTTTTTTTTGACGCTCAGTAATAATCCATCCTGGCACAACACAATTTACTCTTATATTAAATTCTCCTAGATCTCTTGCAATAGTTCTAGTCAATCCCATTATCGCTGATTTCGCTGTTGTATATCCTGGCATGTTTCCTTGACCCATCATCCATGAAAAGCTGCCAATATTCACTATCTTTCCATCACCTAATTTTTTCATATCTTTATATACTGACTGTATAGCAAAAAAATAATGCTTTAAATTAACATTCATTCTGTCATCCCAAAATTTTTCAGTAACACTTTCAAATGAATGCCTCTCATCATTTGCGGCATTATTAATTAAAACTGAAATAAGTCCTAATTTTTTTTTCACTTCGGTTATGCTCTTTTTTAATTTTTCAATATTTGTTAAATCACATAGTTTAAAAACAGGTACATTTTTAGAATTTATATACTTTTTAACTAATTTATTGCCTAGTTTTTCATCCTTATCTAAAAAAGCAACTTTTGAACCTTGTTGTAGAAAATTTTCTACAATTGACTCCCCTATTCCAGATGCTCCTCCAGTTATTATTACTACTTTATCTTTTAATGAAGGGTAATTTGCAATTTCATTCATAAAATTATAATTGTATTAATTATTGTTTAATTTAATAATTATCACAATGTTTAATATAATCAAATTAAATGCTAAAGACAACATTGCTGTAGCACCAATGAATATTCCGGTGGGCTCTAAAATAAGCTCAAATTTAAATGCAGAAAATGAAATTCCATTTGGTCATAAGATAAGCCTTAATAATATTAAGAAGGGTGAATTAATTTATAAATATGGTCAAATTATAGGTATTGCAATTGATGAAATAAAAAAAGGATCACATGTGCATTCCCATAATATTATATTTCACGAATTTGAGCGAAGTTATAAATTTAAAAAACAAGATAGAAAAAAAGAAATTAAAAAAGATAAATATTTTTATGGTTTTAAAAGATCAAACGGTGCCGTTGGAACAAGAAATTATATTGGACTAATAAGTACTGTTAATTGTTCTGCTACAGTAGTAAAAAAAATAGCTGATAAAATCAATTTTTATTTGAAAGAAAATAATTTTAAAAATATTGATGGTGCAGTTTGTTTAAAACATTCCTCTGGATGTGGAATGAATACTTCAGGAAAAGGAATGGAGGTATTTAATAGAACTATAGAAGGTTTTAAATCTCACCAAAATTTTGGTAAAGTTTTTGTTGTTGGTCTTGGGTGTGAATGTGCACAAATATCTTTGTATAATAATAAAAATACAAATCTTAATATTGAATATCTAAATATTCAAGATGAAGGGGGAACAAATCAAATTATTAATAAAGTTTATAATAAAGTAATTAAAGAACTCCCAAATGTTAATTCTATAGAAAGAACTAAATCTGAATTATCTGAGCTTACATTAGCTTTACAATGTGGAGGTTCTGACGCATATTCAGGAATAACGGCAAACCCAGCGCTTGGTTTTGCAGCAGATTTATTAGTTGAATATGGTGGCAGCACAATCTTATCCGAAACACCAGAGATATATGGGGCTGAACATCTTTTGATTGATAGAGCTTTAAAAGAATCAGATGTTTCAAAACTAGTTAATCAAATAAAGTGGTGGAAAGACTATACACACATTAATAATAGTAGCTTAGACAATAATCCTAGCCCAGGTAATAAAAAAGGAGGCCTAACAACTATACTTGAAAAGTCGCTAGGAGCAGTCGCAAAAAGTGGCAATTCCACAATGATAAGTGTTTTAGATTATGCTGAAAAAATATCTGAAAAAGGTTTTCATTTTATGGACTCACCCGGTTATGATCCTGTTTCTGTAACCGGACAAGTAGCAGCTGGAGCAAATTTAATTTGTTTTACCACTGGCAGAGGATCCTGTTTTGGTTTTAAACCTACACCTAGCCTCAAAATTGCAACTAACACAAATATGTATAATAATTTAGAGGAAGATATGGATATAAATGCTGGCACTATTATGGATGGTATTAGTTCTATTGAAGAGATAGGAACGAATATTTTTAATGAATTAAT
>CACFVT010000044.1 GCA_902569865.1 uncultured Alphaproteobacteria bacterium | reverse complement strand
AATTGGTGCTGACAGGCTTGCTAATTCAACTGCTATTATTATAAATAAAATTTCTAATAGTATTGTTATTGATTTTGGAACAGCTACAACTTTTGAAGTAATAAAAAATAATATTTTCTTAGGAGGTATAATATTTCCTGGTATTAATTTATCTAAAAACACTCTTATTAACGAAGCATCATTATTAAAAAATACCACAGTCATGAAAACTAAGAGAGTTGTTGCTAATAATACTAAGAAATCAATTCAATCAGGTTTTTATTGGGGATATTTATTAGCAATCAATGGTCTAATTAAAAAAATTTCGAAAGAAAATAAATTTAAACCAAAAATCATTCTTACTGGAGGGCTAGCAAATAAATTTAAAGATGATATTAAGCCTAAACCCATTATTAGGCCAAATTTAACCTTAGAGGGTCTAAAAATTATTGGATCAATTTATAATGCTAAAAAATAGTAATAATATAAAAATTTATGAAAAAGGCCTGTATTTTTTATCTTTAGGTGGAATAGGGGAAATTGGAGCAAATTGTTATCTGTATTGCTGTGATGGTAAATGGATAATGATTGATTTGGGTTTATCATTTGCTGATGAACAGTTTCCTGGTGTAGATCTTCTAGTGCCTAAAATTAATTTTCTTGAAGAAATAAAAAATAATCTTGAAGCTATTATTATTAGTCATGGACATGAAGATCACGCAGGGGCAGTGGCATATTTATCAGATAAGATTGAATGCCCTGTATATGCTTCTAGTTTCCCAAAACTTTTAATTGAAAATAGATTAAAAGAATTTGGAAAGCTTGATTCTATTAATTTAATCGAACTTGATTCAACTAAAAATCTACTTTTAGAAAATTTTAATTTAAGATTTATTGAAACAACTCATTCTATACCTCAGCCTCAAGCAATAGTTATTGAAACAAAGTATGGTAATTTATTGCATACTGCTGATTGGAAAATTGATAGTAAACCAACATTAGGAAAAGCTTTTAATAAAAACAGCTTTATTGATTTGGGTAATAAGGGAGTATTAGCTTTAATTGGTGACTCAACTAATGCTGATGTACCAGGTTTTTCCTCTTCTGAGGAAGATGTTAAAAATGAACTACAGCAAGTTTTTTCAAGATACATAAATAGAATTGTTGTTACATGCTTTTCATCTAATATTGCCAGAATTATTAATATCACTAATGCTGCAAAAAAAAGTAATAGAAAAATTGCTTTGATTGGCAGAAGTATGAAAAAAAATATTGAAGCTGCGGTCAAAGCAAATTTAATTGCAGATGCAGAAATTTTTATTTCAGAAGAAGAAGCCTCAATGATTCCAAAAGAAAATCTTGTAATTATATGTACAGGTAGTCAAGGTGAAAAAAGATCTGCTTTATATAGGATTGCTTATAACTCTCATCGGAATATTCATTTGGAAAAAGATGATGTAGTAATTTTTAGCTCAAAGGACATACCTGGAAATGAAAAATCAATAAATGCTCTTAAAAATTTATTAATAAGACAAAAAATTGAAATTATTACTGCTGATGATGATTTAGTGCATGTATCTGGACATGGTCATGCAGAAGAAATAAAGCAAATGTATAACTGGACTAAGCCTTTTATTTCTATACCTGTTCATGGAGAGCCTATGCACTTAGAATCACATAAAAAAATATCTGAAGCCTCACAAGTACCCATAACAAAAATTCTTCAAAATGGTAAATGTTTTAAGATTGCACCTGGAGATTGTGCTATTGTCGATGATATTGAAACTGGTAAACTAATTGTGGAAGGGAAATACCTTTATGATTCTGAATCTGATTTTATAAGAGATAGAAGAAAATATTCATATGAGGGAATAGCTATGATATCTATAGTTATCAATGATGATCTGACCATTGATAAAAATATTCAATTAAGCTTTATTGGTCTGCCTTATGAAGAAATAGACTTATCCAAAAACACATTTAAAACTGAATTTATAGAAAATTATCTCAAATTAAATCAAGAACAAAAATCTTCTGATCAAAATGTGACAGATTTAATTAAAAAAAGTTTAAAGATTGTTTTAAAAAATATTTTACAAAAAAAACCTGAAATTAAAATTCATTTGATTAGGAAATAATGCAAATTCTTCTTATTTTCTATTTTTTGTAGTTATTTGGTGGATATTATTTTTTATTTTTTTACCAATTAAAAATGAAACTCCTCAAGACTGGCAGGTTGAAATTACAAGTAGTGCGTCAATTCAAACTTATCTTTTAATAAAAGTAATTATTACATCAGTTTTATCTTTGATTATTTTGATTACTTTAATATAGTTGGATTGTATTTAGCTTTTATATTTAAATAATGAAATATTCAGAATTTTTTATACCTACTGTGAAGGATATTCCTAGTGATGCTGAAATTATTTCTCATAAGTTAATGATTAAAGCAGGGATGATTAAACAATCAAGTGCAGGTATTTATTCTTGGTTACCACTTGGATTTAAAGTTCTTAAAAATATTGAGCAAATAGTAAGAGAAGAGCAAAATAATGCAGGCGCTAATGAAATGTTAATGCCTACAATTCAATCCTCAGATTTATGGGTCAAATCAGGCAGATATGATGATTATGGAAAAGAAATGCTTCGAATAAAAGATAGAAGTGGTAGAGAAATGTTATATGGACCAACAAATGAAGAATTAATAACTGATATTTTTCAAACATACATCACTTCATATAAAGAGCTTCCTAAAAATTTATATCACATTCAATGGAAGTTCAGAGATGAAGTTAGACCAAGGTTTGGCGTTATGCGAGGAAGAGAATTTTTAATGAAAGATAATTATTCTTTTGACCTTAATGAAGAGACAGCAAAGATTTCTTATAATAAAATGTTTAAAGCATATATTAAAACATTTTTAAGAATGGGCTTAACGCCGATTTCTTTAAGAGCAGAAACAGGTCCAATAGGTGGAAATTTGAGCCATGAATTTCAAATATTGGCAAATACTGGCGAAAGTACATTATATTATGACAAAGAATTGGAAAGTTTAGATCCTGAAAGTCTGGATCCAGAAAAATTACAGTCATATTATGCTGCTGTGGATGATGAACACGATGAAGCTAAATGCCCAATAAAAAAAGAAGATTTGAAAATATCTAAAGGAATTGAGGTTGGGCACATTTTTTATTTTGGAACTAAATATTCTCAAAAATTAAAGGCTTATGTTCAAGATAAAAATGGAAAAAGAATAGCTGTTCACATGGGCTCATATGGAATTGGTGTTTCTAGGTTAGTTGGAGCTCTAATTGAAGCAAATCATGATGAAAAAGGTATAAAATGGCCTATGTCAGTAGCTCCATTTAAACTAAGCATAATTAATTTAATGCCAGATGATCAAAATTGCACCACAATGGCATCAGATTACTATTCTAATTTTATGGCTGGGAATATTGATACTTTATATGATGATAGAGAGTGCAGTATTGGAAAAAAAATTATCTGATAATGATTTAATAGGAACTCCTATACAAATTATAATTGGTAAAAGAGATATATCTGCAGGAGTGGTAGAGATTAAAGACCGACTATTGGATACAAGTGAAAAAATTCAAATTGACGACGTTAAGAAAGTTGTTTCAAAAAAACTTAACTTTTGATGCTTTCTAGATCAGAGATTTTAATAATAAAACGTTTTTTATTCTCAAAGAAAACTGAGGGTTATGTATCTATTTTTTCTTGGTTTTCAATAATTGGAATAACACTAGGAGTTGCTGCAATTATAATTGTAATGTCAGTGATGAATGGATTTCGTTCTAATTTAACTGAAAGATTAATTGGTGTTAATTCACATCTTAATCTTTATTCTTTTGATGAGAAAATAAAAAAGCATGAAATTGAAATAATAAAAAAAGAACTGGATTCAAAAAGCTATAAAAAAATGTTTTCTTCAATTGAAACACAAGGATTAGTTATTAGTGATAATATTTCAAAAGGAGTAATAATGAGATCTTATAAAGAAATTAGTTCAGAACATTATTTATATGAAAGAATAATTACGAAAAAATTATCCTCAATTGATTTTGATAAGATCATAATTGGTGATGCTTTAGCAAAAGAATTAAATTTAAAAATAGGAGATAAAATAAAAATTGCTATTCCTAAAACAGACACGTCTCTATTGGGCAGTATTCCAAGATTTAAAACTCTTAAAATTGATGGAATATTTGATTTTGGTATGTTTGAATATGACTCAAATCTTGTATTTATATCTATAGAACTTTCAAGAAAATTACTATTCTTTGAAGATGAAACTTATAACAGACTTGAATTTTATTTATATGATCCTTTGCAAGTTAACAATTTTAAAAAACTTATTAATTCAAATATCAAAAAAAATAATTTAAATTTATATTCACTATCATGGATGGATAGAAATTCATCATTAATGAACGCTTTAAA
>CACFVT010000043.1 GCA_902569865.1 uncultured Alphaproteobacteria bacterium | reverse complement strand
ACAAATGCGTAGTGATTGGCACATTCCTATTTGTTCAGGTAAAGAACGTTTAAGAGAAATTAATAATCAACGTTCACATCCAACTCAAAAGCCAGAAGCTCTTCTTTATCGAATTATGGTATCCTCAACAAATGTAGGTGATACAGTACTTGATCCTTTCTTAGGTTCCGGCACAACTGCTGTAATAGCAAAAAAATTACAACGTAACTTTATTGGTTTTGAACAAGATAAAGATTACATAAAACTCGCTAATAAAAGATTAAAAAATACAAATCCCCTTTCAGATGAGACAGTTAAAATGACAAAAAGCAGAAAAGATTTACCAAAAGTTCCTTTTGGGGAATTAGTCGAACAAGGAATTATTCCACCTGGAGCAGTACTTACAGATAAGAAAGAACGCTACAAAGCAACCGTGAGTATTGATGGAACTCTCAAAATAAGAGAATTATCAGGTTCTATTCATCAACTAGGAGCAAAAGTTCAGGGTCTGCCAAGTTGTAATGGATGGGACTTTTGGCATGTAAAAAGTAAATCAAAATCAACCTTACTTGATGAAGTTAGAGCTGAATATAGAGATAAAAAATTAAACTAATAAATTTTTATTCAGAAATAGTAGTTGTTGACTTAACATAATATGCATCAAGATAACAAGATCCGTCTGTCCACTCAGATGCATAAAGACTAGTATCTGTTCCAAAAGCAATATCAATTTTTGGAGCTATGACGCCAACTGTGTAATTAGACTCTAATTTATAAATCTGGGTAAAAGTGTCAGTATTTAAATCAGGGTCGTCCATTGCTAGCCCATATTGACCGGTTAGACTTGTTATATCTTTAGTGTAATTTGTGGTTTGATTTGATCCACTATCACAAGCAGCATTTGCACAAATTGTTGTTCCATTATCAGTTGTATCTGTGTTTAAATAAAACACATTTTCTTCAGCATTTGCCGAAGCATCAGCTTCGCTTGTTTCACATACCCCATACTGCAATGATTTATATTTACCAGTTGAAGAATTATAAGTAGAATCTGATTCTGTTCTACACCAACAATTACTATCAATCTCTACATAACCTTTCATTGTAAATTCTCTAGTTAAAGTTGGTTTAGCATGTGTAAAAGTAGTTCCAATTGGAAGTCCTGCAGTTGACACAAATGACCCTACTTGTGCCCCAGCTGTTACAGATGCAACATCAAAAGTTTTATTTCCAGTTCCAACTGTTGTTGCACCTGTGCAAGTAGTGTCATTTTTATCAGCCAATGGAGCTGCGGTACATAATTCTATCTTTTGTATTGTAACTTTATAAACTGTTGCTGCACCATTTTCCGCAAAAGCCTGAAAAGAAAAATTAAAACTAAATAATATAGAGATGGCTAATATATATTTTTTCATTAGTTTAACCTCGTTATTACTACGCCAGTACCTTCAGACTCAATAGCTTGTTTATTTGATCTACGAACAATACTGAGAAGATCAAGGCTCATATCACCTTGTACAAAAGGTTTTTCACTTAAGAAATCAGTTGAAGCTGTTGGTGTTGTTTCTCTTGCAGGATATACAAACATTATTTTAGCAAAATTACTTGTTCCAGAAATATTATTATCATCATAGCCAACTTCAGCCACTAAATTAGGAGTCAATTGCATTTCTAAACTTATCTTATCTCCCTTAGAGTCTTTTGAGTTCTTTTCAGCTTGCCATTCATAATGAGTAGCTACAAGATTTGCCCAAGGCAGATATGGTACTTGACCTACCGCTGTTATCTCTACACCATCAAGTGTTCTTTCTGTATAAGCACCAACTGTTTGACCACCACTGATGGCAGCATAGTAATTTGCCAAAACATCAAATGAAGATGATTTAAGTTCTAAACCAATACTTGCTCTTGCATTGCCTTCTTCATCATAATCTAAAAATACATTTGCCCCAGTTATTGAGTCTTTATTTTCTGAGAGCTTACGATAACCAATTCCTATATTGGTAGATAGTCTGCCTTTACCACGTATTTTTTGCTCATTAAGTTGAAGTTGGACGAATGTAGCATCTACACTATGGTGCTTTGATATAGGTCTAACAGTTACAATAGAAAATTCTGGTTTATAGTCTTCACCCATATCTATTTGTACTGTGGTTTCACCTTCACCATCTAAAAAGTTTTCCACTGCTAAACTTAAACTGTTTGTGAAATTACTTACTATATTTTTTTTTACAGATTCTTCATCACCTGCATAAACTGAAAAAGATATAAATAAGATAAATATAAACCTAAAAAACATTAAGAAATATATAATAAAGATTATGATAAAATAAATATTTATTTATTTAATATTTCATTAATTGAGACACTCCACCCAGAAACCTTATGTTTTTCCCAATATATCTCGTGTAATTTACGAGTATTTCCACCAACTTTTCCGTCTCCAATTAATTCACCATTAACTTTTGTAATAGGCATAATTCCCCCAGCCGTTGAGGTTGCAAATAACTCGTTTGCATTTTTTAATTGCTCAATTGAAATTGGTTTTTTAGAAATAGGAATATTCAATTCTTTAGCTAAATCAAATACTGTCTGCCTTGTGACTCCCTCTAGTACACCATAATCAGGTGTAAAAATACCGTTGTCATCAACACTAAATAAATTAAATCCAGGTCCTTCAGTAATATTATTATTTTCATCAACTAATATTGCTGTATCATTTCCTTTTTCATAAGCATTTAACATTCCTGTTACTAAATCCATCCAGTGATAGTTTTTAATAGTTGGGTCAATAGAACTTGGGGGGATTCTTTTAATATCTGTTAGCAGAACATCTAATCCTTTTTCAAAATCTTCTTGTTTCAATATCCAACCAAAAGGAACAGCAAAAGCTATTATACGTGGCGTTGCTTGTCTTGGGTCTCTAACAAATTTTGTTGAGATACCTCTTGTTTGTATCATTTCAACATATGCATTTTCTAATTTAGCTTTTTCAACACAACCAGCTAAAATTTTTTTTAACTCATCACGATTCATTTTACATGGCATGCGCAATTTTTTAGTTGACTCAAAAAAACGATCAATATGTTTATCTAATCTGAAAAAACGACCTTTCCAAACATGTACAACATCATATGTTGCATCTGAACGAAGAAAGCCCCAATCCAGTATAGATATTTTTGCTTCAGCAAGTGCAACAAAATTCCCATCTATCCAAGCATGTCCTTGAGGAAAAATTTGATTCATAATGTTTGTTTAGTTAAAATAAAAAATTTAGTCTAGTAATATTCATAAGTAATGGAATATCTTATAAATAACTTACCTGATAAATTTTTATTAATAATTATAGTTATTATTTTTTCAGGTTTTATTCGTGGTTTTTTAGGTTTTGGATCTGGGCTTATTACAATACCGATACTTTCATTTGTGTACTCCCCTATCTTTGCTGTTGTTTTTAATATTATTATTGAAATACCGACAACTATTTATTTAACTTTTATTGGAATGCGACACTGCAGATTTAAACAAATTTCCCCTATGTTTTTTTCAATGATGTTAATGATACCAATTGGCACAATATTCCTTATTGCTGTTGATGAACAAATAATTAAAATTCTTATGTCTATTTTAGTTATTTTTTTTGTAGTACTGATTGCAAGTGGATGGCGATTAAAATCAACTATCAATAAATACGTATTAATAATAGGTGGTACAATTAGTGGCTTAATGCAAGGAAGTACTGGGATGGGTGGCCCTCCTTTTGCAACAATTCTTTTATCAAAAGGTGATAGTGATCAAGTAACTAGAGGAAATATATTAATAATGTCTTCAGGAATTGTTATTAGCACAGTAATTAGTATGTATTTTTTTAATCTATTTTCTTTTGAATTATTATTTACTGGAATACTTGCATCACCAATTTATATTTTATCTTCCTACACTGGTTCACTTTTTTTTAATTCGTCAGGGAAAAGATATTTTAGAAATATTTCTTTGTTAGCACTAGGTGTAATTGGAATTGTTACTCTTTTTAATAATTTATTTTAATTCATTAAAGATTTTTCAACAATTTTTTTCATAACAGTTGGTAATTGAGAATCAGAAAATTTAGAAATATTAAGCCATTTCTGTTGTGGAAAATTCTTTCTCATGACTTTTAAGTAAAATATATCAGTATTTAGATCAAAATGACTAAAAGAATATAATAACGTTTCTTTTCTTTGAAATTTCTGATTAATTTTTTTTATTAAAATATCTTTTTTTAATAAATTTTTTTTCTCAACCCATGCATCATTGGGAACCTCAAGCATTGAAGCTAACATTCCTCTTGCAGATCTTGTTCTAACTAAAATTTCTTCCTTTTCATTTATTAGTACATACGCCCTGGTATATTTTTTAGGTTTTAATTTTTGTTTTTTTACTTTTACTGGAATTATATTCTGTATTTTCTTTTCATAACTTAAACAATATTTTTGAATCTTACAAATTGAACAATTAGGATTTCTTGGAGTGCATATGAGGGAGCCATAATC
>CACFVT010000042.1 GCA_902569865.1 uncultured Alphaproteobacteria bacterium | reverse complement strand
GTCCTTTTACCTTAGCTCCAGTTCTTTTCGCAGTATTAATTATTTCTAAAGTACTATTATCAAGAAGTTTATTGTCAAAAGCTCTTAATCTAATTCTAATATTTTGAGAATCCATTACGCTAACTTTGCCTTTACTTCATCTGCAACATTTGAAGGTACCTGCTCATAATGATCGAACTGCATTGAGTAGTTCGCTCTACCTTGTGTTAAAGATCTAAGATTATTTACATAACCAAACATATTTGCAAGAGGTACCATTGCATCTACAACATTTGCATTTCCTCTGGTTGACATCTCCTGAACTTGACCTCTTCTACTATTCAAATCTCCAATAACATCACCCATATATTCTTCAGGCGTAACTACTTCAACTTTCATCATTGGTTCTAGTAGAACTGGATTAGCTTTCGCAATACCTTCTCTGAATGCAGCTCTTGCAGCAATTTCAAAAGCCAGAACACTTGAATCAACATCATGATAGGCTCCGTCAGTTAAAGTTGCTTTAAAATCTATACAAGGAAAGCCGGCCATAACACCTGTCTGTTGTTGAGCAACTAATCCTTTTTCCACCCCAGGTATAAGTTCAGTAGGAATATTTCCACCTTTTATTTTATTAATAAATTCGTATCCACTCCCAGGCTCACCAGGATCAAAAGTTATTTTTACCCTTGCAAATTGTCCTGCTCCTCCTGATTGTTTTTTATGAGTATAATCAACATTAAATGAGCTAGATATTGTTTCTCTATAAGCAACTTGCGGCGCGCCAACATTTGCTTCTACTTTAAACTCTCTTTTCATTCTATCTACCAAAATTTCAAGATGAAGCTCACCCATCCCTTTAATAATTGTCTGACCACTCTCATGGTCAGTTGTTACTCTAAAGCTTGGGTCTTCCTGAGCTAATCTACCGAGAGCCGTACCCATTTTTTCATGGTCTGCTTTTGTTTTTGGCTCAACTGCAACTTCAATTACAGGATCAGGGAAATCCATTCTCTCTAAAACAATAGGTTCATTAACAGAGCACAATGTCTCGCCTGTTGTTACATCTTTCAAGCCAACAAGTGCTACAATATCACCTGCATTAGCAGTTTTGATTTCTTCTCTGTTGTTTGCATGCATTAAAAGCATTCTACCAATATTTTCTTTTTTTTCAGAGTTGGAATTTAGAACTGTATCTTTTGTATTGATTGTGCCAGAATAAATTCTTGTAAATGTCAAACTACCTACAAAAGGATCTGTCATAATTTTAAATGCTAGTGCACTAAAAGGTTCATTGTCATCACACTTTCTAGTGAGTTCTTTTGAATCATCTTCTACAGCTACTCCACGAACACTTGCTACATCAATAGGTGATGGCATATAATCTATTACCGCATCAAGTAACGGCTGCACCCCTTTATTTTTAAAAGCTGAACCGGTTAAAACAGGGACAAATGACCCCTTAATTGTACCTTTTCTAATACATTTTTTTAAATCCTCAATTGAGGGTTCGTTACCATCTAAATATGACTCCATAATTGTGTCATCTTCTTCAACAGCTTTTTCTACTAATTTTTCTCTATATTCTTTTGCTTGTTCTTTTAAATCATCAGGTATTTCAACAATATCAAATTTAGCACCAAGACTTTCATCCTGCCAGACGATAGCATTATTTGAAACTAAATCAACGACACCTTTTAAATCACTTTCAATACCTATGGGGAGCTGTAACACAAGGGGATAAGAGCCTAATCTTTCAGGTATCATATCTACACACATAAAAAAATTTGCTCCAGTTCTATCCAATTTGTTTATAAAGCACATTCTAGGAACATTATATTTATCAGCTTGGCGCCAAACAGTTTCAGATTGTGGTTCAACTCCAGCTACACCATCAAATACAGCAACTGCACCATCAAGCACCTTAAGAGATCTCTCAACTTCAATTGTAAAGTCAACATGCCCTGGTGTATCAATAATATTAACCCTATGATCATTCCAAAAACAGGTTGTGGCTGCAGATGTAATTGTAATTCCTCTTTCTTGTTCTTGCTCCATCCAATCCATAGTTGCAGCACCATCATGAACTTCACCTATTTTGTGAGATTTACCAGTATAATATAAAATTCTTTCTGTAGTTGTGGTTTTGCCAGCATCTATATGAGCCATGATACCAATATTTCTATATTTTTCTAAACTATGAGTTCTTGACATTTTTACTACCACCTAAAATGAGAGAAAGCTCTGTTTGCTTCAGCCATTTTATGAGTCTCTTCTCTTTTTTTTACTGAATTACCTTTATTATTGAATGCATCGAAAATTTCATTCGCAACTCTTTCTCGCATAGTTTTTTCATTTCTTTTATTTGCTGAGTCAACTATCCATTTCATTGCTAGTGTTTGTGCTCTTCTAGGTCGCACTTCCATCGGAACTTGGTAAGTGGCACCACCAACTCTTCTTGATCTTACTTCAAGACTTGGCTTAACGTTATTAAGTGCTTCATGAAAAAAATCAATTGGACTTTTTTCAGTTTTTTCTGATATGATTTCAAAGGCTCCGTATACTATTTTTTCTGATATTGATTTTTTTCCATCAATCATAATTCTATTCATAAATTTAGTAAGTATAATATCTTTGTATTTATAATCTGGTATTACAACTCTTTTTTCTGCAGCTCTTCTTCTTGACATATTTATTTAGGTTTTTTTGCGCCATATAAAGAGCGTCTTTGTTTTCTTGCACTAACACCTTGCGTGTCTAAAGTACCTCTTAAAATGTGATATCTGACACCAGGCAAATCCTTTACTCTTCCTCCCCTAAGCAAAACAACTGAATGCTCTTGAAGGTTATGACCTTCTCCCGGTATGTATGCAGAAACTTCCTGACCATTAGTAAGCTTAACTCTTGCAACCTTACGTAAAGCGGAGTTAGGTTTTTTTGGAGTTGTTGTATAAACTCTAGTGCAAACTCCTCTTTTTTGAGGGCAGGCTCCCAAAGCAGGAACTTTGTTCCTTTTTTTTTGAGCTTTTCTTCCTTTTCTTACTAACTGGTTTATAGTTGGCATATTTTTCCTTGCTAAGTGTTTGGAATTAATTTTCCACTACCATCAACAAAAGTAGCAGGTCTTTATTAATTGAAAGCTAAAAAGTCAAGAAATATATGCAAATTATGAGGGTTTCTCATTATTTTCATTTAACGCATTTCTTTGCTCTGTTATTTCTTGATCTTTAACCTTAGCAATGTTTTCATATTCAGATGCAATTTTGCCTGTTCCCGCAGGAATTAGTCGCCCAACAATAACATTCTCTTTAAGGCCTGATAAAGTGTCAATTTTACCAATTGTTGCGGCATCAGTTAAAACTTTTGTAGTTTCTTGAAAAGATGCAGCAGATATGAAAGAAGAAGTTTGAAGACTTGCTTTTGTAATACCTAAAAGAACAGGCTCATAAATAACAATCTTTTTACCCTGAGATTCAAGCAGTTTGTTAATTTTTAGAACATCTCTTTTTTGAATCTGCTCTCCTGTAATTAATGATGATTCTCCTGGATTTTTAATTAGAACTTTTTTGCAGCATTTGTCTGGCTATAGTTTCAATATGTTTATCATTAATATAAACGCCTTGAAGCTTATAGACAGCCTGAACTTCTTTAACTAAATATCTTGCTAGCTCCTCAATACCTAATATTCGTAAAATATCATGTGGGACAGGTGTACCCTCAACTAATATATCACCTTTTTTTACAAAATCACCTTCTTGAACATTTAAATATTTAGATCTAGGTATTAAAATCTCAAAAGTAAGTTCTTCATCAACGCTTGTTATTATTAATCTTCTTTTGTTTTTATAATCTTTCCCGAAAGAAATTTGTCCGTCAATCTCACACATGATTGCAGGGTCTTTTGGTTTTCTAGCCTCAAATAATTCAGCCACTCTTGGTAGACCTCCTGTTATATCTTTAGTTTTAGAAGACTCTTTTGGGATTCTTGCGATAACCTGTCCCGCTGAAACATCTTGACCATTCTCAACACTCAGAATTGAATCAATTGACATTGGATAATTAATTATATCTCCATCAATATTTTCCTCATCTTCATAAGAGTTAACAATATTTATAGCTGGCTTAAAGTTTTTTGATTTTGGATTCTGGCTCCAATCTATAACTATCTTGCTTGATATTCCTGTAGTATCATCTGTTGACTCTCTGAAAGAAATTCCTTGTTTTAAATCTACATATTTTATTATCCCATCTTTTTCAGCTATTATTGGCAAAGTATAAGGATCCCACTCTGCTAAAAGATCGTTAACTTTAACTATCTGATTATCCTTCACAAATAACCTTGAGCCAAAAGGTATGTTAAATGAAAATTTTTCTCCTTCATCTAACAATATTTTAATTTTAGCATTTCGACTAAGTATAATTTGATTATTAGCTTTATCATTAATTAATCTTATATTTTCAAATCTAACTTTGCCTTCTATAGGAGCAACTGCATTAGATTGTTCAACAGAAGAGCTTGCAGCTCCACCTATATGGAATGTTCTCATTGTTAACTGTGTTCCAGGTTCTCCAATTGATTGTGCGGCAATAATACCTACTGCCTCACCAATATTAACATCAGTACCTCTTGCTAAATCTCTTCCATAACATTTTACGCAAATTCCATC
>CACFVT010000041.1 GCA_902569865.1 uncultured Alphaproteobacteria bacterium | reverse complement strand
AATGATTATGGAGCAAAAGGAAGCAACAGGATCGATGGGAGATGATTCACCTTTAGCAGTGCTGTCAAAAAAATATAGAGGTTTACATCACTTCTTTAGGCAAAATTTCAGTCAAGTTACTAACCCCCCTGTTGACTCTCTTCGTGAAAGGGTGGTGATGTCTCTTCGCACAAGAATTGGAAACTTAAGCAACATTTTAGATGAAGATGAAAAACAATGTGATCATTTACAACTTAATTCGCCAGTTTTATCGATTAATCAATTTAAGACAATGAGGCAGTATATGAAAGATACTGTTAAAATTTTAGATACGACAATGGATTTAACTGATGAAAATAATTCTTTTGAAAAATCCTTAATGGAACTTAACAATCAAGCTGAAGAAGCGGTAAGAGAAGGTTATATACATATAATTTTAAGTGATAAACATTTATCAAAAGATAGAGTTGCTTTGCCAATGATTTTAGCAACAAGCTCTGTTCACTCCCATCTTATTCGTCAAAATCTAAGAACATACATATCTTTAAATATTCAATCAGCAGAATGTTTAGACGTGCATTATTTTGCTGTATTAATTGGTGTTGGTGCAACAAGTGTTAATGCATATCTTGCACAACAAGCAATTGCAGAACGCCATAAAAAAGGTTTGTTTGGATCTTTATCTTATGAGCAATGTGTTGAGAGATACATTAATTCCATTAACAACGGTTTACTTAAAGTGATGAGTAAAATGGGTATATCAGTTATCAATTCTTATAGAGGCGGATGTAATTTCGAAGCCGTTGGTTTGAGTAGAAATTTAATGAGCAAGTTTTTCCCATCGATGAGTTCTAAAATATCAGGGATTGGCCTTATAGGCATTGAAAAGCGCTCTTTAGAAGCGCATGAAAAAGGTTTTGATGAACAAGTTACCACTCTAACAGTTGGTGGTTTTTATAGATATAGATTTGGTGGCGAACAACATGCTTTTGAAGCAAAATCAATTCATATGCTGCAATCAGCAGTTGGAACTAAAAATTATTCGCTTTATAAAAAATATTCGCAGATGATTGATGACATGCCGCCCATCAATATTCGAGATTTATTAGGTTATAAAATGGATACTAAAAAAATTCATTTACCAGAGGTACAGTCTGCCCAAGATATTAGGAAACGTTTAGTAGCGCCTGGCATTTCTCTTGGTGCACTTAGTCCTGAAGCACATGAAACTTTATCAATAGCTATGAATAGGATAGGTGCAAAGTCAGACTCAGGTGAGGGAGGCGAAGACTCAAGTCGTTTTAAACTTAGACCAAATGGAGATAATCCATCATCACGCATAAAACAAATTGCCAGTGGAAGATTTGGAGTAACAGCAGAATACCTCAATAACTGTGATGAAATTGAAATTAAAGTTGCTCAGGGTGCAAAACCTGGTGAAGGTGGTCAATTACCTGGTGGTAAAGTGACTGGCTTAATTGCTAAGCTTAGACATTCAACTAAAGGAGTGACTCTAATTAGTCCGCCCCCACATCATGATATTTATTCTATAGAAGATTTAGCTCAACTAATTTATGATTTAAAACAAATTAATCCAAGAGCAAAAGTTTGTGTAAAACTCGTTGCACAATCAGGGATTGGGACAGTTGCAGCAGGAGTTGCAAAAGCGAAAGCTGATAGCATACTTATATCTGGACATAATGGTGGGACCGGTGCAAGTCCGCAAACAAGTATTAAATATGCAGGCCTTCCTTGGGAGTTAGGTTTAAGTGAGGTTCACCAAGTTCTATCCTTAAATAATTTACGTGATAAAGTTATTTTAAGAACGGATGGTGGTCTTAAAACAGGAAGGGATATTGTTATTGCAGCCATGCTTGGCGCTGAAGAGTACGGAATTGGAACAGCAAGTTTAGTAGCAATGGGATGTATTATGGTGAGACAATGTCATTCCAATACCTGTCCCGTCGGTGTTTGTTCGCAAGATGAAAAACTTAGAGAAAAATTTACTGGCACTCCTGAGAAAGTTATTAATCTTTTTACTTACATTGCAGAAGAAGTTCGTGAAATATTATCAGATCTTGGTTTTAAAACACTGGATGAAATTATCGGACGTGCTGATTTACTATATCAAGTAAGTAGAGGAAGTTCTGACTTAGATGATTTAGACTTGAATCCAATCATACAAACAATTGACTCTTCAACTGGTGATTACAAAGATAAGAAAGACAATATTACAAAAGTAGCCGATAGTTTAGATCTAAAGATCATCGAAGACCTTGAAAATTTCTTTACTACGCGTCAAAAAATGCAGTTAAGTTATAATATTAAAAATACTGATAGGGCTCTAGGAACAAGACTTGCCTCAAAAATTACAACTAAAATTGGGATGAATATTTTAGAAGATGATCAGATTATAATTAATCTAAATGGTTCAGCGGGCCAATCTTTTGGTGCATTTAGTGTAAAAGGAACAACGTTAAAAATATCAGGTGATGCTAACGATTACGTGGCTAAAGGTTTATCTGGCGGTAAATTAGTTATTACACCTCCTGAAATTTCATCGCTTCAGACAAACAAAAATGTAATTATTGGTAATACCTGTCTTTATGGAGCAACTAAAGGAACACTATATGCTGCAGGTATTGCAGGAGATAGATTTGCTGTGAGAAATTCTGGAGCTAACGCTGTAATTGAAGGATGTGGTGATAATGGTTGTGAGTACATGACAGGTGGAAGTGTTGTTATTTTAGGAGAAGTTGGAAATAATTTTGGTGCAGGAATGACAGGGGGAATTGCCTTTGTTTATGATAAAGAAGGAACATTACCTCTTCGCATTAATTTGGATGATGTTTTTTATCAGCAGCAAATGACTTCGTATTGGGAAGATTTTTTAAAAAATAAAATTACGATTTACCACAATGAAACTAATTCACAGCACGCAAAAGATATTTTGGATAACTGGGATAGAGATAAATACCTTTTCTGGCAAATTATTCCTAAAGAGATGGTGAATAAGTTTGAAGAACCTGTATTAGTTGAGATTACAAAAACTGCTTAGTAAAAAAATAAAATTACTTTATTATTAGGTATGAAAGATTTTCAAAAAAACGCTAATTTAGCACTTATTGTAATAGATATACAAAAATCTGATTTTGCAGACATAGATAATGAAGATAAAGCAATACCAGAGATGCCAGATTATTCTAAAAGAATGTTAAATACACGTATATTAATAGATGAATGTAGGAAATTAAAAATTCCAGTTATTTTTATTCAAGAAATACATAGAAATAATTTAGTTGATATTGGTCGTGAACTTGATGGTGATGAAAAGATCCATTTCCTTGATGATAATCCTCTAACTGAATTAGCAGTAGAGGAAATGGGAATACTTCCTAATGATTATAAAATTCAAAAAAGAAGATATTCAGCATTTTATGGTACTGATTTAGAAATATTATTAAAAGGATTATCTGCGAATACACTTATTTTTACAGGAGGATTAACTGATGTTTGTGTACATTATACTTTTGTTGATGCTCATCAAGGTGATTATCATTGCTATGTAATTGAAGATTGTACTGCTGGATCTAGTGAGGATGCTCATACCTCAGCACTAAAAGCAATGGAATATCTTCAAAATGGAACAGTTGTAAAAAGAAGCGAGATGATAGAAAAGATTAATCTATTTAAAAAATGAATTATTTATAACAACAAAAATGAAATACAAATTTCTTGATAGAGAAAAAGAATTATTTGAGGTTAAAAATTATTAAAATAAAGCCTTTTTTTAAAAACCTATAAGTATAAAGGGTCTGTGTGATAAAAAAATACAGATACAATTTTGATTTTTTTAACTGGATTAAAAAAACAGAGTTAGTTGAATTAAGTGAAATTAATCCCGAAGATGACCCAGTTAGACCTGAATTAGATAATTCGTTTAGAACAACAAAGGGTAGGAAGATATTTGGATTAAAATATAAAGATGAAATTGAAGGCGTTGTCTGTCTTGCTTTTACAAATGAATTACCTGCTACTGTTAAAGAACTTGATTTGATGAGTGTGGACGAAAATAATAGTCAAATTGCTGTTGCTTATACACTGTGGTCATTAAAAAAAGGAGCGGGGAAAAAAATAATGAAAGAATTGTTAAAATATATGAAAAAACAAAATAACATTGATAGTATTATGACTTTATCTCCTTTGACACCTGTAGCAACTCATTATCATATTCGAAATGGTGCTAAATTAATAAAAATTAATCCAACGACACAAAATTTTCAGTATCGCATTTAGTTTTAATTAATTTCTTTTTTTTGTAATACTTGAAAACGCAACAGCTAGAATTACAATAAACCCAACCAATACTTCTCTAATATAACTATCAACATTCATTTGTGTGAGGCCATTGTCTAAAACGCCTAAGATTAATACACCTAATAAAGTGTATAATACCCTAGGCTCACCTTCTTCACTCATAGTCATTCCTAAGAAAACAGCTGCAATTGCTTCCAACATTAAACCGCTTCCTTGAGTTGGGTTTGATGAAGCAACACGACTTGAATACATTAGCCCTGCTATTGCAGCACCAACTCCTGTTATAGCAAATGCAGAAAGTCTCAGTTGCTTAACCTTTATTCCAGCTAGAAACGAAGCTTCTGTGTTTCCTCCTATGGCGTATAACCTTCTCCCATATGTTGTTTGCTCCAAAATAAACCAGACAATAAAAAGAATGAGTAATGCCAGTATGCTTAAAAAAGGTATTTTTAGATCTAGAGAAGAAATTTCTATACCACTTCGTGCAAAACTTGAGAATTCACTGGGTATATCTCTTCCAAAAATGGTTCTACCCCCACTTATTAGAAAAGCAAACCCACTGAACATTGTGAGCGTGCCAAGTGTTGCAACGAAAGGGAGAATACCAATTATAGAAACTAAAAAACCATTAAACAAACCTCCAATTATTCCTACAAACAAAGCTGCCAATATTCCAATCCAAATTGGATAACCCATCGAGAATAGCACAGCAGCAACTATACCTGCCAAACTTGCCATTGATCCAACACTCAAATCAAAATCATTCATCACCATGACTACAGTCATTGTAAATGCAACAACTGCAAGCATACTT
>CACFVT010000040.1 GCA_902569865.1 uncultured Alphaproteobacteria bacterium | reverse complement strand
CACTTAAATCTGAAAAAGAAATATTTTTTAAACTTTCATTATTTTTTTGATCAAAATTTTTTGAAATTAATTTGCTAAAAATATTTTCTCGCTTATTTTTTAATTTTACATTATTGGTAAAAATATATTCTTTTGAATGAAGTTTATAATTATTTTCAAAGGTCATTTAAAAATTTTGATAACCCGATTTTTCAATCTCTACAGCAAGAGAAATATCACCTGATTTTAATATTTTTCCATTTCTCATTACATGGACGTAGTCAGGGTTTATATAATCTAAAAGCTTCTGGTAATGGGTAATAATTAAAAAAGAATTGTTATCATTTTTAAATTTATTAATACCTTCTGTAACAATTCTAAGAGCGTCAACATCTAAACCAGAATCAGTTTCATCAAAAATTGTGAATTCGGGATTTAAAACACTCATTTGAAGAATTTCATATCTTTTCTTCTCACCTCCAGAAAAACCAGTATTGATTGATCTTTTCAACATATCAGGACCTATACCAAGATCTTTAGCTTTTTCTTTTAATAGCTTTGCGAATGATAAGGTATCTAATTCAGGCTTATTTTCATTTTTTAGTTTAGAATTGATTGATGCTTGAAGAAATGGTGTAATATTAACGCCAGGAATTTCAACAGGATATTGAAAAGCTAAAAAAATTCCAATTTGTGCACGCTCTTCGATATTTAGACCTAAAAGATCTTGGTCTTTGAATATAATCTTACCTGAATTTACTTCATAATCTTCATTACCAGCTAGAACGTTTGCCAAGGTACTTTTTCCAGATCCATTTGGACCCATGATTGCATGCACCTCACCTTGGTTTATTGTTAGATTAAAATCATCTAGAATTTTTTTACCTTCAATTGAGACATTTAAATTATTAATATTTAGAAAGATCATCCAACACTCCCCTCTAAAGATATAGCTACAAGTTTCTGTGCTTCAACCGCAAATTCCATAGGTAATTCTTGCAATACCTGTTTGCAAAAACCATTAACAATTAAAGAAACTGCCTCTTCATGGCTAAGTCCTCTTTGTCTACAATAATAAAGTTGTTCTTCGTTTATCTTTGAAGTTGATGCTTCATGCTCAACAACAGCAGTATTATTTTTTGATTCAATATAAGGAATTGTGTGTGCGCCACATTTGTTGCCAACAAGAAGAGAGTCACATTGTGTATAATTTCTTGATTTATTTGCTTTTCGTAAGAATGACACATTACCTCTATAAGTATTTTGAGAATTTCCAAGAGAAATACCTTTTGATATTATTTTACTTCGGGTATTTTTTCCAATATGAGTCATTTTTGTGCCAGTGTCAGCCTGCTGGTAGTTGTTTGTTATTGCAACGGAATAAAATTCTCCGATAGAGTTGTCACCTTTAAGAATACAGCTTGGATATTTCCATGTTATTGAGGATCCTGTTTCGACTTGAGTCCATGATATTTTACTATTTATTCCTTTGCATAATCCTCTTTTAGTAACAAAATTATATATTCCTCCTTTGCCCTCCTCATCACCTGGATACCAGTTTTGAACAGTAGAATACTTTATCTCTGCATTATCTAAGGCTATTAACTCAACATTGGCTGCATGAAGTTGATTTGTGTCTCTTTGTGGTGCCGTACAACCTTCAAGATAACTTACATAACTGCCTTTATCAGCAATAATTAAGGTTCTTTCAAACTGACCTGTTTCTTCTGCATTAATTCTAAAGTAAGTAGAGAGCTCCATAGGACATTTAACATTTTCAGGAATATAAACAAAAGAGCCATCAGTAAAAACTGCAGAGTTAAGTGCAGAAAAAGAATGGTCACCTGGAGGAATAACTGATCCTAGATATTTTTTTACTAATTCAGGATGTGTTTGGACAGCTTCACTAATAGAGCAAAAAACTATACCAAGTTTTTCTAGTTCTCCTTTGTAAGTCGTTGCGACTGAAACGCTATCAAAAACCGCATCAACTGCAACTCCGGCTAATACTTTCTGTTCCTCTAAAGGAATTCCAAGTTTATTATAAGTTTCTATTAATTTAGGATCTACTTCACTTAAATCTTTAGGTTTATTTTCAAAACCTTTTGGAGCAGAATAGTAATAAATATCCTGATAATTAATTTCAGGAAACTTTAAATTTGCCCATTGTGGGTCTGACATTTTTAACCACTTTTTATAACAATCAAGTCTCCAAGTAAGCATCCAATCAGGTTCGTTTTTCTTTTGAGAGATAAACTTTATTATTTCCTCATCTAATCCCTTCTTTGGTCTATCTGAAACTATATTAGTAACAAAACCATATTTATATTTGTCTTGAGCATACTTATCTAAGGTTTGAGTTGTTTCTATGTTCACATATAATCAAATAAGGTTTTATTCAAAAAAATCCAGTCATTTCAACTAAAAATAGGTTAATTTAGAATACATTCTAAATATTAAGTTATCCAGCCCCCTCCTAAAACTTGATCATTTTTATAAAAAACACAAGCTTGCCCTGGAGATGTAGCAGATATTGGTTCATCAAATATGAAATAACCGCTTTCATCAATTATTTTTAATTTTCCTGATATTTCTTTTTGAGTTGATCTTATTTTTGCAGAACACTCAATTTCTTTGTTAGAAATCTCTTTGTCCAATAAATTTATATTTTTAAAAAATATTTTATTTTTTTGTAAGTTTTCATAAGGAGCTAAAACAATATAATTTTGATTTTTATTAACTTCTTTAACATATAGTGGTTTTTCTTGACCCCCAACTCCAACCCCCTTCCTTTGACCAATCGTATAATTAGCTATTCCCTTATGAACTCCAATCTTATTTCCATTAATGTCGAATATATTTCCTTCTTTATTTATCTCTGGTTGAATATTGTTAATTAAGTCTCTGTATGAATCAGATGTTACAAAACATATATCTTGGCTGTCAGGCTTATCACTAACAATTAATTTGTAATCTGCTGCCATTTCTCTTATTTCTGATTTCAAATAATTTCCAAGAGGAAAACGAACATAATCTAATTGATCTTGAAGAGTTGCAAATAAAAAATAACTTTGATCCTTTTTTTTATCTTTTGCTTTAAAAAGCTTAGAACCTTTTATACCGCCTTTACGTATAGCATAATGACCTGTCACAAGAGCTTCTGCATTCATTTTTTTTGACTCCTCAAGAAGATCAGAGAATTTTACTGTTTGATTACATTGAATACATGGTACAGGAGTTTCTCCATTAGCATAAGAGTCAACAAAATTACTAATTACGCCATCATAGAACTTATCTTGATAGTCAAATACATGGTGAGGAAAATCATATTGTTTAGCTACTTTATCAGCATCATCGATATCAATACCTGCACAGCATGATTTTGATTTAGAAGCATTAGGTTGATTATACAGTCTTAATGTAACTCCAGTAACATCATAACCCTCTTTTTTGAGCATTACTGCTGCAACTGAACTGTCAACTCCACCCGACATAGCAACGATAATCTTCGTATCTTTTTCAGCTTTATTAAAACCAAGAGAATTCATAATAATTATTAATCTATATTTACAAACTCCATTTAGTTCAATAATAGCTTTCTAAAATGGTAGATTTACTTATTTCTGGTCCTGAAGGTAAAATTGAAGCAAAGTATTCACATAATAAGGATTTACAATCTCCTATTGCCATTATCTTGCACCCTGATCCATCTCGAGGTGGGACTATGAATACTAAAATTGTCTTTAAACTCTATAAAATTTTTATATCAAATGGATTTTCAACAATTAGATTTAACTTTAGAGGTGTAGGCAAAAGTGAAGGCATATATGATAATGGAGAAGGTGAGTTAAGTGATGCAGCGAGTGTGTTAGATTGGTTACAACAATATAATACAAACTCAAAAGTTTGTTGGGTAGTAGGTTTTTCATTTGGTGCATGGGTTGCAATGCAATTATTAATGAGAAGACCTGAAATAAATGGATTTGTGAGTGTTTCACCTCCTGCAAACATTAGAGATTTTAGTTTCTTAGCTCCGTGTCCTTCATCAGGATTGATAGTTCATGGAGATAAGGATAATATAGCCTCTTTTGACTCTACAAAAATATTAGCAGAAAAACTGCAAAAACAAAAAAAAGTTGATATAAAATTTAAACCTATAAAAGGAGCAGATCACTTTTATGAAAATTTTTCAAATGAATTTACTGAAGTAGTAGATAAGTATATTAAAGAAAATATTATTTAACTATTTTAATAAATATAATGAAATTAAAATCAGAATTTTTAAGAGAAATACATTCACGTGGCTTTATATATCAGTCAAGTGATATTGAGAGCTTAGACTCTTTGATATCCAAAAAAAAAATAACCGCATACATCGGCTTTGATATAACTAGTGAAAGTCTACATATTGGTAGCTTAGTTCAGTTAATGCTTCTGCATTGGTTAGACACATACGACCATAATACAATAGCATTAGTAGGTGGTGGAACAACATTAGTTGGTGATCCATCTGGGAAAGACTCAACAAGAAAAATCATGGCAATAAAAGAAATTTCTATGAATATAAAAAGAATTGAGAAGACTTTTAGTCAATTCATAAATCTAAGTGGTAAAGGATCAATAATAAATAATTATGAATGGCTTGGGAATTTAAATTATATTGAATTTTTGAGAGATGTTGGATCTAAATTAACTCTTAATAAAATGTTAACTTTTGAGTCAGTAAAAAATAGATTAGATAGAGAGCAACCACTATCTTTCTTAGAATTCAATTATATGCTTCTTCAAGCTTATGATTTTTACTATTTAAGGAAAAATTACAATTGCGTTCTGCAAATGGGTGGGTCTGATCAATGGGGAAATATTATAAATGGTATAGATTTGATAAAAAAAATGCTTAATAAAAAAGCGTATGCACTCACTTCTCCATTAATAACTAATGCAGATGGTTCAAAAATGGGCAAAACTGCAAAAGGTGCCATTTGGCTGGATAAGATAAAACTTAGCAACTTTGAATTTTATCAATTTTGGAGAAATATAGCAGATCATGATGTAAGCAAATTTTTAAAATTGTTTACTAAAATTAGTCTCAATGAAATTAAAAAATTATCAGAACTGAAAGATAAAGAAATTAATGAGGCAAAAAAAATACTTGCCTTTGAGGTTACTAA
>CACFVT010000039.1 GCA_902569865.1 uncultured Alphaproteobacteria bacterium | reverse complement strand
CAAAAAGGAGATCTGCTTCTATTGGTGACATAATTGTTGTTTCTATTAAAGATGCAATTCCACGAGCAAAAGTAAAGAAAGGTGAAGTTTTTAAAGCTGTTATAGTAAGAACAGCAAAATCTTTTGGTAGATCTGATGGTTCATCAATAAAATTTGATAAGAACGCAGCAGTTCTTTTAGATAAACAAGAAGAACCAATAGCAACTAGGATTTTCGGTCCTGTTACAAGAGAACTTAGAACAAAAAAATTTATGAAAATTATTAGCTTGGCTCCAGAGGTACTTTAATATGAATATTAAATTTAAAATAAAAAAAGGTGATGAAGTAATCGTCTTGGCAGGTAAAGATAAAGGAAAAAAAGGTAAAATTATTAAACTTCTTCCAAAATTAAATAAAGCAATCGTTTCAGATATTAACAAAGTTAAAAAACATCAAAAACCTGGAAATAATGAACCTGGAGGTATTGTTGAAAAGGAAATGCCAATTCATTTATCTAACTTAAACTTTTTTGACTCAAAATCCAACAAAGGCGTAAGAGTAGGATTTAAATTAAATAAAGATGGTAAAAAATTAAGAATTAATAAAAAAACTGGAACCGAAATTTAGCATGAGCAGACTTTTAAAAGAATATAAAACAACTATTACTGAAGATCTTAAAAGTAAATTGAGTGTTAGCAATATTCACCAAGTGCCAAAGGTCAGTAAGATTGTAATTAATATGGGAATTGGTGATGCAAAAGATGACACAAAGCTAATTGATAAAGCACAAGAGGAACTATCTTTAATATCAGGACAAAAAGCCATAAAAACTAAAGCTAAAAAAGCAATTGCTGGTTTTAAAATTAGAGCAGGCATGCCTCTAGGTTCTTCAGTAACTCTAAGAAATAAAAAAATGTATGAGTTTTTAGATAGATTAGTTAATATTGCTATTCCGCGCATAAGGGATTTTAGAGGATTAAATCCAAATAGCTTTGATGGAAGTGGCAATTACTCTATGGGGATTAAAGAGCAAATTATATTCCCAGAAATTAATTATGATAAAATAGATAAAGTTAGAGGTTTGAATATTACAATTTGTACTACAGCAAAAAATAATAGTGATGCTCTAGAATTGCTTAAATGAGAATTTTTAGATTTTTTTTCTATCATATATTTCTCTCAACAAATTTACATTTAACTGGCAATTTTGCAGCTGCTAAAGTCATTGCCTTTTTAGCATCAGCAATATTTACGCCGTCAATTTCAAACATAATTCTTCCAGGTTTGACGCGGCATGCCCAAAATTCATTTGAGCCTTTTCCTTTACCCATTCTTACCTCTGCTGGTTTTTTTGAAACAGGAACATCTGGAAATATTCTAATCCACATTTTGCCTGCTCTTTTTAAATGTCTTGTAATTGCTTTTCTAGCAGACTCAATTTGTCTAGAAGTAATTCTTTCTGGTTGCATTGCTTTTAGTCCAAAACTCCCATAATTAAGAGCATAATTTCCTTTAGCATTTCCATGAATTCTTCCTTTGAATTGTTTTCTATATTTAGTCTTTTTGGGAGATAACATATTCATTATCTTACGCTCCCCATTTCAATTTGTTTTTTTTCACTTGCGTAGGGATCTTTTGCAAGTATGTCACCTTTATTAATCCAAACTTTTATTCCACATATACCGTAAGTAGTTTCTGCCTCTGCCTGAGCATAATCTATATCACTTCTAAGTGTATGAAGAGGTACACTTCCTTCGTGATATTTTTCTGTTCTTGCAATTTCTGCACCACCCAATCTTCCACTACAAACAACTTTAACTCCCTTAGCACCTAATCTCATAGATGATTGAACAGCTTTTTTCATAGCTCTTCTAAAAGAAATACGTCTTTCAAGTTGAGATGCTATATTCTCAGCAACTAGCTTAGCTTCAACTTCTGGTTTTCTCACTTCTTTAATATCTAGAAAAACTTCTAAATTTGATAAAGTTGATAATTTCTTTTTAAGACTTTCTATGTCTGCTCCTTTTTTCCCAATAATGATACCAGGTCTAGAACTGTAAATTGAAATTCTCAATTTTTTTGCAGCTCTTTCAATATTAACTTTTGAAATACTGGCATTTTTTAATTTTTTTTCAACGAAATTTTTAATTTCTAAATCTTGATGAAGTAACTTTGAATACTCAGAATTTGAAAACCATCTAGATGACCATGTTCTATTAATGCCTAATCTTATGCCGTTTGGATTAACTTTTTGTCCCATAGTTATTTTTTTTCCTTCGTTATTAATTGTTCTTTCTTCTAATATTATAGTTAATTTGCTAAAAGGCTTCAAAATGGAAGAGGCTCTACCTTTTGCTCTTGGGCGAAACCTTTTCATGCTTAAACTTTTTCCTACATATGCTTCTTTTACATATAAATTATCAATGTCTAGTTGCTTATTATTTTCAGCATTTGCAATTGCTGAATTTAACACCTTTAAAACATTTTGAGAAATTCTTTTATTTGAGAATTTTAATTGTTCAACTGCCTTATTAACCTTTTGATTAACAATCAATCGAGTTATATTTGCCAGTTTTAATTGACTAACTCTAATTGTATTATCTTTAGCTATTGATGTATTTTCTAAAACCATAAACTATTTACCAGCTTTCTTATCTGCAGCAGTGTGACCTTTAAAGTTTCTAGTTGGTGAAAATTCTCCAAATTTGTGTCCCACCATATGTTCACTAACACTTACAGGCACGAATTTTTGACCATTGTATACACCAAATGTAAGTCCAACAAATTGAGGAAGTATAGTTGATCTTCTTGACCAAGTTTTAATAACCTCTTTTCTGCCTGATTCAGATACCTTTTCTGCTTTTTTAAGCAAATTAATATCAACAAATGGTCCTTTCCAAACTGATCTTGCCATTATTTTTTCCTTCTTCTGATAATAAATGTGTTAGTTTTTTTATTACTTCTTGTTTTCTTTCCTTTTGTAGATACTCCCCAAGGAGTTACTGGGTGTCTACCTCCTGATGTTCTTCCTTCACCACCACCATGAGGGTGGTCTACAGGATTCATTACAACACCTCTAACTTTTGGTCTGCATCCTAAATATCTTTTTCTGCCAGCCTTACCTAGTTTAATATTTTTATTGTCTGGATTAGATAAAACGCCAATCGAAGCCATAGAATTTTTATTTATCATTCTTATTTCACCTGAAACTAATTTTATTTGCACATAAAGATCTTCTTTTGATATGATTTGAGCCGATGTTCCTGCAGATCTAACCAATTGTCCTCCAGCACCTGGTTTTAATTCAATATTATGAACATATGTCCCAATGGGTATGTTTTTAAGTGGGAGGCAATTTCCATCTTTAATCTCCACATTCATTCCTGAAGAAACTTTATCACCTACAGATATATTTTTTGGAGAAAGTATATATCTGAATTCACCATCTTCGTATTTAATAAGTGAGATAAATGCAGATCTATTGGGATCATATTCGTTTCTAACAACCACGGCATTAATATCAAATTTATTTCTTTTAAAATCTATAATTCTATATTTCCTTTTTACACCACCACCCATTCTTCGTGATGTAATTCTTCCTTGATTATTTCTTCCTCCAGATGAATTTTTTGATTTTGTAAGTGTTTTGAATGGCTTATCATTAGATAGATGTTTTTTGGATACTAAAACAGTTCCTCTTTGACCTGGTGTGTTAGGTTTTAGTTTAATTAACATTATTTAATCTCCAATGATGAGTCGATTGTATTGCCATCAGCTAGAGTCACAATTGCTTTTTTTAAATCTTTTTTGTATCCGATGTTTCCTTTGAAAGACTTTGGTTTGCCTCTAATTATAGCAGTATTTATTTTAGTTACCTTAACTTTGAATATTTTTTCAATTGCTTGCTGAATTTCATGAGAATTTGAGTTTTTATCAACCATAAAAGTGTATTGATTAAATTGATTAAGGTTTGTTGATTTCTCTGTCATCATAGGCTTGTGAATAATGCTAAATGCTTTTTCATCAGATATTATTTTCTTTATTTTCATGATAATCTTTTAGTTATTTGATCTATTGATTTTTCGTCAATAAAAATTTTATGATTTGAAATTAAATCCTTAACATTTATTCCATTGCAACTAAGAATTGAAACATGTGGTATATTTGAAGATGCTTTTTTAAAATTATCATCAATCTTTTCATCTCCATAAACAAACAATGCAGTATTAAAATTAAAATTATTAAGTTTAGAAACTAACTCTTTTGTTTTATGATTTTTAATTTCTAACGTGTCCAGGAATATAATGTTGTCTTCAAGTAACTTTGATGATAGTGCGGATTTTATTGCTAGTTTTTTTTCTTTTTTATTTAGTGAAAATGAATGATCTCTTGGAATGGGTCCCATAGATATTGCTCCGCCTCTAAAGTGAGGAGGTTTACTACTTCCTTGCCTTGCATTACCGGTACCTTTTTGAGAAAAAGGTTTTTTTGCTCTTCCATTTACCTCAGATCTTGATTTAGTTTTATGTGTTCCCTGTCTTGATTTAGCGTTTTGATATCTAATGTATTGATGAATGATATCTGGCAAAAGCTTAATTCCAAAAACATTTGTATTGATATCTAAATCTTTTACTTTTTTATTTTCTAGATTAACAACTTGTTTTTTCATTTTTAATTTTTCTTTACAGAGTCATTAACAAAAACAACCGAATTTTTTCTTCCAGGAACAGAGCCATTGATGACAAGTATTTTATTTTCTTCATCCACATCTATAACCTTAAGATTTTGTTTAGTTACTTTTTTTGTTCCCATGTGACCTGCCATTTTTTTGCCTTTAAATACTTTTCCAGGATCTTGATTTTGACCAGTAGAACCATGAGATCTATGAGATATTGAAACACCGTGGGATGCCCTTAATCCAGCAAAGTTGTGCCTCTTCATTGCTCCAGCAAAACCCTTGCCTATTGAATTGGATGTAACATCAACAAATTGGTCTTTTTTAAAATGAGATACGTTTAATTTTGTACCAATATCTAATTGATTTTCTGGATGAATTCTAAATTCTTTAATAACTTTTTTTGGATCTGATTTTATATTTGCAAATAATTTTTGTTGAGGCTTTTTAATTTTTTTAATATCAGATTTCCCATCTATAGAAACAACTTGAATTGAAGAGTAGCCATCTTTTTCTAAAGTTTTAATATTTGATACAATGCATTCATCAACTTTTAACACAGTGACAGGAATTACATTTCCATTTTCACTGAAATAAGAACTATTTCCAATTTTAGTTGCAATTAGACCAGTTCTTTTTT
>CACFVT010000038.1 GCA_902569865.1 uncultured Alphaproteobacteria bacterium | reverse complement strand
ATTTCAAAAGTATTACTTAAAATACATCCAAAACCTCTAGACAATTTTACTTTTTTTGCAGCTTATAGGGATTTAAAAACATGTATAAAATCTTTTAATGAAATCAGATCATTATACTACGATAAACTTGAAAGTTCTGAGCTTATCCCAAATTTATCTTTTGGAATATGCATTAAAAATAATTTTTTAAAAAAACATTTTTTTGAAAAAGAAATGCCCTATTATATAATCTATAAATTAAACCTCTATGAGGACAAAGTTGCTTTTCAAGATAATTTTGAGAAAAAATATCACTTAATATCAAATAATATAAATGATATTTTAATTCCAAATTCTATTGATCAAGAAAAAAAAATATGGAAATTTAGAGATGATTTAGTTGAAGCTTATAAGATGGAAGGTGAGATTATTACGAATGATATATCTATACCTCTTGATAAGATGGAAGATTTTTTTAATGTCGCTGAAAAAAATATTAAAAAAATGAATTCTAAAATTAAATTACATACTTTTGGCCATATCGGAGATGGAAACATTCACTATAATATGATTGTGCCTAAAAAATATTCTAATGACTCGTATTTGAGTTTGAGGGATAATATTTATTCTTATATTAATAATTTAGTTCAAGAGTATGGGGGAAGTTTTAGTGCTGAACATGGTATAGGTCAAATTAAAAAAAATAGTTTATTAAAATTTAAATCTAATAATGAAATTAAATTAATGAAAAATTTAAAGAAAGCATTTGATCCTAAAAATATTTTAAACCCAGGTAAAATATTTGATATTTAAATTAACTATTAAGATAATCTCTAATCTTATAATATAAAATTGCACTTGAATAGACTGGTCGTCTAAATAAGCTCCCAAAGGGAATTGACATATGATTGATATCACTAAAAAATTTAAACCTTTCGGTATTACCATTTATATTCTCTGAAATTAATTTACCTGCCAAAACACTTAAGGCTAATCCATGACCAGAATAACCAAAAGCATAAGATAATTTATTATTCATCAATGTGCCAAAATGAGGAAGTCTATTTACAGTTATGGCCAAGGTTCCACCCCAAGAATAATCTATTTTCACATTTTGTAATTGAGGGAAGACTTTAAGCATTCTTTTAGTAACAAATGATTTAGAATTTTTTACAAAGTTAGATGTAAATGTTTCCCCTCCTCCAAATATCATTCTCCAATCTTCAGAAAATCTGTAATAATCAATAATAAATCTAGTATCACTTACTGCATAATTATTTTTTATAATTTCTTTAGCTTTTTTTTCTCCTAAAGGCTCTGTTGCTATAATATAATTATTAATTGGAATAAATTTATTTTTTTTTGATCCCAATAGAGAGTCTAAGTAACCATTACAAGCAACTACAACTTTATTTGCTTTTATAACTCCTTTATTAGTAATAATTTTAACTTTATCACCTATTTCATGAATTTTTTCTACAGGAGTATTTTCATAAATCTTCACATTATTTTGTTTAGAAACTTTAGCTAAACCAATAGTTAACTTTAAAGGATTTAAATGATAACTCCCTGAGTTAAGCATTCCTGCTAAGTACATTTTAGAATCTATCTCTTCTCTTATTTCATCCTTGTTATAAAACTTATACCCTTCAAAATTATAATTTTTAGACATATGTTCTATTTCATATTTATATTCATCAATATCTTTTGCAAAACATGCAGTTGACATAACTCCATTAACAATATGGCAATTTATATTATGTTCTTTAATTAAATTCTTTACTTCATCAACAGACTCAAGACCTAAATTCCATAATTCTTTAGCATGATTTATGCCTAATTTTTTCTCAATAGTAAATTGATCTTTTCTCATGCCAATACCAAGTTGACCGCCATTCCTTCCAGAAGCTCCCCAACCTATTTGTCTAGCTTCACATAAAACTACTGAATATCCCTTTTTGCTTAAATTAAGAGCACTTGATATTCCAGTTAATCCTCCACCAATTACACAAACATCAACATTAATATCTGAGTTTAATTGATCTTTAGAATTTAAATTATCAATAGAGCTCCTATAAAAACTAATTTTTTCATTATCATGTTGTTCATAGGTTTGATTTTTGTTAAACATATAGAATATATGTCTTTATCTAATTTATTCCTCTAAACAAGAATAACTATAATTAAATAATCCCTATGAAAGAAAATTTTGAAAAATGGCTTAATGATAACTCAATTACAGAAGTAGAATGTTTAGTTCCTGATTTAGGAGGAATTGCAAGAGGAAAAATTTTACCTACTAAAAAATTTATACAAGGTTTAGAGAATGATAGTCATCGACTACCACAATCAGTATTTATCCAAACAATTTCAGGTGGTTATGCAACTGAAGATGAAGAATTGCCTGCAGATGTATATAATCCAACCGACATTGATGTTATTTTAAGGCCAGATTTTAATACAATTAGAAATGTTCCTTGGTATGAAGATCCTACTGCTCAAGTTATTTGTGATGCAGTTAATCTTAACGGAACTAACGTGATAAATTCCAGCAGATCAGTTTTAAAAAAAATATTAAAGTTATTTGATGATATAGGTTATCAACCAGTTGTATCACCAGAGGTTGAGTTTTATTTAGTCAAACCCAACCCTGATGCTGATTATCCATTAGAGGTCCCTATAGGACAATCAGGAAGAGAGGAGACAGGTAAGCAAGCATTTGGCATTGATGCAGTTAATGAGTTTGATAATTTATTTGAAGATTTATATAATTTTTGTGATCAACAAAATATTGAAATAGATACAATCAATCATGAAAGTGGATCTGCTCAAATGGAAATTAATTTTCAACATGGTGATCCCTTGGAATTAGCTGACCAAGTTTTCTTATTTAAAAGAACTTTAAGACAAGCTGCTATAAAACATAAGTTGTATGCTACATTCATGGCAAAACCTATTGAAAATCAACCTGGTAGCTCTTTACACTTACATCAATCTTTAATTGGGAAAAAAAATAAAAAAAATGTTTTCTTTAGCAAAACAAGTACAGTTTCAAATTTAATGAAGAATTATATTGCAGGTCTTCAAACTTATACACCAATCCTTATGCCAATTCATGCACCTAATATTAACTCATACAGAAGGTTATTTGCAACATGGGATGCCCCGAGAAATACTAATTGGGGCTTAGGTAATAGATCTTGTGGCTTTAGAATTCCTTCTAATGAAGAACATAGTATGAGAATTGAAAATAGAATATCAGGATCGGACACAAATCCTTACTTAGTTTTTGCAGCTAATTTAGCTGCAGGTTATTTAGGTATAAAAAATAAACTTAAACCAACTCCAGAAACAAAGAAAAGTGTCTTTGGGAAAGTTAAAAGTACGTTACCTAAAAATGTTGAAGAAGCAATTTCATTCTTTGAAAATGATGAACAAATCAATGAGGTATTTAATCAAAAATTTATTAGAACAATAGCTGCAATTAGAAGAGTGGAAAATCAAGCATATTTAAAAGTAATTAGTTCGTGGGAAAGAGAATATCTACTTCTTAATGTTTAGCTAATACTATTTTCTAAGTGTCTTAAATACCAAGATTTAAACTTTTCTAATCCTTTTTCCATTTGAGATAAAGGTCCAGGAACATATTTATCTGATAGAACACCCTTTTGATTATTTTCTATAATTCTTTTATCCGCAATAGTAGTTACATCCCACATCCATTTCATCTCTTCAAGGTTATAATCTTTACCTTCCTGAGCATCTTTATGAACCAACCACATTAATTCTACTTGGGTATATAAAGGTGATACAGGAATAAAAGTAAAGAGAGTTGCAAAATCATTACACATAAGCAGACTATTGAATGGTGAAGTTCCTACAGATGTATAACCACTATCATAATCTTTAAATTTACCCATTAATTTAGAAATAGGTTTTCCAGATTTTGTTTCTGTAAACATACCTTCTTTTAATGGTGTTCTCTCAGCACTTCTTGAGTAATCATTAAATTCTGTTTCATAATACTCACCTGTTAAATGTCCCATTTTTTCAACTTTTTTATTCCATTCGGTTAAAATGTTATCAAATTTTTCTGATGCAGGCCCTGTGTTACTTCCCGCACCATAGGCTACAATATAATCTTTATCATGAACTTGACAATACTCTGGGTGCGAAGGTTGACAGTGATAACATTCATGAAAATTATCGAGAGTGAGTTTCCAGTTGCCATTTGTTGGATAATACTGTCTATCTGCAATTTTGGCATCTGATAAACCATGAAACTCAATAAATTTTTTTGTAGGAGAAATGAATTCTTCAAAATTATTTGAGCTATCAGATAAATTAATAAATATTAAGCCCTCAAATATTTTTGAATTACACTTATGTAAATGCCAATCTTTTTTATTAAAATCTTTACCCATAAGTCTAGCTCCCTTTAATGATCCATCTAAATTATATGTCCAAGCATGATAAGGACATATAAGAGCTTTTGAATTACCTTCATTATCTAAACAAATTTTAGAGCCGCGATGACGGCATACATTGTAGTGAGCATGAACTGAATTATCTTTATCTCGAACAATAATTATTGACTCTTTGCCAATATTAAAAAGAAAATAATCACCATGGTTTGGTATCCTTGAAATATGACCTACAAAAACCCACTGTTTAGAAAAAATATTTTTAATATCCAAATCAAAAATATCTTGATTGATATAAAATTCCTGATCGAGTGAAAAATTAGGTTTTTGCTTATGAATTAAGGTTTTTAAATCAGCATTATTCATATCTATTATATAATATTGATTGAATAAGCATTCAATGAAATTTATACTAACTTATGGCTAACTTGTATCACAAAGATATTTATAATTTTGAAAAGCCAGTAAATAGTTACTGGGAATCTACAACAGATTCAAAAGATAAATATAAAACATTAGACAGAGACATTAGTGCAAATGTAGTGGTAATAGGTGGTGGATATACTGGATTATCATGTGCATTATCATTAGTGAAGAAATATAATGAGGATGTAGTATTGCTTGAGGCAGGTCATATTGGTTGGGGCTCTTCAGGAAGAAATGCTGGGTTCTGTTGTATCCCACCAGCAAAAATGTCTGTTAAAAAAATGTTTAATAAATATGGAAAAAATGAAACAAAAAAATTTTTTCAAAATACTATTGAAGGTTCAAATTTTACAAAAAATATAATTCAGGAACACAATATAGATTGTGATTTGACAGGTGATAGCAACTATGAAGTAGCTCCGCATCCAAGTTATTTTGAGGGGATAAAAGAAGAAGCTGAAACATACAACAAAGAATTTGGTATTGAAACAAAAGTTTTTTCTAAAGAAGAGTTTAATGAAATTGGTC
>CACFVT010000037.1 GCA_902569865.1 uncultured Alphaproteobacteria bacterium | reverse complement strand
GCGATCAATATATTCTTCAATAGGAATTCTATATTTATCAATTATATCTTGTCTATTTTGTTTAATAAACCAAGGAACATATTCTGCAAAATGTTCACTTGACTCTGTTACAAAATATCCAAAACGTCTTAATATTTCATAACGAACTTTTTCATGCAGAATTTTATTAGACTCATGATTTATTTTTTTACTTCTTGATGATAATTTTTTATCATTAACTATTTTATCAGCTAGAACTTTTAGTCTTGGGTATAAATCTTCTTTTGACTTACCATAAGATTTTTTTTCAAACTTTTGATAAAAAGCCATATGGTTTATTCCAGCACATAAGTAATCTATATCCTCAATTTTTTCTCCTAAATCTTTTGCCAGCATTTCAGCTGTTCCTTGAACAGAGTGACATAAACCTATTGTTTTAATTTCTGGGAAGGAATTATTAATTGCAATCATATTGGCGCACATTGGATTTACATATTGTAACCAAATTGCTTTAGGACAAATCTCCATTACATCTTTTGCTATATCAAGTAATACAGGAATTGTTCTAAGCCCTCGCATGATTCCTCCAATGCCAAGTGTGTCAGCAATAGTTTGCTTAAGTCCATATTCTTTAGGAATTTCAAAATCTATAATGGTTGATGGCTTGTAACCTCCAACTTGTATTGTAGTTTGAATAAAATCAGAACCAACTAAAGACTCACGCCTATCCGTATGAGAAGTGATTTTTGGAGAAGCATTTAATTTTTCTGATATCGCATTTAATAATTCATGTGATGCTTTTAGTCTCACAGTGTCAATATCCTGAAGAGCAATTTCCATTTTTTTAAAAGAATCTAATGATAATAAATCAGTAACTATATTTTTAGTAAATACAGCACTACCAGCTCCAATAATAGTAAGTTTAGTCATCTAATTTATGTATAATTTAAAAAAAGAATATTACTAAATTTATTTTTCTATATAAGACATTTTTTAAGGGCTCTTAGCTCAGTTGGTTAGAGCGCCCCGCTCATAACGGGGTGGTCCGGGGTTCAAGTCCCTGAGAGCCCACCATATTTTAGTAATTTTATAAAATTAATACTTTATATTGCTATTATTTAATACTATCAGTTACTCCAATTAATATTTTAATTACTCAAGGAGGAATAATGAAAAAACTAATAACTTTAATAGTTTTATTCGCCTCAACTGTTGTTTCTGCAGGTACTTTGGTTGTAAATTCAAACCAATCTGGAGAGTCTTCTAAAGCTGCTTTTGATGCGTATGTAGATGCATTTAGAGCTGCTCATCCTGAAGTCACAGTTGTTGTAAATGAATTTGAACATGAAGCATATAAAACTGCTATCAGAAACTTTTTAACTGCTGAAGCACCTGATGTTGCTATCTGGTTTGCTGGAAACAGAATGAAGTTTTTTGTTGATCAAAATTTATTCCAAGATGTAAGTGATGTTTGGGCAGATGCTGGTCTTAATGATTCTATGGCATCTACAAAAGGATCTCTTACTGTTGATGGTAAACAATATGGTGTACCGTGGGGTTACTATCAGTGGGGTGTTTATTACCGAAAAGATCTTTTTGATAATTTAGGTTTAAATGTTCCTAAAGACTGGGAAGAATTTAAATGGGTATGTGCTATGCTAAAAAAGAATGGCATTACTCCAATAACTATTGGAACAAAATATCTTTGGACTGCTGGTGGATGGTTTGATTATTTAAACCTTAGAATCAATGGTTATCAATTCCACATGGATTTAACTGCAGGTAAAGTTAGTTACGAAGATCCAAGATTAGATGCAACTTTTGCTGCTTGGAGAGAGTTAATTGATCCAGGATATTTCCTTGAAGATCATGCTTCTTTCTCTTGGCAAGATGCACAAGCTCCACAAATTAACGGTGAAGCAGCAATGTACTTGATTGGTAATTTCTATGTTCCAACTCTTGAAAGTGCTGGTGTTGTAGATAAAATGGATTTCTTCCAATTCCCTACAATTGTTGAAGGTATAGGAGTTGCAGAAGATGCTCCAACTGATACTATGCATATTCCTAGCGGTGCTAAAAATGTAGAGGATGCAAAAAAATTCTTAGCATTTATGTCTAACAAAGAAGCAGCTACCAATTGGGCTACAATGGGTGGTATGTTAAGTCCAAATAAATATGCGGATAAACCAACAAATAGATTCTCAGTAATGGGAGCAGAGATGCTTGCAGCTGCAGATGACATCGCTCAATTCTGGGATAGAGATGCTAATCCAGATATGGCAGGTGCTGCTATGGAAGGCTTCCAAGAATTTATGGTTAAACCTGACCGTGAAGCAAAAATTAGGGCTCGTCTTGAAAAAGAGAGAGCTAGAATTCACGGAACACTATAATATTTTAATTTTGAGGCGGAAATTTTCCGCCTCAACAAATATTTTTTTTAATATTAATCTACAATGACTTTTTGGGAACGAAATCAATTAAAACTAGCTCCATTTCTTTTTTTAGCACCAGCTATCTTAATTTTTTTAATTTATGTTATTTATCCAATTTTTGATTCTATTTGGGTTAGCTTCCATGAATGGAATGGTATGGATAAAAGTGGAACTAGAGCTAATGGAAACCCTAATTGGAGTTGGGTTGGTCTAAAAAATTATATTGTTCTTTTCACTGATGATGAAGAGTTTTATGTTTCGCTTTTTAATAATATTAGATGGTTGTTATTTAGTCTTGTTGCAATCCCTATTGGGTTATTATTAGCTTTATTTGTAAATCAAAGAATTCTAGGAATGAGATATATCAAATCTCTTTTTTATTTTCCTTTTGTTATTAATGCTGTTGTCATTGGGGTAATTTTTACTTGGTTTTATAACCCAAAATATGGAGCTCTTACATATGTTTTAAGTCTTTTTGGTTTAGATCCAATACCAGTTTTGGCTGATGAAAATTTAGCAACTTATGGAATTATAATAGCATCATTTTTTCCAGGAATTGCTTATACAATGATTTTATACATTACAGGACTAACTGGAGTTAATCGAGAGATGGTTGAGGCTGGTAGAATTGACGGAGCTTCAGGTTTTACTATGTTATGGCACGTTATTTTACCTCAATTAAAACCTGCTACATTGATAGCAATTGTAGTTACTATTGTTGGGTCACTTAGAAGCTTTGATTTAATAGCTGTTATGACAGCAGGTGGTCCATGGGGAAGTTCAGAAGTTTTAGCCTACAAAATGTATCAAGAGTCATTATTTAATTATAGAATGGGTTATGGTGCAGCAATAGCAACTATATTATTTTTAATTATGGATATCTATATAGCTTGGTTTTTATATAGATTATTTAAAAATGAAAAGTCTGAAAAATAATGTTTCCTACACCTATTCAAAATTATTCGTTAAAAGTTAACATTGGTTATAGACTTTTACTTATCTTCACACTCTTAGTTTGGTTACTTCCATTAATTGCAGTTATGTTAACATCTATGAGAACTTTTGAAGATGTTCTTGCGGGTAATTATTGGACCTTTCCTGAGGAAACTGCTTTAATTTCAAATTATACTGCAGTTTTTGAAGGCGGTAAAATGGGAAGGTTTTTTTTAAATAGCTTAATCATTACTTTACCAACTGTTGTTGGAACTTTATTTTTAAGTTCATTAGCTGGTTATTCACTTGCAATGCATCGGTTTAAATTAAATCTTTTAGTATTTGCAATGTTTATTGCAGGTAATTTTGTTCCATATCAAATTTTGATGATCCCCGTAAGAAACATATCTATAGAGATGGGTGTTTATAATACTCATATTGGTCTGATCATTTTTCATATTGCTTTTCAAACTGGGTTTTGTACTTTCTTTTTGAGAAATTTTATTAAAGAACTTCCGTTTGAATTAATAGAAGCCGCTAGAGCTGACGGTGCAACTGAGTGGACAATTTATAGAAAAATAATATTACCTTTAATAATTCCAGCATTAGCTGCTTTAGGAGTTTTAGAGTTTACATTTATTTGGAATGATTATTTTTGGGCATTAGTTTTAACACAAGGTGATACCGTTAAACCGATAACAGTTGGCCTAGATGTTTTAAGGGGACAGTGGACAACAAGTTGGAATTTAGTTTCTGCTGGTTCAGTTGTAGCTGCACTACCCCCAGTAATTATGTTTTTTATTTTGCAAAAACAATTTATTCACGGACTTACTTTTGGAGCAGTAAAAGGTTAGAATCTTTTATAAAATATAGTATTCTGTATATAAAAATAAATGGCTATTATATCACTCAGACAACTTTTAGACCATGCAGCAGAGAATAACTACGGTGTTCCTGCTTTCAATGTCAATAATTTAGAGCAAATAAGAGCAATTATGGAAGGTGCTAATGAAGTTAATAGCCCTGTAATAGTTCAAGCTTCTGCGGGAGCAAGAAAATATGCAGGTCCAAAATTTATAAAAAGTATGATGGAAGCTGCTGTTGAAGAATTTCCTCAAACTCCAATTGTTATGCACCAAGATCATGGTGGGTCACCTGCAGATTGTAAAGTATGCATAGATCTTGGTTTTAGTTCTGTAATGATGGATGGTTCTTTACTTGAAGATCAAAAAACACCTTCTGATTTTACTTACAATGTAAAAGTTACTAAAGAAACGGTAGATATGGCTCATAATTTAGGAGTTTCTGTAGAAGGCGAATTAGGATGTTTAGGTTCACTAGAAACTGGTATGGGAGAAAAAGAAGATGGAGTAGGAGCTGAAGGCATTTTATCGCATGATCAATTATTAACAGATCCTGAAGAAGCAGCAGATTTTGTCAAATCCACTAATGTAGATGCTCTTGCAATTGCTATAGGAACAAGCCACGGAGCTTATAAATTTACTAGACCTCCCTCTGGAGATATTTTGGCAATAGATAGAATTAAAGAAATAAATAATAAATTACCTAATACTCACTTAGTAATGCATGGTTCTTCTTCAGTGCCTCAAGATCTAATAAAAATTATTAATGAAAATGGTGGTAAAATTAAAGAAACCTATGGTGTACCTGTTTCTGAAATACAAGAAGGCATTAAACATGGTGTTAGAAAAATTAATATAGATACTGATTTACGACTTGCATCAACTGCAGCAATAAGAAAACATTTTGTTAATGATCCTTCACAATTTGATCCAAGAAAATATTTAATTGATTCAAAAGACTGGATGAAAAAAATTGTTATAGCTCGTTTAACTGAGTTTGGTTGCTTTGAAAACGCAAGCAAGATTAAACCAATTCCTCTTTCAACTATTGCTTCTCGATATAATTCTGGTGAACTTGCACCATCAGTAAATTAAATGGATAAAATTCGTTGGGGGATAATTGGTGCCGGATCAATCGCTAATAATTTTGCCGATGCATTAAAAAAAACTTATTCTGGAGAA
>CACFVT010000036.1 GCA_902569865.1 uncultured Alphaproteobacteria bacterium | reverse complement strand
TTGCTGAAAATATACTTTCTTCTTTCCCATCATTTTCTATTAATATTGAGCCATCAAAATTTAAATTTTTCAAAAATACCTTTTGTTTTTTATCATTAGGAAGCAAAATATTTATAGTTTCTCCTAAATATTTCATATTAGTTTTAAATTTATCTATAATTTTATTATATTCTTTTTTTAATATCATCTCATATTCCAAAAAAAATGTTTCTATCATTCTTAATAGAACGTCTTCATATTTTAATTGAGAATTAAATTCTTTTAAACAGCATGTTTTATAATCATTTATTTTTGGTGAGTTTGTAATGTTAATTCCCATACCTATTATTACATACTTCTTATTATTTTGCATAACAATCTCAGTCATGATTCCAGCAATTTTACTTTCATTGATGTTTATATCATTTGGCCATTTAATATTTATATTTTCGTTAATATAATAATTTAAAAATTTACAAATTGAATTTGCAGTAACTGCAGTAAACAAAAAATGATTTTTAATTGATAAATTAAAATCAAATAAAAATGATAAATAAATATTTCCTTTAGGGCTTATCCATTTATTTCCTCTCCTACCAATGCCTGATTTTTGCTCATCAGCAATCATACAAATATTCTTATCTCCGATATACTTTTTTATATCTTGCATAGTAGATCCAACAGTTTCAAGATGGATTAAACTAATGTTTTTTTTTGTTAAAAATTTTTCTATTTTAATATGTAGTGACACTAATTTAAATCAAAGAGATATTTGCAACAATGTTAGTTAAAAGAGATGGACGAACAATAAAAAATGAAATTGTAATCATCAAAATCGTTAATATTACTTTAGCTTCATTGCTAATTGTAAATTCAAAAATTTCTGAATCTGTTTTATCATCAAAATACATACCTTTAATAATTCTTAAATAGTAGAATGCTGAAATCACACTAGCTAAAACACCTAATACTGCTAATATGTAAAGTTCACTTTCTACAGCAGAAATAAAAACGTAAAATTTACCAAAAAAACCTATAAAAGGCGGAATGCCAGCCATAGATAACATTATTATTGCTAGGCAAATACTAATAACAGGATTTGATTTACTTAATCCACTTAGTTCGTTGATCTTTTCAACATATGAGTTAGATTTTTTAAGAGATAAAATAATTGAAAATACTGCAATATTCATCACAAGGTAAATAAACATATAAATCGAAGCACTTTTTAAACCCTGTTCACTTGCTGATACTAACGCAATTAACACATAGCCGACATGACCAATAGAACTATATGCAAGAAGACGTTTTATATTTTTTTGAGATATGGCAGCTATAGCACCCAAAAACATAGAGGCGATAGATAAAAAGAAAATTACTTGTGTCCATTCGAAGTGAAATTTAGCAAATGGCTCAAGACAAAATCTAAATATTAATGCAGTTGCAGCTAGTTTTGGGGCAATTGCAAAAAAGGATGTTATTGATGTTGGCGCACCCTCATAAACATCAGGTGTCCACATATGAAATGGAACAGCTGATATTTTAAATGCTAGTCCCACAAGTACAAAAACTAATCCAAAAACTAATCCAATTGGAAGACTTTCTAATTCAGTTAAAGATTGCGATATTTCATCAAAAGATGTTTGGCCAGTAAATCCATAAATCAGAGAGAAACCATAAAGTAAAATTCCAGAGGATAAAGCTCCTAAGATAAAATACTTAACACCAGATTCAGCTGATTCTATAGAATTTCTTTTAATAGAAGCTACAACGTATAGAGATAAACTTTGAAGTTCTATTGATAAATACATAATCATTAGATCTTTAGAACTTATCATTATCATCATTCCTAAAGTTGAAAATAAAAGAAGAGTTGGAATTTCAGATCTAATTATTTTTGTATCTAAGAAATAATTTTTTGAAATAATTAAAGATGCAGCAGCACCTAGAGTAGTCAAAATTTTAAAAAATTTTGTAAAAGATGTGTTGGAGAAAAAATTTTCAAATAGAGCAAAGTTGGTTGAAAAATCAAAATATGTTAAAGCAGCAGTTAATAATAAAGTTAAAATTGCAAAATTAGTGGCCTTTATAAAAGAATTAGTTTTTGTAAATAAGCCATACATTAAACAAGTAACAGACAGTATTGAAAGTGCTATTTCAGGTACAAAAAATATATGAATAAAACTATTTAGCATTAGCAAGCTCATAGTTAAATATTATTGACTCTAAGGGCAATCTCATTGGTTCAATAAAAATATTTGGGAAAATACCGATAAATATAACAGCTATTGCGAGAGGAATCAGAATAATTTTTTCTCTATTATTCAAGTCTAATATCTCACTCAATTTTTCATTACTCATCTCGCCAAAAATAATCCGTTTATACAAATAAAGCATGTAAACTGCTGAAAGTACAATGCCAGTAGCTGAACCAATAACTACAATACTTGAGTATTTAAAAGCTCCAACGATAACTAAAAATTCCCCAATAAAACCACTTGTGCCTGGAAGGCCAACAGATCCTAACATAAATATCATAAAAACAGTTGCATAAATTGGCATTCTATTAACTAGGCCACCATAAAAATTAATATCTCGTGTATGCATTCGATCATAAATAACTCCTACACATAAAAATAAAGCTCCTGATACCACTCCATGACTTATCATTTGAATCATCGCCCCTTCTAACCCTTGAGCATTTACTATAAATATACCTATAGTAACTAAACCCATGTGCGCTACTGATGAGTAAGCAATTAATTTTTTAATGTCAGTTTGAGCTAGAGCAACTAGAGAAGTGTAAACTACAGCAACTATACTTAAAGTCATTACCAAAGGTGAGAAATATTCTGAGGCCTCTGGTAACATTCCTAGAGAAAATCTAATAAATCCATATCCTCCCATTTTCAAAAGTACCCCAGCTAATATTACTGAACCAGCTGTAGGGGCTTCAACATGTGCATCAGGTAACCACGTATGAAAAGGCCACATTGGAATTTTGACAGCAAATGAAGCAAAGAAAGCTAACCAAAGATACATCTGAACATTTTTTGCGAAATAGTTACCTTGCAAATCTTCAATACTCATTGAGTTTGCTAATCTATAAATTACAATTATAGCTATTAGCATTAATACTGAGCCAAGTAGTGTATATAAAAAGAATTTAAAAGATGCATAAATTCTTCTATCTCCACCCCATATACCAATAATTAAATACATTGGAATTAAAACGGCTTCAAAAAATATATAAAAAAGCAAAATATCTACAGATGAAAACATTCCTATCATTACTGTCTCAAGAAATAAAAATGCGATCATATATTCTTTAACTCTTTTTTTTATACTTTCCCAACTTGCTAAGATGCATAAAGGTGTTAAAAAAGTACTCAAGATAACCATAAAGAGAGATATTCCATCAATGCCAATATGATAGTAAAAATTAAAGTCATTAAACCATCTAAATTTTTCTTGAAATTGATAACCAGGATTACTGTTGTCGAACTGCAACCATATAAATAAGCTTAAAAGAAAAACACCAACTGATGTCCATAATGCAACTTTTTTAATATTATTTATAGAGTTTTCATCATCTTTAATTAGAAGAATAACTATGGCACCTAATAAAGGTAAGAAAATAGTTAGTGATAATATAGGGATATCATTCATTTAATAATATATGAACCATGTTAGAATAATTACCAAGCCCCCAAGCATTACAAAAGCATAATGATATAAATATCCTGACTGAAAACGACTTAAGTAGTAAGATGAAATAGATATTAATTTTGAAATTCCGTTAGGTCCACATCCGTCAATTATTTTTTCATCACCTTTTTTCCAAAACAAATTAGAAAGATAAAAATAGGGCCTAATAAAAATTGAGTTATAAAGTTCATCAACATACCATTTATTAACAGAGATTGAATAAAGTGGGGCGAAATTATGAGCCAAATTTTTAGATAAATGATTTTTATAAAAATAAATTAGAGCAGCTAGCATAACACCTATTGCTACAGAACTCTTTACGATTAAGGTTTGAATAAAAGGTAAATAGTAATGTTTACCTTCATGGAGGATTATAGAATTACCCCAGAAACTGTATTGCATTTTACCAATATAAAAATTTGAAAAAAGTAATCCTGCAAAAATTGAACCGAAAGCAAGTAATATTAGAGGCAAGGTCATTACTAGTGGGGACTCATGAGCATGATCAAAAGTTTTTTTATCAGATCTTGTTTGTCCGTGAAATGTCATAAACAATAATCTCCATGAATAAAAGGCAGTTAAAAGAGCTGTTAAAATTCCAACTGTATAAGCAAATGTAGCCATTGATGAACTTGAATAATAAGCATTTTCTAAAATGCTTTCCTTAGAATAATAACCAGAGAAATATGGAAAACCTATAATAGCAAGTGATCCAATCCACATCATTGTACCAGTAAAAGGAATTTTTTCAAACAATCCTCCCATTTTTCGCATATCTTGCTCATGATGCATTGCATGGATTACTGATCCAGCTGATAAAAATAGTAGTGCTTTAAAAAATCCGTGAGTCATCAAATGAAAAATTGAAGCATTATAAGCTCCTAAACCTGCGGCAAAAAACATATAGCCAAGTTGACTGCATGTTGAATACGCAATCACTCTTTTTATATCATTTTGAGTAAGCGCAATACTTGCAGCAAAAATAGCAGTGGAAGCTCCTATAAAAATAATAAATAAATTTGTAAATAAAGCGTATTCAAATAATGGGCTCATTCTAGCTACTAAAAATACACCGGCTGTTACCATTGTAGCTGCATGGATTAGAGCTGAAACAGGCGTTGGCCCTTCCATTGCATCGGGTAACCATGTATGCAAACCAAGTTGAGCTGACTTACCCATTGCACCAACAAACAACAGAAAGCATAATAAATCAATTGTACTAAAGTTAAGACCTACAAATTGTATTGAATGATTTTTAAAACTTTCTGCATTATCAAAAATAACACTAAATTCTACTGATCCAAAAATATAAAAAATACCCGCTATACCTAAAGCATATCCAAAATCTCCAATTCTATTTACAAGAAAAGCTTTTATAGCGGCATTATTTGCAGATGGTTTATGATGCCAAAACCCAATTAATAAATAAGAGGCAAGTCCTACACCCTCCCAACCAAAAAACATTTGCAACAAATTATTACTTGAAATCAACATCAACATAAAAAAAGTGAAAAGACTAAGATATCCCATAAATCTTTCCTTAGATGGATCATCGCTCATGTAGCCAATTGAGTAAAGATGAACGCATGCTGAAACACTACAAACAACAATAAACATTGTTGTGGTTAATGAGTCCAAACGTATTGACCAATCAACTATAAAATTGCCAGAAGTAAACCAGTTAAAAATATAAATAACTTCCATTTCTCTTTCGCCTAAATAAGAGAAAAATAAAAACCAAGATAAAATAGCTGATATAAAAAGGAATGAAGTAGTTATAATTTGAGAGGCTTTAAAACCAGATCTTTTTCCAAAGAAAAAA
>CACFVT010000035.1 GCA_902569865.1 uncultured Alphaproteobacteria bacterium | reverse complement strand
TTTTTATATTTGTTTTAATCTCTAAATTATTTATTACAATAGACTAATTAAAATATGCGAATTGAAGAGGAAATTAAACTAGACTATTCAGATGTGCTTTTTAGACCTAAAAGGAGTACTTTAAAAAGCAGAAGAGAAGTTAACCTTAACAGAATATACAAGTTCAAATACTCAAAACTAAGTTGGGAGGGTGTCCCAATAATAGCGTCTAATATGGATGGAGTAGGAGAAGTCGGTATTGCAAAAAAATTAGCATCCTTCAAAATGATGACGGCATTAACGAAACAACACGGTAGTAAAGAAATTAAAAATTTAGAAACTAGTAAATCTATACATAATTATGTCGCCCTAAGTTGTGGAACAGGCAAAGACAGTTATGCAAGATTAAAAAATCTTTTAAAAAAAAATCCAAAGTTTAAATTTATTTGTATTGATGTTGCAAATGGATATTCAGAAAATTTTAGTTATTTTGTAAGTGAAGTAAGAAAAAAATACCCAAATAAAACTATTATAGCTGGAAATGTAGTAACAGCAGATATGACTCAAGAATTGGTTCTTAGTGGGGCAGATATTGTTAAGGTTGGAATAGGACCTGGAAGTGTTTGTACAACAAGAATTCAAACAGGAGTAGGGTATCCTCAGCTAAGTGCAGTTCTTGAATGTGCAGATGCTGCTCATGGTCTTGGAGCGCACATAATTGCTGATGGTGGTTGTACAAGTCCAGGGGATGTAGCTAAGGGATTTGGAGCAGGTGCAGATTTTGTTATGTTGGGAGGCATGTTAGCTGGGCATAAAGAAGGTGGTGGAAATATTATTAAAGATAATAGTAAAGATTACATTGAATTTTATGGGTCAAGTTCTGAAGAAGCAAATGAAAAACATTATGGTGGTCTAGCTAGCTACAGATCCTCAGAAGGAAAAAAAGTTAGAATTGAGTATAGGTCATCTTTAGAAAAAACAGTAAAAGACATTTTGGGTGGCATTCGTAGTAGTTGCACTTATGTTGGTGCCCCAACTTTAAAACAGCTTAGTAAATGTACAACATTTGTTAGAGTTAATAATCAATACAATGATGTTTTTGGTAAAGTATAATTAATATCCAATTGCCAAGCCATCTTTTCTTGGGTCTGAGCCCCCAATTAAAATACCCTCTTTTCTGTTAATTATTATTCCTTGTCCCCCACCTATACCATCTTCAACTACCTTAATATCGTGACCTAAATTGGAAAGTTCATTAATCAAAGTTTTAGAAAATGATTTTTCAATTTTAAGCTTTCCATTCAATGCAAATGCTCTTTGCGTATCAATAGATTCTTGTATATTCATTCCAAATTCGAAAATATTTTGTAAAACATGTGCCTGACCTATTGGTTGATATTGACCACCCATTACTCCGTAAGACATTATAGTCTGATTTTTTTCATTAGTCAGTAAGCCTGGAATTATTGTATGTAAAGGTCTTTTATTTGAGTCAATACAGTTTGGATGACCTTCTTCTAATCTAAAATTTACACCACGATTTTGAAATAATACACCTGTATTCTCAGAGCAAATACCACTTCCAAATGCATGACAAATTGAATTTATAAATGACACGGAGTTCAAATCTTTATCAACTACAGTCAAATATACAGTTTCTGGATGAGAGGTAACATAAGCTTCTTTTGCATCATAAGCCTTATCCAGACTAATTTTATTGAACATATTGTTAATTGAGTTTGCGCTAATCAATTCATCAAAATTAATATTTGAAAAATTAGGATCACCAATTATATTTTCTTTTATTTCAAAACATACTTTTGTTACTTCAGCTTGAATATGAAATCTTTTAGGATCTAAATAATTAATATTACTCCAATTAAATTTTTCCAATAATTGCATCATTAAATGAACGATTACTCCAGGTCCATTTGGTGGGCATTGATTTATAAAATTCTCTTTGTATTTTGAAATTAATGTATCGGAAAATATTGTTTTTTGGTTATAAAAATCTTCTTCTGTGTGAGTTCCTCCAAGATGATTTAAACTGTTAACCATATCTTTAGCAATATCACCTTCATAAAATCCTTTAGCTCCTTTTCTACCAATTATATTTAAGGTATCAGCTAATTTTATATTTCTATATTTGGAAGCAAATTTTGGCGCTTTATTGTTAATTAAAAATTCATTTTTCGTTATTTTATTTTTTTTTAATTTATCTTCATTTTTTTTCCAATGATATGCTTCAATTTCATGAACTGGGAAACCATTTCTAGCATAATTTTCTGCTGTTATTAATAATTGTTCAAAATCTAATTTTCCAAATTTTTTATGCATTTCAAACCATGCATCAACAGCACCTGGTACTGTTACAGAATGAGGACTTAATAGTCCAATTGAGTCAATTTTATTTTTTTTAAAATAATTAAGATTCGCATTTTTAGGATTTATACCAGAGCCATTAATAGAAATAGGTTTCTTATTTTCCATTTTTACAATTGCAAAACAATCTCCACCAATTCCTGTTGATCCAGGTTCTGTTACTGATAAGACTGCTGAAGCAGCGATTGCAGCATCAACTGCATTACCTCCAATTTTAAGTATATTAATCGCTTCTTGTGAACTTAATGGCTGTGAAGTTGCGACCATTGCATTATTTGCTAGTACATTTGATCTCCCTGATTCATAAATTCTTCTCATATTCAGCTAATTTTAATATATGTTTGACAAACTAATGCATAGAATTTATTAGCCCTTTTATCATGAAAGTTAGATGTTCATTAAAATCTGCAAAAACCAGGGATAAAGACTGTAAGCTCGTAAGACGAAAAGGCAGAATTTATGTTATTAATAAAAAAAATCCTAGAATGAAAGCTCGTCAAGGCTAGTAATTTTCCGCAATATATTTTTCAGCCTCTAATGCAGCCATACAACCCAAGCCTGCGGCTGTAACAGCTTGTCTAAAAATTTTATCCTTTACATCCCCAGCTGCATATACACCTTTTACATTAGTTTCTGTACTATCAGGTTTTGTAATTATATAATTTTCAGTATCCATTATGATTTTATTTTTAAAAAGAGATGTTGCAGGATCATGGCCAATAGCAATAAATGCGCCTGTAGCCTTAATAATTTTTTCGCTTTTATTAATTACATTTTTTAATTTAATTTCTTTAAGAGAAAGTGGTTCATCGGAACCTATAAATTCTTCAACAACATGATCCCAAATCACATCTATTTTTTTATGGTTTAAAAGTCTCTGTTGAAGGATTTTTTCAGCACGTAGTTTGTTACGTCTATGAACTAAAGTTACTTTAGAGGCAAAGTTTGTTAAGAACAAAGCCTCTTCAACTGCGCTGTTTCCACCACCAACAACAATTATATTTTGATCTTTAAAAAAAAACCCATCACACGTTGCGCATGCAGAAATTCCAAAACCTTTAAATTTATTTTCTGATTCTAAATTTAACCATCTTGCTTGAGCTCCTGTTGCAATAATTACAGATTTAGCTGTAAATTTTTTACCTGAGTCAGTTTCAGCATAAAAAGGATTTTTTTCAAAACTAACTTTATTAACAATATCATTATGAAATTCTGTTCCAACCTTTAAAGCCTGTTCTTTCATTTGCTCCATCAACCATGGACCTTGAATGACATCTCCAAATCCTGGATAATTTTCAACATCAGTTGTAATTGTAAGCTGTCCACCAGGCTCTAATCCCGATACAAGGTGAGGTTTTAAATTTGCTCTAGCTGCATAAATTGCAGCTGTATATCCTGCTGGGCCTGATCCAATAATTAACACGTCAGTTTCAATTTTTTTCGTCATTATTTAAATATTGTATTAATAAATCAATTTTCAACTGGCCAATCTGTTTTGAATGAGACGTAATTAATTTGAATACATCGTCTCTCCTTTTTTATTTCTTTTAATTCAAGTCCATGCCAAGTATCTTCACCTGAAGAGAAAAAATATCCATTATTATGCAAATACTTAATAGTTTTTACCAGTTTAAAATCTTGATCATAAAGATCAGTACCTAAATTTTCAGATTCTTTATATGGATTAGCCCAAATCATCATAGTCATTAGTTTTTCTGAAATATCTTTATGCGGCTTTAACCAAAAACCTTTTTTATCTCCAATTATTTCTAATCTTACAAATGAATCACTAAGATCTTTATTTATTAAATTCCCAATTTTTTGATATATTTCTTTTGTTTGAAGTTCTTTTATAACTTTTGTTAAATATGGAAAAGAGCTACGATTTTGAAAATCTAAAAAAAGTCGTAATTTACCATCCACCCCTTGACCTGTATGATCAGCGGCTCTTGTACCATCGTAAGCTCGATTACCGTTTGGTAGATTTGAATAAGAGATTTCATCTAAAGCATTTGCATCTAAACAATTTGATATTTCCCAATGTTTAAAGGGATAGTCAGAAGAGCTTAATTTATCCAAATTCATATTGTATCCTCTATTATTCTTTTTTTTATTATGCTACCAATTCTATCTGATTCATTCAATACATTGTATTCCCAATTTTCTAAATGTTGCACATTTTTCAAATCTCTTGTTATACCTATTTTGCTAAATTCATCATGAAAATTTGATATTCTTGCACTTTTTCTTTTGAAAGGCAGATGATAAATATAAATTGGTCTTCCTGATATCGCAGCTTCGCTTATCATTGAAGTGGAGTCAGAAGTAACGATAAAAAATGACGAACTTTGAATGGCTTCTTCATAAGGATTTTTCCCCTCTCCATTCCATATAGTAGCAATATCTTTCAATTTCTTATTTAGTATTTCTTTAATAGGTTTTGAAGTTCTTCTCGAAGTTATTACTTTTAAATCAATATTTAGATGATTTTTTTTTAATTCGCAAAGTTTATCACAAAGTTTATATGCATCTTTATAATTAAAATGATAATGTTGATTGTCTCCACCAACTATACAAGTTAATAATTCTGAATTTGTACTTTTGTTAACTTTTTTAAAATGATGTAATGCCCCAACTGAATTTAAGACATTACTTCCAAAAAAATTATCATGATTGGGACTCACTATATAATTAAAATTTTTTGCTGATATTTTTGGATTTTGTATATGTATATTAAACAGTTTATTATATTTTTTTTTACAATATAAAGAAAAATAGACACTTTTTCTACCACATGAAATTAAGATATCAGGTTTTTCATCTTGAGGAATTTTGTTTTTAAAAATCCATTTATATATCGGTAAAAAACCAGGTTGAAGTTTATTCCAAGGAAAAATAAGATCTATTCTAATTTCTCTAATATTGGGACTTATTTGTTTTGATAATCCCATAACTTGACTGATCATCCCTTGTGAGCCATCAGTTACTGACCAAATTTTAAGTTTATTAAGGTTCAAACGTACTTTACTGATTTAATTGTATAGGATTTTTGTCCTTTTGGACTATTTATTTCCACCACATCTTCAATTGATTTATTAATAAGGCCTCTAGCTAGAGGGCTACTTACTGAAAGCTTGTTATTTTTAATGTCTGATTCATATTCTCCAACTATTTGATATGTTAATATTTCTCTACTATCATCATCTTCAATTTGTACTGTTGCACCGAACTTAATATCATTACCTTCTAGACTTTTTACATCAATTATTTCCGCACGGCTTATAGCACTTTCAAGATCTAGAATTTTTCCTTCTATCAAACTTTGTTGTTCTTTTGCATATTGATATTCTGCATTTTCTGATAAATCACCATGACTTCTAGCCTCAGCAATTGCTTCTATAATATTAGGCCTATCTTCATTTAGTAATTTTTTAAGCTCCGATTGAAGATTTTCATATCCATTAGCTGTCATTGGCATTTTATTCATGAAAGTATGATGATATAATTTTTTTTTAAGTCAATATATTTAGATTAAATCTTGCAAACTATTAACTTTTAAGGAATTATTTTTCAAGTGCTCAATAGTATCTACGGCGATTTTTGCTCCTGCTATAGTAGTATAATAGGGTATATTATAAGTTAGTGCAGTTCTTCTTATACTATAACTATCTCTTATGGAACCTTGGGTTTTAGTTGTATTAATTACTAAATTAATTTTATTTGCTATTATTGCATCCACAATATGAGGTCCTCCTTCCTTAACTTTATTTATTGTTTCAACTTTTAAATTATTATTACTTAAAAATTTCGAAGTACCCTTTGTGGCAACAATTGAAAAATCTAAATTTAATAATTTGTTAGCAATAGCTAAAATAAATTTTTTATTATCATCATCTACTGAAATAAATACTTTACCTTTAGAGGGCAAAATAGTTCCACAGGCAATTTGGCTTTTTGCAAAAGCTGACAAAAATGTAGAATCTATCCCCATAACTTCGCCAGTTGATTTCATTTCAGGTCCAAGCACCAAATCTACACCATCAAATTTATTGAACGGAAATACTGATTCTTTAACATTAAATGTTTTTAAATCTTTTATAGTTATTTCTTTAAGAATATCTTCTAAAAAGTCTCCAGTCATTACTTTTGCAGCTATTTTTGCAATAGGAATACTCCTAGATTTTGCAACAAAAGGTACTGTCCTGCTTGCTCTAGGATTTACTTCCAAAACAAATACTTGATCATTTTTAATTGCTAATTGCGTATTCATTAAACCAACGACTTTAATTTTTTGAGCAATTTTAGATACCCATTCTATAATATTATTTTGAATTTCTTTTGAAATTGAAAAAGGTGGTAAAGAGCAAGCGCTATCGCCTGAATGAATTCCTGCTTCTTCAATATGCTCCATTATTCCTGCTACAAAAATTTCACCTTTACTGTCTCTAATAATATCTACATCGACTTCAGTTGCATTTTCTAGATATTGATCTACCAAAATTACATTA
>CACFVT010000034.1 GCA_902569865.1 uncultured Alphaproteobacteria bacterium | reverse complement strand
TTATTATTCTCAAAAGCAATAGATGTTATTGATGTTATTAAGAGTAAACAACCTGTTATAGTGCTTAAACCTAAAAGCTTATGCATCAACTGGCCTTACTTCTTGAACTTCAGGAATATAATGCTTTAACATATTTTCTATTCCCATTTTAAGAGTAGCAGTTGAACTAGGACACCCTGAACATGCTCCTTGCATTTTTAAATATACCACACCATCTGCAAAATCATCATAAATAATATCTCCTCCATCCATAGCTACAGCTGGTCGGACTCTTGTATCAAGAAGTTCCTTTATTTGCTTAACAATGTCAGAGTCATCCTCATTTGTTTGAAGACTTTTTTTTGCTTCTTTCTCATCTTCTTTTTCAACTGTTTTATCTTCAGAGTTAAAGTGATCAATAATGCCTCCTAAGACAGAAGGTTTCATAACCTGCCACTCGTATGCATCACTTTTGGTTATTGTGATGAAATCACTACCAAAAAATACTCCTGAAACCCCTTCTATTGCAAACAATCTTCTTGCAAATGGAGAATCCCCAGCTTCATCAATATTTTGATAAAAGGCTGTTCCTTCTTCCATAACCACTTTCCCAGGTAAAAATTTGAGAGTTTGGGGGTTTGGTGTTTGTTCAGTTTGTATAAACATATTGTCCTTATATAGTTATTAATATGACTTTCGTATGAAAATTGATTAAAAAAATTCAAAAATTTGGGATATTATTGGCTAAAAAAGCCAATTATTTCATAAATTTTTGATAATACTGGATTTGCAATGTTAATAGCGCGATCTTTACCGTTACTAATTATTGTGTCTAAATATTTCTCATCTTTCATTAACTTATTCATCTCCAAAGAAATAGGGGATAATTTAGAGGATGCAAGTTCTCCTAAATCTTTTTTAAATTGAGAAAATTCTTTTCCTGCATAATTATCAACTACATCTTTTACATCTAAATCATTTAAAGCAGCATAAATAGTTAAAAGGTTAATAGCCTCAGGTCTTTTTTTAGCTTCTTCTATATTTTCAGGCAAAGGTAGTGGGTCTGTTTTTGCTTTTTTTATTTTTTTAATAATCTCATCCTCACTATCAGATAGCATAATTCTAGAATAATCTGATGGATCTGATTTGCTCATTTTTTTTAAACCATCTCGAAGACTCATTACGCGTGTCGCCTCCCCTAAAATTAGAGGTTCAGGGATAGGAAATATATCTGTGTTAAAATCACTATTAAATTTTTGAGCAATGTCTCTTGTTAATTCTAAGTGCTGTTTTTGATCTTCACCAACAGGAACATGTGTAGCTAAATATATTAAAATATCTGCTGCCATTAAAGTTGGGTAGGAAAATAATCCCACCGATACATTTTCACTATTCTTGCCTGCTTTATCTTTAAATTGTGTCATACGGTTAAGCCATCCCATACGTGCAACACAATTAAAGATCCATGCTAATTGTGCGTGTTGTGGAACTTGTGACTGTACAAATAATGTATTTTTTTCTGGATCAATACCAGAGGCAATAAACGCAGCCGCTACCTCTCTTGTTTTTTGTTTCAATAGTTTTGGATCTTGCCAAACTGTAATAGCATGCAAGTCAACAACACAGAAAAAACATTCAAATTCTTTTTGCAGAGATACAAAGTTTTTAATTGCGCCCAGATAATTGCCTAAATGCAAATCACCTGATGGTTGAACGCCTGATAAAATTCTTTTAGTAACTTTGTCCATATTATTTTTTCAAATAGTTTTTAATATCAGTAATTGTTATGATTTTTAATATAAATATTATTAACCCATAAATTGCTGCAGTGATAATAATAGTAAGTACCAAATAGAATATATTATTGAGAGTATCTACTGAATATAATTGAGCAAAAAAGAAAATTTCTAAATACCGTATAATAAAAACAAGTATAATTAAAGATAGGAGTAATTTGAGTATATTGGTTAAAAATTGACCATCCAAATCTAAGCTTTTTTTACTGGTCAATATAATAAAAAGTAAAAGAGCATTTACCCAAGCACTAATGGCTGTTGCTAAGGCTATCCCCATCTCTCTCATTGTGCTTATTAATACAAGGGATAACACAATATTGGTAATCACACTGACGATTGAAATATACAAGGGGGTTTTGGTATCTTCTCTCGCAAAAAAACAAACAATCAAAACTTTAATCAATACATATGCTGGAAGACCAAGAGCAAAATATCCAAGGACATTCGATGTATAGAGAGTGTCTTCTTTAGTAAAGGCGCCCCGCTCAAATAAGATATAAACAATAGGTAAGGATAAAATATATAAACCAATAGCGGATGGGATAGATATTAATAATGCAAATTCTAAAGATCTATTTTGTAATTTCTTTGTCATCTCATTATTATCTGACTTAATAGCTTTTGATAAACCCGGTAATAAAACTATACCAAGGGCAATCCCAAATATTGCCAAAGGTAATTGATTCAAACGATCTGCATAATACAAATGACTTATCGCTCCGATAGGAAGGAAAGAGGCAATGATTGTTCCGATAATAATATTTAATTGAATGACGCCAGACCCAATAACCCCTGGAATAAATAATCTAAAAAACTTTCGCAACCTCTGATTCAATTCTGGAAATTTTAATTTAGGTTTATAAAAATATAAAGTAGATCGGTACAAAAATAAAAACTGTCCAATGCCTCCTATTAAAACACCGATCGACAGAGCATGGCCAGCAGAACTTACATACGGTGTAATAATATAAAGAGAGAGAATAAAACTGATATTTAAAATAGCAGGAGCAAAAGCACCTGCAGCAAATCGTTCATGCACATTGAGGATTGAAGTAAAGTGTGCAGCTAAGGAAATAAAAATTAAATATGGAAAAATTATTTTCCCAAAATAGACAGCTAAATCAAAAGCTTCACTATTTACAGGAAAACCTGGTGCCAGTATTTGTATAATATAGGGCATCCCAAAAAAGAAAATGATAGTTAAGCCTACCGTAACAACGATTAACAATGACATGGTGTTCTCCACAAAATCAGCTGCTTCATGATCATCTTTAGAATCAATCACAATACCAGAGAAAACAGGGACTAGTGCAGCGCTATAAGCACCTTCTGCCAAAACACGCCGAAAGAAATTAGGAATACGAAAAGCTACAAAGAACGCATCTGCTGTTACGGTCGATCCAAGAAAACGTGCAATTAATATGTCACGAACAAAGCCTAAAATCCTGCTTAGAAGCGTATAAAAACTAACAGTAAAAAATGACCTGAAGAGTGACTGCATTATCTATTTTTATATTGTGATGAGTGATTTGTATAAATTTTATTTGTGTCCCAATTTAGTTAAAAAGCACTAAATCTATTGTTTTTTTATAATCTCATTCAAATATATCCTTGAAAATAGAGATTTCATTAGTATTAAGAATGGTATGAAAAATGAAAATCCTAACCCACCTAAGTGTGGCTGTAGCTGTAGCTGCTGTTGTACTTGTGAAGGTGAAGATTGTTGTTAAGCAAATAAACTCAATACTCTTTTCAAATTAACTAAAATTATTAATTTACCATTTTAATATTTATTTTTTATTCAACTCTTTTTCAAAACTAGTGATTAGCTCTGACTCACTATTAATAGGAGGGAATCTGCCAACAATATTGGAACGATAAATTTCAGGCCTGTGTCTTCGTCTTAAAAAACCTTCTTGTGAGTTCTTATAAGATATTATTAGTTCTTTTAATGAATTTATATATTCATGATTTTTTGGATCTACATCTCCAAATACATACGTAAAACAATTTTCAGCAGTCAAAGATATAATACAAGAACGTTTACAATTACTCATACAGTTAACGCCTCGTAAAATTAAATTTTGTTCATCTTTAAAAGCATCTTTTAAATTGCTTGCAAGTCTTTGTCCTTCACATATCTTAGAATTTTCCTCACTTGTATTATTACAAGTAAGACAAACTGATAAGATAATATTTTTTTCTTTTTGTTTCATATTTATATGACTGATTAAGAATAATTTAGTGAGAATGACTCTCTAGATCATTAATATTAGATTCCTCTATTTCATTAATTGGTTTTGCGACACGCCAATTTTTTGTTAAACCCTTTTCAAATCTAACTGTAATAACCGTTTCTAATGGAGGGCAATTGGGCTCATGACAAGTCAGTTCTGCAATACTTATAATTGCTGTGTCAGGCAATTTATATTTTTCTGAAATTAATAATTTTAAATTTCTAATTTTTTCTACATTTGATTTTTTACGATTAAACATTTTTCCCTACATTTTTTTTTGGCTTTATAGAACTCCATAATACATTTCCTTTAATGTCCCCTATAAGAATATCTTCACGAGATTCGGAAACTACAATCGCTGATACTTCTGAACCAGTTGGATATCGCACGGTAATAGAATTCTTTTTTTCATCTATCTCTGATAATAAAACTAAACCATCTCTAAAACCGACGAAGACAGCATTCTCTTCACTTAAAGATTCTACAAATGTAGCGTACTGTTTACCACCACTTGCAACACAAACCGGTTTACGACCCATTGGCCCTTCTTTTCCATCAAATGGCCAACAAACAGCTTCGCTTGCTCCAGAAGTTACTAAGTATGGTGTGTCACCAACCCAATTAAAACTTTTAATTTTTGAGGGATATCCTGACATCGCTAGATCACCCTTATCACTCAAACGCCAACCATGTAGTTGGTTTTCTTGCATTGATGTAACTAAATATTTACCATCAGGACTGAAAGTTACTTTCCCATGAGAGCCTTTCCAAGCATAATTTGAGGAAGTCCATTTATTTTTTTTGCGCTCCCAAACTGTGACACCTCCGTAGCGAGAAACTGCCAAATGTTTTCCATTAGGACTGAAACTTAAACCACTTATTGTACTTTGATGTTTAAATGATTTTTTTTCATTTTCTTCAGACCAGATATAAACAACATTATCAGAGGAACAAACTCTATCTCCTTTGTATGCTGCAACAGAATCAACCCACCTTGATCCAAAGTTAGCAATTTCTTCTATATCTCCATCAATAGATATTTGTAAAAAACGTCCATCGTCACCACCAGTTAAAATATAATTTTCAGACCTGACCATGCAAAGGATTACTCCTGAGTGAGCTTGAATATCATGGGGTTTATGATCAGGTTTAAAAAATCTTATTTTCCCATCACCAAAACCAACGATAATTGTATCACCAATGGAGACTGCTTCCGTAACTGGAGCTTTGAACTCAAAGTGTTCACCATTTTTTTCTAATTCGGTTTGATTAGATCCATTAAGTTGATCTAGTTCTGGAATCATCCGATTTTACAGTTTTTAAAACCTTCCTCAAGATTCATACTATCAAGATTACGTCCAATGAATACTATGCGAGAACTTCTATCTTTTCCTTTAGGCCAAGATCCCATTGGTGATGCATCCATAAGCATGTGGACACCTTGAAAGACATATCGTTCTTCTTCACCTTTAAAGTCAAGTATTCCTTTTGATCGCAGGATATCTTGACCTTTTGTTCGTAAAAGATCACCAAACCACGCTTGAAACTTCTCCATATCAAGAGGTGTATCAGAGATAAATGAAACACTTGTCACATCATCATCGTGTTCATGATCGTGATCCGACTCAAGAAAGTCAGGTTCAATTTGTAATACACGATCTAAGCTAAATGCATTTAAACCTACAATTTCATCTAGTGGTGCATCGCAACGAGTAGTTTTTATTATTTTTGCAAACGGATTTATTTTTCGTATACGATTTTTAACTTTTTCTAAAGCATCCTCATCCACAAGTTCAACTTTGTTTAATAAAACTACATCAGCAAAAGCAATTTGTTCTTCTGCTTCATGATGATCAGCTAATTGAGAACTAAGATGTACTGCATCAGCAACTGTTACGATAGCATCTAATTTAGTTCTATCAGCAACATCTTCATCAACGAAAAATGTTTGTGCTACTGGAGCAGGGTCTGCTAGACCTGTTGTTTCTACAATAATAGCATCCAACTGATCTGCTCGCTTCATAAGGCCGCTCAGAATACGGATTAAATCTCCTCGAACAGTGCAACAAATACAACCATTATTCATTTCAAATACTTCTTCGTCTGCATCAACAACAAGATCATTATCAATTCCCTGTTCTCCAAATTCATTAACTATAACGGCATATTTTCGACCATGTTGCTCAGTTAAAATACGATTTAAAAGTGTTGTTTTTCCTGCTCCTAGAAACCCTGTTAAAACGGTAACAGGAACTTGAGAAGTATTTTCCATTTTTAATTTCCTTTTTAATTAGTTGTGTAAATTCCACCTTAATAGAAGGTGGAATTTTTTAAAATATTTTAAACTAACAGCCTTTAAGCTCGTTACCGAGATTAGATATCAACTCAAAATAAAGTGATTTACCTGAATCAATATTTGCACCTAACGGATCAAAGACACCCGTTTTGATGTTGGTGTCCTCTGCAATTGTTGAGATAATTTTAGGATTAAATTGTGGTTCTGAGAAAATACATTTTATTCCCTTATCCTTAATTACATCCTGTATGTCAGCAATTTGCTTAGCTCCCGGTAAGACATCAGTGTTTAATGTCAGTGCCCCAGCAGCTCTTACGCCAAATCTTTCTTCAAAGTATTGGTAAGCATCATGGAACACAACAAATTTTGCATCAGAATTGATATCTTTACCAACGTCACTTATCAACTTATCTAACGCTTTCATTGTTGCTTCTGCATTTGCTTCATATTTCTCTTTATTTGAAGGATCTAAATGACCTAACTCATGTGCAATTTCATGAACCATTTCTTTGGCATTGCTTGGATCTAACCATATGTGAGCATCAAACTCTCCATGGTTATGACCTTCATGACCAGCATGATCGTCT
>CACFVT010000033.1 GCA_902569865.1 uncultured Alphaproteobacteria bacterium | reverse complement strand
TAATGAAGGTGAAATATTTGCTTTATTAGGTCCAAATGGTGCAGGTAAATCAACATTAATTAATATAATCTGTAGTATTTTAAATTTTGATAATGGTGATATTAAAGTTAATAATTTTGATATTAAAAAACAATACCGACAGGCAAGATCATTAATTGGTATCGTTCCTCAAGAATTAAATTTAGAGGCTTTTGAAACAGTTTGGGATAATGTTAATTATTCAAGAGGACTCTATGGAAAATCATCTAATCATGTTTATATTGAAAAATTATTAAAGGAACTCTCATTATGGGAAAAAAAAGATAATAAATTACGTGAATTATCAGGTGGAATGAAGAAAAGAGTTTTAATTGCAAAAGCATTATCTCATGAACCTAAAATACTTTTTTTAGATGAACCTACAGCTTCTGTGGATGTAGAATTAAGAAAAGATATGTGGGAAATTGTTAAACGGTTAAAAAAGAATGGCGTCACCATTATATTAACAACACATTATATTGAAGAAGCAGAGGAAATTGCCGATAGAGTCGGAATTATAAACAATGGTAAAATAATTCTTGTAGATGAAAAAAAGAATTTGATTAAAAAATTAGGTCAAAAAATATTAAAAATTGAATTAACTAACTCGATAAAAGAAATACCTACAGATCTTAGAAATTTTAATTTAGAATTAAATCAAGAGAAAAATACATTGACTTACATATATGATACTAAGGGTAAAAATACAGGTATAACATCTTTGCTATCAGAGATTAAGAATTTAGGGATACAACTAAAAGATATTAGCACAGAACAAAGTTCACTTGAATCAATTTTTTTAAATTTAGTAAAGGAGTCTGAAAATGAATTGGATCGGGGTTAAATCAATATACCTACATGAAATGGATAGAATGAGAAGAACATTATTCCAGAGTCTTATATCTCCATTTATTTCTACTTCATTATATTTTGTTGTTTTTGGATCTGCAATTGGATCTAGAATTACAGAAATTGAAGGAATAAGTTATGGATCATTTATTGTTCCGGGTATGATAATGTTAACTATTCTTACTCAATCTATATCAAATGCATCGTTTGGAATTTTTTTTCCAAAATTTACAAACACTGTTTATGAGTTATTAGCTGCACCTCTCTCAAGCATAGAAATTATCTTAGGCTTTGTTGGAGCAGCGGCAACTAAATCATTGATTATTGGGACTATTATAATATGCACAGCAGGTCTTTTTGTTGATCTTCATATTGAACATCCTTTTATCATGATGTTCTTTTTAATTCTAACATCTGTCACATTTGCATTATTTGGTTTTCTTATAGGTATATGGGCAGATAATTTTGAGAAACTACAACTTATTCCTATATTAATTATTACTCCATTAGTATTCCTAGGTGGAAGTTTTTACAGTATTAATATGTTACCTGAGTTTTGGCAAAAAATCTCTCTTCTTAATCCAGTTTTGTATCTTGTTAGTGGTTTTAGATGGAGCTTCTATGAAATTTCTGATGTAAGTATAATAACAAGTTTGATAACAATTTTATTTTTTTTATTTTCATGTGTATTAATAATAAGTTATACTTTTGCAAAAGGATATAAAATTAAAAATTAGTCATTACAAATTGTGATTAAAAGCTCTATTATTAAAGACTACAAAAAAAATGGTGTGGTAGTTTTACGTGATATTATTAGTAAAAAATGGATAAACATTCTTAAAAATGGTGTAAAAAAAAATTTTGACAATCCAAGTAAATACAAATGTGTGTATGAAAAAAATAATCAGAAAGAAATGTTTTATGATGATTATTGTAACTGGAATAGAATAAAAGAATACAAACAATTTATATTTCAATCAAATATTTCTGCAGTCGCTAAAGAATTGATGCAATCTGTAAAGGTCAATTTATTTCATGAACATGTTCTAGTTAAAGAAATTGGATCAAAAAAAAGAACACCATGGCATCAAGATCAATCATATTATTGTGTAAATGGAAAAGATAACTGTAGTTTTTGGATACCATTAGATGAAGTTAATAAACCATGTGCTCCTGAATTTGTTATTGGTTCTAATAAATGGAACAGGCAATTTTTACCTACTAAATTTTTTGGACATAGTTATGAACAAAAAGATGGAGAATTTGAACACATACCAAACATAGAAAAAAATAGAAAAAAGTATAAAATTAAAAGTTGGAAAGTGAGTCCCGGAGACGCTATTGTTTTTAATTTTTCTACAGTGCACGGTGCTCCAGAAAATAATTCAAAAAATAGACGCAGAGCTTTTTCTGTTAGATTTACTGGGGATGATGCTACTTATATTAAACGAAAAGGTGAAATGTCTCCACCTTTTCCATATATAAAATTAAAAAATGGAGATCCTTTGGACTCTAAAACTTTTCCAGTGTTAATTTCTTCTTAAATAATAAATATAAGGAAGTGAAGTAGCATACATAATTAAACTGTAGGTTGCTGCAGGGATTAAATAAGCACCTCCATCAAAAAAAACATTAGCAACTACAATTGCTAGCGTTCCATTTTGAAGACCGCATTCAAGCGTAATAGCTTTTTGTTGAGATACATCAGAAATAAAAGATTTACTTAAATAATAAGCTAAAAGCATCATAGCTATATTTAAAACTAGTGTAATTAATCCAGCTTCAGCAAAGTATGCAACTACATTTTCTCTTTCTGCTAAAACCGCACCTAATAAAACTAAGAAAAATAAAAATGTTGATATTTTTTTTGCTAAATTTTCAAAAGAACTAAAGATATTTTTTAATAACATACCAATTAAAACAGGAATAGTTACTATTAAAAACATTTTTAAAGCGATATCAATTAGTGAAATGCCTTCACTTGTTAAATTAGTGCCTAAAATAGATAATGAAATACCTAAGATTAATGGAATTGTAATTACACTTAAGATACTTATTACTGCTGTTAAAGATATTGATAAGGCTACGTCACCTTTAGCAAAAGAAGTTAAAATATTTGATGTTGCTCCACCTGGTGCAGCAGCAAGTATCATAACACCTATCGCTATCTCTGGAGATAATGGCCAAATATAAACAAGTATTAAAGCTACAATTGGCAAAAAGATTAACTGGGATATAAACCCTACAAGGAATTCTTTTGGTTTTAAAAATATTCTTGTAAAATCAGAAATAGATAATCCAAGACCTAGTGAAAACATTATAAATGCCAAGGCAATTGGTAAAACTATATCAGTTACAATATTCATAATTTAAAATATCATTTGATTCTTTAAATAAATACAATTATCAAACATTTTTTTATATATAATGATATAAATTTTTAATGTTTCTAAATTTAGATAAATTAAATAAAAACAAAATAGCAGCTTGGGCAGTACATGGATTTACAGGTTCTGGCGCAGTTTTGGGATTTTTAGCAATTATCTCTATTTTAAACAGTGATGCCGTAGGTGCATTTTTATGGTTGGGATTAGCTTTGTTAATAGATGGTTTGGACGGAACTTTGGCTAGAAAAGTTAATGTTACAGAGCAAACACCAAATATTGATGGCACAATTTTAGATAGTGTAATTGACTATTTAAATTATGTTATCATTCCAAGTTTAATGATTTACTGGTTTGGTATGGTTCCAGGAATATTAGAAATTGTTCTACCCGCAGCTATTTTTTTAGTATCTCTTTTTACTTTTGCAAATCTTCAAATGAAAACTGAAGATTATTACTTTAGAGGATTTCCAGCTGTATGGAATATTGTAGTATTATATTTTTTTATATTAGGGACACATGAATACATAAATGCTGCAGTAATAATTATTTGTTTATTTTTAACATTTGTTCCAATTAAATTTGTTCATCCCTTACGAGTTAAAGAATTAAGAAATTTAACAATCTTTTTTACTATTATATGGTCGGCAACAACTTTAAAATTAGTTACAACACCCTCCTCCAAAATTTTTATGATCGACAGTACTATCATCTTTATACTGTGGGTATTAACATCTATATATTTTGCAGTAATATGCTGGGGACGCTCGATAAAAAAATATGAATAGTTTTTTGGACTCAATAATTAAAAGAGATCCTGCAGCAGGAAGTAAATTAAATGTTATTTTGAATTACCCAGGAGTGAAAGCTGTTTTCTTTCATTTAATTGCTAATAAACTTTGGAATATGAACTTAAAAATTATTGGAAGAATGGTATCTCAATTTAGTCGATTTTTAACAGGTATAGAAATTCATCCAGCTGTTAAAATTGGAAAAAATTTTTTTATTGATCATGGTTTAGGTGTTGTATGTGGCGAAACATCTGAGATAGGAAATAATGTAACTATTTACCATGGAGTAACTCTAGGAGGAATTTCTCCTGCAGAAAAATCATACGAACAAATAAATGTTAAAAGACATCCAACAATTTCAGATAATGTAATTATAGGTTCTGGAGCACATATCTTAGGTCCAATAAAAATTGGTAAAGGTGCAAGAATTGGAGCTAATACAGTAATACTTAAAGATGTTCCAGAATATGCAACTATGGTTGGTAATCCAGCTAAAAATATAAGCACAAATACAGATACGAGTTTTAGACCATATGGTGTAAGAGATATTGATGCTAACAAATAATATTATTGATTTAATAGGTAACACTCCATTAATTAAACTTAAATATCCATCTGAAATAACGAACTGTGAAATATACGGAAAAGCTGAATTTCTTAATCCTGGCGGATCTATTAAAGACAGAACTGCACTTGGTATAATATTAGATGCTGAAAAAAATAATTTAATTGAACCAAATGGAATATGCGTTGAGGGAACTTTTGGCAATACTGGCATAGGCTTAACCCTTGTCAACAACGCCAAAGGTTACAAAACTGTTATAGTTATGCCAAATATAACAGCTCCATCAAAAAGAGATATCTTAACAAATATGGGAGCAGAACTTCATTTAGTAGACCCTAAACCTTTTTCTGATCCAGGAAATTATCAGAGATTCTCTGAAAAATTAGCAAAACAAATAGAAAAAGAAAGAGGTATAAAAACATTTTGGGCAGGACAATTTGAAAATATATCTAATTATAAATTTCATGAAAAAACAACCTCATCTGAAATTTTTAATCAAACTAATGGTAAAATTGATGGATTTACTTGTTCTATTGGAACTGGAGGAACGTTAACAGGAGTCGGAATTGGTCTAAAATCAAAAAATAAAAATATTAAAATAGCTTGCACAGACTCACAAGGTTCATCCATGTACAATTATTTTACTAAAGGTAAGTTAGAAAAAAAAGGAGAACCATCTTTTACTGAAGGTATAGGACAAGCTAGAATTACCAAAAATTTAGAAAACTGTTCAGTAGATATGTCATATTATGTTGATGACAAAGAATGCTTAGAAATACTGTATAAATTAATAAAAACTGATGGTTTGTTCCTTGGAACTAGTTCTGGAGTAAATGTGATGGGTGCGATCAAAATGGCGAAAGAATTAGGTCCAGGTAACACCATAGTTACTATTCTATGCGATGATGCAAATAAATATTATGAAAAAATGTTTAATAAGAATTTTTTAAATGATAATAATTTACCTATTCCAGATTGGTTATAAATATGGGGCAAAAGAAAAGATTATTTAATACCACTGTTATCCATAGTGGACATAAAGAGGATAAAGAAACTGGGGCAGTAATGCCGCCAATTCATTTATCTTCAACTTTTAAGCAAAAAAGTCCGGGTGATTTTAAGTATGAATATGCAAGGACTAACAATCCTACTAGAGAAATTTTAGAAAAATTATTAGCTGAAATAGAAGAAGGTAATCACGCATTCGCTTTTTCATCGGGTATGGCTGCTATTAATTGTTTAACAGATTCCTTAGATAAGGATTTTCATATTATTTGTTCTGATGATGTTTACGGAGGAACAAGAAGAATTTTTGATAAAGTTAAAAGTGTAAATCAAAATATTGAAATCACTTATACTGACTTTAATAAAGAAAATAATTGGCCTGGTTTAATAAAAAACAATACAAAAATGATTTGGATTGAGACGCCTTCAAATCCCCTATTAAAAATCGTTGATATAAAAAAAATAAAATCTGAAATTTCTAGTGAAAATATAAAAATTGTTTGTGATAATACTTTTGCCTCACCTTATAATCAAAAACCATTAACTATGGGAGCTGATGTTGTATTGCATTCGTCAACAAAATATCTTGGCGGTCATTCAGACTTAATTGGTGGGGCGATAGTTATTAAAGATGATTTACAACTAACTGAAAAAATTAAATATTTACAAAATGCTGTTGGCTCAATCCCCTCTCCTTTTGACTGTTATTTATTAATTCGTAGTATAAAAACACTAGGTGTTAGGATGGAGAGACACAATTCAAATGCTATGCTAATTAGTGAATTTCTGCAAAATCACCCAAAGATAAAAAAAGTTAGATACCCTGGTTTAAAATCAGACCCTAATCATGAATTAGCAACATCACAGATGAATGGTTACGGAGGTATTATATCTATTGAATTAGATACAGACTTAAAGGGTACACTCAAATTTTTAGAAAATATAGAAATTTTTACTTTAGCCGAAAGTTTAGGAGGTGTTGAAAGTTTAATAGAACATCCAGCAATAATGACTCATGCTTCCATTAATAAAAATATAAGAGATGAGCTTGGAATTAGTGATTCTCTGGTAAGATTGTCAATTGGTATTGAAGATCCAGAAGATTTAAAAAATGCATTAGAGAATTCCTTAAATTTACTCTAATCTAATAATTTTTTTAATGTTTGGTTTAAAATAATTTGGTCCTTTCATTACCTTACCAGACTCATTGTAAATTGGTTTTCCATCATCTCCTAATTTACTCATATTTGAATTCTGAACTTCATTAAAGCAACTATCTAGATCAACGCCAAAAGAATGCCCAGCTCCATATGTAACATAAAGTATATCAGTTAAAGCATCAGCTACTTCAATAATATCTTTATTATTAATAGCTTCTTTTAATTCATTTAATTCCTCCTGAATTAAATCTATCCTTAATTGAACAATTTTAGAATCAGGAAATTCGGGAGTATTTTTTACTTCCTGACCATAGGTATTCATAAAAGTTTTAACTTTATTAAAATTTGACATAACACTCATTTCATTAAAAATTATTTATAAAAAATATCGTTAAATGTAACAAAAATAAATAAAAAAGATATAATTGTTAATCCAGTTGTAATATAAATTCTAGTTACAAGTTCAGGAAGGGAATTTGCAAAAATCTTACTTATTATAAAATAAACAATATGACCTCCATCAAGAAGAGGAATGGGTAAAAATCAAAGGCCTTGATTCCGTTTTTCAAAAAAAACAAAATCAAGAACCTGGCTCTTTTCAAATACTAAAACTTTATCAAAAAATACTAATCCTTCTTGCTGGGAGTTTTTTTAATATATTCTCTGCATGGATAGCTTTATTTAGCATATTCTTTTTTCTCGGAATTGCTTCATTTCCTCCAATAATAGGTAAAGTTTTAGAAAATTCTTCTGCTGAAGAAAATGATTTACGAGTTAATGATATTATTATTTCTGTTAATGATAGTCAAATATATGAGTTTAGCGATATTCCTAAAGCTTTAGGTAGTGATAAATATATCTCAATATTAATTCAAAGAAATAATGAGCTCATAGAAAAGAATTTTGAATTAAATTTTAATGAAGAAATAAATAGATTTGTCATAGGAATATCAAGTAATAGTGAGCCTGTTGTTGATAAATTTAATTTATATGAATCAATTAAGCAATCTTTATCATTCATTCCAACCTATTATTCTGCATCTATAAATTTTTTAAGCCAATCTTATCAAGACAATACTTTAAAGGAACAATTAGCAGGTCCAGTAGGAATTGTAAAAATG
>CACFVT010000032.1 GCA_902569865.1 uncultured Alphaproteobacteria bacterium | reverse complement strand
ATGTTTAATTAACTCAACCGGATATAATCCTCAAAAATTTGGTAAATTACCTGAGCACTTAGCAGCGCTAATGAGAACTAATATTAATGTTCAAATTCTTACTGCAGAAGCAGCTTTAAAAGAAAAAAAAGAATATATTTATCACGCTGCAATGTTGGATCCTTTAACTGCTGCAAACCTTTCTATTGATGAAATATATTCCATGATTGATAAAATGATTGAAGCACATGGAAATTACTTACCTAAATATAGTTAAGAATTATTTAATCTAAATCTTAATTTTCATTAAATCTTCAGCAATAATAGGATTTTTACCAAAATCTTTTTTTACGATATTTTTTAATCTGCCTTTGTTAAATTGTGTTGGAACAAAGTGAGTTAAAACTAATCTTTGACTTTGAGTTATAAAAGCTACTTTACCTACTTCAGATGAAGTTGTATGATAACTTTTTACATTATGTAAAGTTTTTTTTGTTCGCATCTTATTAGTTTTAATAATTTCTCCTTCAATAAAAACCTCATGTAAAAGCACATCTGATTTTTGTGCATATTTCATCAAATTTTCACAAGGTTTTGTATCCCCACTGATTGTTAATTTTTTATTTTTATTAGTAAAACAAAAACCATATGCATATTTTACTGGCTTATGATCTACCTCAAAATATTTTACATTTATATCTTTGATTTTTACATTACCAGAAGTTTTAAATTCAATTACATCCATTTCAAATGCTTTTGCTGTAGCTCTAGCCTCATAAGATATTCTTAATTTTCTCTCATCAGCCCAAGCAGCCATAATTTTAGTTACAAATTTTTTTGTGCCTTTGGGGCCATATATTTTCCAGGGTTTTGTTCTGTAAGAATGCCATGATGAAATTATTAATTGATAAAGATCAACTGCATGATCTGAGTGAAGATGTGTAAAAAATAAAGCATCAATATCAGCTGATGATACTTTTAGTTGATGAAGTCTTTGTGTTATACCTGAACCACAATCAACTAAAACTTTTGTTTTTTTTGAAGTTATTAAGTTAGATGGTCCAAATCTTTTGTGATCCACACTTGGACATCCTGTACCGAGCAGGGTTAATTCCATTTATTCGTCTAAGAATGTTTTAAGTTTTCTTGCTCTTGTTGGATGTTTTAGTTTGCGAAGTGCTTTAGCTTCTATTTGACGTATTCTTTCTCTTGTAACACTAAATTGTTGACCAACTTCTTCAAGTGTATGATCACTATTCATACCAATACCAAAACGCATTCTCAAAACTCTCTCCTCTCTAGGTGTTAAGGACGATAAAATTCTAGTAGTGGTATCTCTTAAAGAGCTTTTAACTGCAGCCTCTATTGGAATAAGAGCATTTTTGTCTTCAATAAAATCACCTAATGAACTATCTTCTTCATCACCAACTGGAGTTTCGAGGCTAATCGGTTCTTTTGCTATCTTTAAAACTTTTTTCACTTTATCAAGAGGCATATGCAATCTTTCAGCAAGTTCATTTGGTGTAGGTTCTCTTCCAATTTCTGCCATTATCTGCCTAGTTGTTCTTACAATTTTATTAATAGTCTCAATCATATGAACAGGTATTCTAATTGTTCTAGCTTGATCAGCAATTGATCTTGTAATTGCTTGTCTAATCCACCAAGTTGCATAAGTAGAGAATTTATATCCTCTTCTATATTCAAATTTATCAACTGCTTTCATTAATCCAATATTTCCTTCTTGAATTAAATCTAAAAATTGAAGCCCTCTATTTGTATATTTTTTTGCAATAGAAATAACTAAACGTAAGTTTGATTCAATCATCTCCTTTTTTGCTCTACTAGCAGATCTTTCACCTTGTTGTACAGTAGCCACAATTCTTCGAAATTCAGTTAGAGGCAATTCAGCAGCATCCTGAATTTCTTTTATTTCATCAATAAGTTTATTAATTTCCAAATGGTTTTTATTAATAAATTTTTCCCAATTCTTATCCTTAAGACTGAGTAAATTTTGTATCCAGTTTTTTTCAAAATTGTAATTTAAGTATTCTTCAATAAAGTTTTGTCTTTTCACTCCTTCATTTACAGCAAGTCTTAACATGCGACCTTCTCGAACTAATAACTTTTTATTTAGTTCATACAAAGACTCCATTAAAGCTTCAATTGTTGAAGAATTAAAATGGACAGCTTTCATTGCAACAACCATTTCTTTCTGAATTTTTTTATATTTTTTTTCAGTTAATATGTAATTTGCTTCACTTCTTTTTTCAGAATTTATTAGTTCAGTGCTATATTTTTGAAGTTTTTTAAAAAGCTTAGTAATAAAATCAAAATCATTTAAAACTTTTGGTTTCAGTTTCTCTTCCATTGCTGCTAAGGAAACATTTAATTCATCTTCATCATTTTGATTATCTGCTTCCCCTTCACTTTGTTCATCTTTAGAAGCTTTACTTTCATCATTATCTTTTTTATCATCTGAGTCAGCTTCTTCGATTAATTTAAGAGTATCGTCTAACTTGCTGTCATTAATATCTGACATGTCATAAGTTGCTTCTAGATCAACTATATCTCTTAAAAGCATTGTTCCATCTTTTATGGATTCTTTCCAATTTATAATTGAGCGTATTGTCATTGGGCTCTCACAAATTGCTCCTATCATTTTTTCTCTACCAGCTTCAATTCTCTTTGCTATTGCTATTTCACCTTCTCTGCTAAGAAGTTCTACAGCGCCCATATCTCTAAGATATAATCTTACAGGATCATCAGTTTTGCCAGTTTGTTTCTTTTCATCTTCTCCAGACTCTTCATCATTTTTAGTTTTTTCCTTTTTAGCAGATTTAATTAAGGCAGTAGCCTCTTCTTCAGAAATAATATTTATATTATTTTTTTTTAAAAACTCTTCAACTTTAGATACATTTTCTGGAGTTCTAAATTTCTTTGGAACTGCTTTTTGAACTATTTTTTGAGTATATATTCCATCAATTTTATGCTTTTCTAATAATTTTGTTATTACTGCCTCAATATGATCATCAAATGAAACAACTTTCTTTTGTTTTTTTTGAACTTTTGTTGTATTTTTTTTTATTTTACTAGCTTTGGCTTTGATATTTTTAGTTGTTTTCTTTTTTTTGCTAGTGCGTTTTTTTTGTGTTACCTTTTTTATCTTAGATTTTTTTTTTATTTTTATTGTTTTTTTTATTAATTTTTTCTTTTTTTGTTTTGATGTTTTTTTTGCAACATTTTTTTTCAAAACTTTCTTTTTTTGTGAAGTTTTTTTTAGAGGGCTTTTCTTTTTTTTAACTATCTTTTTTTTTGCCATTTTAATTATCTTTAAAATTTTCCTCTAATTCAATAGATATCTTCTGAAGGTCATCCCAATTCAATGAAGTATTATTTTTTTCAAAGGTAATTAGGCTTTTATTTATTTTTTTCAAATTTGAAAGCCTTGTATTCAAGTTTTTTGAAGATTCTTGAATTTCTTTTAATGTTGCATCTGGTTCATATTTTTGGCTAGAATAAGGGAAAAGTTTATAAATACTATGGTGCAATATCTTAGATTCTAAAAATTGCCTAATTTCTCTATCAAATAAATTAAGAATATCAGATGTATTTTTACTATTAGATTCCTCTTTTTTTAAAATTATAAGAAGATTTTTTTCGATTTCATTAAGTTCAATATTTTGCAAAATACACTCAATTATTTGAGTTCTTACTTTTGAGTGATTAATTGCACTAGCAATAAAAGAATATACTTGTTTCTTTTGCAAAGAACTTATTTTTTTTGGAGCTGTTTTAATTTCATTATTATTATTATTTATGGCTCGTAATTTTTTAAAAAATAATGATTTAAATTCATTTTTATAAAAATATTGTATTTTTTTATCTTTTATATTTGCAATTAAATCATCAAGATATTTATCATAGGAAATTTTTTGATCAGCATCATCAAGTGAGACTCCACTACTTGATACATCAAAAATATAGTTTAATAATTTTAGGGGTTTTTTTAAAAGATTTACAAGTTCAATTAATTGATTATTTTTTAAAAAACTATCAGGGTCATTATTTTTAGGTAAATTAACAAATTGAAGTGATTTGTTTGGAATTAACATAGGTAAAGACATTATTGCCGCTTTATATGATGCTCTTTTTCCAGCATCATCACCATCAAACATTATAGTTGGTTTGTCTGTATATCTCCAAGACAGATTTAATTGTTCATTTGTGAAAGATGTTCCAAGAGGAGCTACTACACTTTTGATATTATTTTGATATAAAGATATAACATCCATATATCCTTCGCAAATTAATAAATTTTTTTTCTGCCTTGCAGAGTTCTTAGCTAAATTTAAATTATATAACATTTCTCTTTTTTTAAAATAATTACTTTCTGGAGAATTGATATATTTAGGATTTGAATCATCTAAAACACGACCACCAAAACCTACAACCTTTCCATTAAGATTTGTGATAGGAAAAATTAATCTCTTATAAAAAAAATCTTTAAAATTATTATTTTTATCTAATTTAACTAGATTGCTTTTTAAGATATCTTCATCTTCATAAGAAAGACTTTTTAAATATTCATAAAGCAAAGTATTCTTATTGTAAGAATATCCAAGCCTAAAAGTTTTTATTGTTTCATCAGACAATTTTCTATTACTAAGATATTTTAAGCATAAATTATTTTCTATATGTAAATTTTCCTGAAACCATTTAGTAGAGATTTCTAAAATATTGAAGTAATTATCATCTGGTTTATATTTTAAACTGCTATCGAAATTAATCTTAATGCCAGCTTTATTAGCTAATTCTTTTACCGCATCTAAAAAAGTGTAATTAAATAAATCTTGATAAATTGTAAAAATGTCTCCTTTGGCACCACATCCAAAGCAATAAAAAGAACCTTGATCGTCATTTATTTTACATGATGGTGTTTTTTCACTATGAAATGGACAACAGCACCATAAATCTTTTCCTTTTTTGATTACTTTTGTTTTTTTTTCTAACTCTTCTGAGATAAGTATCTTAGATTTTATATTATCTAAATCAATCTTATTGAATGCCATTAATTTCCAAGTTTAGATTTAGCAATTCTGCTTACTAATCCCATATCAACTTCTCCAGGATAATCTTTTTTTACAAAACCCATAAGTTTACCCATGTCCTTTAAATTTCCTAAATTATTAGCTTTGATTAAGTTATCTATAATTATTTCAGTTTCCTCTTCAGTTTTTTGATTTGGTAGATATTGATTTATAACATCAATTTCACTTTGTTCATTTTTAATCAAATCATCCCTATTAGCTTTTTGAAATTGTTCTATTGAATCTTTTCTTTGTTTTATTAAACTGATTAATAAAGTTAGTATTTCTGTATCGCTTATAACTTCTTTGTTTTCACTTGATCTCGATGAAATATCTTTATCTTTGATAGCACTTCTCATTAATCTCAAAGCATTAATTTTATCTTGTTCTTTGTTTTTTACTGCTTTTTTATAATCTTCGTCAATGTTGTTTCTTAAACTCATAATTATCTACCTGTCAGAATCGATTAAATTAATTTTTATCACTATTATAACTGTTATGGACAAATTCAACTAATCCTTGACTAAACTTTTCAAAATGCCTAGTAAACCATCATTTCTTATCAAATAATGCAGCGGGATATTATTAAAAATCAACACCTACGCCCTCCTTCAGCTGCTTTAATTTTCGATGATGGTGAAATTTTGTGGGGTCATGGCCTAGGTGCACTTAAATCTGTTATAGCTGAATTGTGCTTTAATACATCACAAACAGGCTATCAAGAAACTTTGACTGACCCGTCATATGCCAAACAAATTATTACATTTACTTTTCCTCATATTGGTATCGTTGGTATTAATGATGAAGATTTAGAGTCTAATAAAATTTATGCAGAAGGGTGTGTTATTAATCAATCTATTGAAGAATATTCAAACTGGAGAGCACAGGATAGTCTAAATTCCTTTCTAAAAAAAAATAATATTCCAGGCATTATTGGAGTTGACTCAAGATATTTGACAAGAAAGTTAGCTGTAGATGGTGCTAAAAAAGTAGCGTTAATTCATTTCGGTGAAAAAAAAGAAAGTTTCAGTAATTTGCAACAAAAACTCAAACAATGGAGTGGGTTAGAAAATTTAGATCTTGCAACATTAGTATCTGCAACAAATGAATACCAATGGAATTATGGTTTATGGAAACAAAATGTTAAAGATGAAAAGTATGATAATTTTCCAATAGTTTGCATAGATTTTGGCATAAAGCAGAATATTCTTAGAAATTTAAAAAATTTAAATTTTAATCCGACAATCTTACCAGCAATTAGTACTACTAAAGAGATTTTAAATAAAAAACCCAAAGGAATTTTTTTATCAAATGGTCCTGGAGACCCAGACGCAACAATAAAGATAATACTTCCGACTTTAAAAGAGTTAATCGATCTTAAAATTCCTATATTCGGAATTTGTTTAGGTCATCAACTAATAAGTCTAGCGCTAGGAGGAAAAACAAAAAAAATGTATCAAGGTCATAGGGGTGCAAATCAACCTGTTAAAAATTTAATTAACAATAATGTTGAAATAACTTCACAAAATCATGGTTTTGAAGTTGAAAGATCTAGCTTACCTAATGAAGTTGAGGAAACACATATCTCATTATTTGATGGCTCTAATGAGGGTATAAGACATAAAATACATCCTGTTTTTAGTGTTCAATATCATCCAGAGGCCAGTCCTGGACCTCATGATAGTGCATACCTCTTTGAAGAATTTTATAATCTAGTTAAAAAACATGCCTAAAAGATTAGATATAAAAAAAATATTAATAATTGGTGCTGGTCCAATTGTTATAGGTCAAGCTTGCGAATTTGATTATTCAGGAGCTCAAGCTTGTAAATCACTTAAGGAAGAAGGTTATAAAGTGATTTTAATTAACTCTAACCCAGCTACTATTATGACTGATCCAGATTTGGCTGACAAAACCTACATTGAGCCAATTACTAAAGATTTTGTTGAGCAAATAATTAAACTTGAAAAGCCTGATGCTCTATTACCAACAATGGGAGGTCAAACTGCTTTAAATGTATCAATGGAACTTGCTAAATTAGGAATTCTTGAAAAACATAATGTAAAAATGATTGGCGCTAATCCAGAAGCTATTGAACTTGCAGAAGATAGGCAAAAATTCAAAGATGCGATGAGAGAAATTGGTTTAAAATGCCCTGAAAGTTTTATAGTAGAAAAATTGTTAAAAGCTATAGAGGTAAAAACAAGATTAAAATTACCATTAGTTATAAGGCCAAGCTTCACACTTGGAGGTACAGGTGGTGGAGTTGCTTATACTGATAAAGAATTTGAAGAGCTTTGCCAAAGAGGATTAAATGCTAGTCCAACAAATCAGATCTTAATAGAAAAATCGGTATCTGGATGGAAAGAATTTGAGATGGAAGTTGTAAGAGATAACAAGGATAACTGTATAATTGTATGTTCAATTGAAAATATTGACCCAATGGGTGTTCATACAGGAGATAGCATAACTGTAGCACCTTCTTTAACTTTAACAGATAAAGAATATCAAATTTTAAGAAATGCTAGCATTAAAGTATTACAAAAAATTGGTGTTGATACAGGTGGATCCAATGTTCAATTTGCTATTAACCCCGAGGATGGAGAGATAAATGTTATTGAAATGAATCCTAGAGTAAGTAGATCCTCTGCTTTAGCTTCAAAAGCAACAGGTTTTCCTATAGCAAAAATTGCTGCTAAATTGGCTGTTGGTTATTCACTTGATGAACTTAAAAATGATATTACAAAAACGACACCCGCAAGTTTTGAACCAACAATAGATTATGTTGTAACTAAGATTCCAAGATTCACGTTTGAAAAATTCGCTGGAACTGACTCTAATTTAACAACATCTATGAAATCAGTTGGGGAGACAATGAGCATAGGAAGATCGTTTACTGAAAGTCTTCAAAAAGGATTTAGTTCACTTGAGTATGGTTTAGATGGTTTAGATATACCACAAAACAAAAAGATAAATAAACAAACAATCTTTGATGAATTAAAAATTCAATCTTCACAAAGATTATTAACAATTGGCCACGCTCTTCGCTTAGGAATAAAACCTAATGAAATTAATAATATAACTAAATATGATAAATGGTTTATTTATCAGCTTAAAAAGATAATTGAAATTGAGAATTTGATTGAAGAAAGTGAATTATCAAAAGAAATTATTCTTTTAGCTAAATGTAATGGATTTACAGATAAAAAAATTGCAAAAATAAAAAATAAATCTGAAAAAGAAATCAGAAATTTAAGACATAAAAATAATATTAAACCTGTATTTAGACTAGTAGATACTTGTGCAGGTGAATTTAGTTCCAAAACACCTTATCTTTACTCAAGTTATGATTGGAATTTTCATAACACACCATTCTGTGAGTCAAACCCTTCTAAAAATAAAAAAGTAATAATACTAGGTGGAGGTCCTAATAGAATTGGCCAAGGTATTGAATTTGATTATTGTTGTGTTCACGCTGTTTATGCACTTAAAGAAAAAGGAATTGAGACAATAATGATAAACTGTAATCCTGAAACTGTATCAACTGACTACGATACAGCTGACAGATTATACTTTGAGCCCTTAACAACAGAGAGTGTTTTAGAAATTTATAAAAAAGAGGAAGAAAATGGAGAAGTACTTGGAATATTTGTACAATTTGGAGGGCAGACTCCTCTTAAGATTGCTAACGAACTTGAAAATGAGGGAGTCAATATTCTTGGCACAACTACTGAGGCGATAGACTTAGCAGAAGATAGGGATAGATTCAGTGAA
>CACFVT010000031.1 GCA_902569865.1 uncultured Alphaproteobacteria bacterium | reverse complement strand
ACGGCTAATGTTTTATACCATCCAAATTTTTCACCAAGTAGTGGTATTGCTAATAATGTAACCATCATTGGTCCTGTGTACTCCATTGTTGCAACTAAAGCATAAGGTAAATAAAGATACGAGGTATATAAACATAATTGGGCAAAAGACATAATTAGGCCCCTTGCTAAACCGAAACGCCATCTTTTTATGACTAATTTTTTTCCACTATCATGCCAGTCTTGCGAAAAATACAATGCAATAAAACATGGTATCATTCCAAACAGATTTCTAAAAACTGATAATTGTGCAGCAGGATAATCATCTCTAAGGTATTTTATCGCAATACCCATACAGTCTAATAAAAATAATCCGGATAAGGAAAGCGCAACCGCTATAAATAGATTACTTTTCACCCACAACTAACGCCACATCGATCTACCCAATGATCTGGCTCAACTTCTTCTAATCCCATCTCAATATTTCCTTCCTTGCCATCTGGTGAAGCATGAGGACATCTTGTTCTAAAAACACATCCAGAAGGTGGGTTCATTGCACTAGGTATCTCTCCTTCAAGCTCAATAGCTTTTGATTTATTTTCAGGATCAATAGACGGAATAGAAGATAGTAATGCTTTTGTATAAGGATGTCTTGGATTTCTAAACAACTCTCTTGAAGGAGCCATCTCAACAATGTGACCAAGATACATTACAGCAACAATATCACAAACGTGAGCTACAACACTTAAATCATGGCTTATAAATAAATATGTTAAATTTAACTCATTTTGAAGTTGCTTTAAAAGATTTAATATATCCGCTTGAATTGAAACATCTAATGCAGCAACACTTTCATCAGCTACAATAAATTTTGGATTACTAACTAGTGCTCTTGCAATGGAAATACGTTGACGCTGACCCCCAGAAAAAGCATGTGGAAATCTTCTTAAGTGTTCAAGATTTAATCTACATTTAGCTGCAATATCTCGAACTCTCTCATCAGTTTCTTCTCTAGAATTTGTTATCTTCATAACTTCTAAAGGTTCTGCAATTATATCTCTAACAGTCATTCGAGGACTAAGTGCAGCGTATGGGTCTTGAAAGATAAGTTGTGCTTTTTTTCTATATTCTTTCATTTCCTTTGAATTAATGGTTGTTAAATCAAAATCTCTGTCATCATCATGAAAAATTACATTTCCAGTACTTATTTTATTTGCACCCAATATTGCTCTTCCAAGTGTAGTTTTTCCAGATCCAGATTCTCCAACAAGACCAAAGAAAGATCCTTTTTTAATCTTAATGTTAATATTATTAACAGCTTTTATTTTTTGCTTCTTTGAAAGAAAATTCTCTTGGTAATCAAAAGATACCGAAAGATTGTTTACTGATACAATATTTTCACTCATGTTTTCCCACAATCAACACCACATTTATCTAACCAGTGACCTGGTTTAATCTCTACTAAACCCATCTCAATATTTCCTTCCTTGCCATCTGGTGAAGCATGAGGACATCTTGTTCTAAAAACACATCCGCTAGGTCTATCTAATGGACTTGGTATATTTCCTGGTATGGGTGTAAGTGGTGCATCTAAATTATTTATATCAGGAAGAGCATTTATTAATCCTTTTGTATAGGGATGCATTGGATTTTTTAAAATTTCATTTACCGGTCCTTGCTCTACAACACTGCCAAGATACATAACTGCAACATCATCTGCTACTTGAGCAATAACCCCTAGATCATGTGTAATGAATATGACGCCCATATTGTATTCTTTAATAATATCTTTCATTAAATTTATTACCTGTGCTTGAATAGTTACATCTAACGCTGTTGTAGGCTCATCAGCTAACAATAGTTTAGGCATTGTTGATAAAGCCATAGCAATCATTGCCCGTTGCCTCATTCCTCCAGAGAGCTCAAAAGCATATTGATTAAATCGCTTTTCAGCATCTGCTATCCCTACCCTATTTAACATATCTATTGATATATTTTTTGCTTCCTTTTTATCCATTGGTTTATGAATCATAAGTTGCTCAACCATTTGGTAACCAATTTTAATTGCTGGGGCAAAACTAGCCATTGGTTCTTGAAAAATCATTGAAACTTTTCCACCTCTAATTTTTTTTAAATCATTTTTTGAGGTAAATTTTAAAACATTTTCCTCATCAATTATTATTTCTGCATTATCATTATATATTGTATTTCCTGGATTGAGTTGCATGATAGATTTTGCTGTAACGGATTTACCAGATCCTGACTCACCAACAATACCTAAAACCTTTCCTTGATCCAATGTTAAAGATACATTATCAATTGCTGTTATACGACCTTCATCAGTATCAAACTTTACATCAAGATTATTTATTTCTAAAAGATGAGTCATAGAATATTAATTTTTTGTTTTGTGCGGATCTGCAGCGTCTCGAAGACCATCTCCGACATATACAAATGTTAAAATTAAAACAACTAAGAAAAAGACAGGTATAAAATACCATTGATAGTTTAGTAAAACATCTGCCTTTGTTGCATTTTGTAAAAGTACACCTAATGAATTTACAGGTTCTCTTAAACCTAAACCTATAAAACTTAGAGCAGTTTCAGATAACAACATGTAAGGAAAGCTGATAACCAGATCAACAATTATGTAGCTTGTAAAACTTGGTAAAAGATGTCTGATAATTATATGACTTGATGAAGCTCCACACATTTTAGCTGCAAGAATATATTCTTGACTTCTTTCACTTAATAAATGAGTTCGAACACGTCTTGCCAAAGTTGGCCAAGATATCAAACCTAATAAACAGGATATAAAGAAAAACCTGAGTTCTGAACTCCATTCAAGAGGTGCAAAAGCGGCAAGACACATAAATAAAGGTATGGGTGGAACTGTTCGAATAGCATCTGTAAACATTTGTAACAAACTATCAATCCAGCCACCATAATATCCAGAGATACCTCCAATAATTAAGGACAAAACGAAAGAGATAAACACTCCCAGTGTTCCAACAGCTAATGATATATATATTGCGCTTAAGGTTCTACTAAATAAATCTTTTCCTGCTTTATCAGTTCCAAATAGATGAATTCCACCTTCCTCCACACCAAATAAATGCGTATCAAATGTTAGTCCAGGAATTGTAAAATCTAATGCCTTACCTGGAAGATTAATACTATAATTAAAATATTTATATTCCCAACCTTTAACAAAAAAATAAACATAGCGTCTTTTCTCAGTATCTGTTTTATAAACCCATCTGAAATTTGTATCAGCTCCTCTATACTTTGTTAGAGTATGTAAAAAAGGTCTAGGAGAAAAACCGTTTTCATCCCAAAACATCGGAATTTGTGGAGCACCGTTTTCATAATTTTTATCACGACCTGCAATTGTAGGATCATACGGAGATAAAAACCCAGAAAAAAGACTACAAACTATCATAAATAACAAAATAGATCCTGCGATCATCGCTGAACGGTTTCCAAAGAAACGCGTTCTTACTAATTGCATTTGAGTAGCAGTATAGTACGCTTCTTTCTTTTTTATACTAACTTCCACCCATGACTCCTTTTCTAATTCTTGGATCCATTATTGCTAATAATATATCGGTGACAAAATTTACAAAAACAATTGTTGCAGTTAACAAAAATATAATGGCGCCTGCTAATTGTTGATCATTAGATCTAGCTAGAGCCTCAATCAATAATGCACCAGCTTCAGTTAAAATTAAAATCAATGCAACTACTGGAAGTGCACTAAAAATTCTATTTAAATCAAAACCAATCGAATTAATAACTGGTCCAAGTGAGTGCTTTGCTGGATAACGCCATAATAGACTCATACCAGATATCCCTCTAGCTCTTGCTGCCATAACATAAAGTTTATCATTTTCATCTAACATTAATGCTCTAACGGTTTGAAGTGCAAAAGCAGTAGCGTTCCATCCAAGAACAAAAATTGGTAACCAAGCTCTAGCAAGAAAATCTTTTAATTTATCAGCGGACCAAGGAGCATTTTCATATTCTTGAGAAAATAAGCCTGTCATCGTATCTCCATAATACACTGTCATAAAAAGCATAATACAAAGTGCTACTAAAAAATTCGGTAAAGCTATTCCAAGATAGCTAATAAATTTTAGAGACTGATCTAAAGAGACATATTTTGTCGTGGCGGAAATAATACCAACTGGTATCGCTATTAAATACGAAAAAATTAAAGCTACTAAACATATAGTAAGTGAAAGCACAAACCTCCCACTAAGAAGATCATTAATATTCATACGAAGAATACAGCTATCTCCAAAATCTTGTTTAACTGCAATATCAGATACCCATTTTCCAAACCGATATAAAAAAGGCTTATCTAAACCAAGTCGCACTTTCTCTGCTTCAATATCTTCAAAGGTAATTTGTGAGCCTTGAGTGTTTTTAAAGGCAAGATATCGTTCAGCACAAGTTCCTGGGACTAACTCCATCAAAGAGAAAACAATAAAACAAACTATGAGTAATGTTACTATCGATAAAAATGCTCTAGTAATTGTAAACTGTATAAAGTTAATCATAATTTGATTTTTTTATTAATTGATATCCAAGACTAATTAGAAAAAAGAAAAGCGGCAATAAAAAATTGCCGCTTTTTAAAGAATTTATTACTTTAACTTATTCGTCTAACCACCATTGTGTAGCTAGATATGGATAAGTTCTGTAATACTCATAAGAAGTTGTTTTGAATTGCGTAAAGTTTTTCAAAGCATTTCTATGATATGTTGGGAATGGTGCTTTTACAGTACCAATTAACAAAGTTTGTTCTGTTAACATAGTAGTGATTTTTTCACCCCACTCATTAGATTCAGCTGTACCTAAAGCGTATGATTGGAATTTATCAATCCCATCGCTTAAGTCGTAAACCCATTGTGGAGGTTGTACACCGTCTGAGCCATTACTATCAATGTAAGCAGCCCATAACATACCTTGAGTATGATTGAAGTAGTTACCAAATGGTGCTTTAAATGTTTCAGGATTACCTGCGATAATAGCCAAAGGTTGGCCTTTATCCCAAGCGTGAACATCTAGAGCATTTGAAGATTGTGAACCACGATATTCATCTGGTGTAACTTCTTTAAAGTTTGTTTTAACACCAACATCATTCCACATACGTGCAACTAGTTCAACTTCAACACCACCAATACCTTGAGTTGCATAGTCAATGTTCATTGCAAAAGGAGATCCATTAGGAAGCTCTCTAAAGCCATCACCATCAACATCTTTTAATCCAACTTCATCAAGTAAAGCGTTAGCTCCATCAGGATCATATTGAGTCATATGCATTTTGATTTCATCAGAAACAAAATCAGGTGCAGGTGAAATACCTACAAACTGCTCTACAACACCCATTCCATAGTAAGCAACATCGTTGATTTCATTTCTATCAAGTGCAATTGACATTGCTTGACGGAAACGAATATCACCATAGACTTTACGTTTTTCCATATCTGGATGAGTTACATTAAAGCTAAATAATGCAGCACCACAACCTGGGTTAATTTGAAGATTATACTCACCTGAGTCAGCACCATCTAATAATTGAGGTGCAGATTCCAGTTGAACAGATTGAGATTTATAATCAACTTCACCATTAACTAGTTTTAACAATCTAATCTCGTTTTCATTGATGTATCTTTCATTTTGATAATCAATGTATGGTAATTGATTTCCAGCAGTATCAACTTGATGGAAAAATGGATTAGCTGCGTACACTCTTCCCTCAGTAGTATCTTCAATAGTCATATAAGCTTCTAATGAAGGATAAGCTGCATACTCTAAGCCACTAACTAGATCAGGGTTTCTCAACATAGGAGTTGGAGTATCAGTCCAACCTGAGTTACCATAATAAGCAGCAAGAGCATCCCAGCCATCTGCAAAACCTAAAGCTTGTGCATTTGCATCAGCATTAGAGTCTATTTCAGGATGGAATTGTTCTAAGAAATGTGCAGGCATAAAAAATTGGTTGTATGACCATGCAATAGTTGCAGTTAAACCTGGAAAAGGTGATGGTAAGTTAAATCTAGCTGTTACATCATCAATAACATCAACAGTCATTGGTTCACCACCAACAAGAAGATAAGGGTATGGTTTTTCTCTAATGTTAGTATTCATCATTAGATCTTCATACCAAAATTCTATATCTCTAGCAGTAAATGGTTCTCCATTAGACCACTTATGTCCTTTTCTCAGTGTAAAAGTTAAAGTTGTGAAATCATCATTCCACTCAAAACTTTTAGCAACATTTGGTACAATAGTTGTTAAGTCATCAGCAAATCTTAATAAGTTTACGTGACGAGTTGATAACATATCTGAAGTACCTGCTTCAGTTGCATTTGATAAGAAATTAATTGTACCACCGTACTTACCGATTGAATCATAAGGTCTTACAACTAGCGGCTCTTCAGGAAGTCTATCTCCAACTGGAGGTAAAGCTTTATTACCCTGAATACTTGCATTAATACTTGCAATATTTGGGTTTTCCTTAAATTGCATTTCGCAACCTGCTAATTGTTCAAACTCATCTAATTCGTACTGTTGAGTATACTGTCCAGCATCAACACCATTTGGATTACTTTGAGTTGAACCATTACCAGCGCAAGCACCAGCAAAAGAATAACTACTCCATGATATTGAGGCTAAAGAAAATACAACAGCTAAAATTAATTTTTTAAACATATTATTTCTCCTCTTTAAATTTAAAGTAATGATGCAGTCATTACATATATAAGCTTAAAATACAAAAAAAATTTGACAGATTTATTACATTTATTTTGTAAAAATTTGAATTTGCAATTAAAGCCAAACCGGGTTTGTCCAAGCAAAATCGCCAGAATCATTAGCAATACTGACCCTAAACCAATCTGATGGGTACTTTTTTAGGTCAAATTCAGCCTGAGTAATATTTTTTCCGTTCTGACTCATGGATTTAGCTCCTTGACCAACAACACATACTTGATTTGAAGGGGAGCACTGGATATTTACTTGATATTTATTAATTTCAAACTCAAAAATTTCAACTCCTGTAGAAGAATAATATTGTCCATTTTTTAATGCATTTAAAATTGAGCTTTCTGATAATTTATCTGCAGCAACCATCACACATCCACCTCCAGAATCTTGCATTTTAAAATGAGAGTCATCAGTAGCAGTTAAAAATATTCTATTATTTTCTTGTAATAAATAATCTGCTGCTGCAGTACCAAAACCACGTTGAGCTTCTATATGGCATGAATGATTATAAATTTCAATACCATGTGCATGACTTAAAGAAAGACATTCATCAAATGTTAGAGAATACCATTCTGGATGAGCAATTGTAACAAACGCACCTGCTTCAATTGCTCTTTGAACTAAATGAGTTGCTGTTTCTTTTTCATCAGCACATTTAAAATCTAACGGTAAACCATTTGCAACAATATGCCAAAGTCCATCTTTAACATATTTTTTACCTAGACAATGAAGTTCTGCCGATGGAATAGTTATAAAGTCTTTTTGATTAAAATGTTTTGTTTCTAATACTGTTTCAGCTGCAAAGTTAGTATCTTTCCATAAATGATCTGAAAGGCATGTAAAATCATAACCTATTTCCTTATACCTATTAACAACTTCTTGTGGATTTAAAGCTCCATCTGAATGATTTGAATGTCCATGCAAATTACCTTTAAAGTACTTATGTTTATTTTTTGAAGGTAATAAATGCATAAATATTATTAGACTAAATTTATTTATTTTTAATCAAAATAAAATCTATATAATTTAATGCATGTTAACAACAGTTATTGGAGCTTACCCTAAACCAAATTATTTAAAAATTACTGATTGGTTTAATGCATCAGGGGGGACAGACACTCAATTTCCTACGAAGTTTTATAATAATGAGATTAAACAAATGGGTAATAAAGCTGAAGAATTATTTATTCGTGCTACTAAAGAAATTATTCATGATCAAGAAGAGTGTGGCATTGATATAATTACAGATGGTGAAGTTCGAAGAGAAAATTATATTCACTATCACTGTAGGCATTTAGAAGGTATAGATTTTAATAATCTTACTGAAAAAGTTGCAAGAACAGGGAATTATAAATGTTGGCTTCCAACAATAACGAACAAAGTATCAGCAGCAGATCCTTTCTTAGTAGAAGAATGGAAAAGTAATCAAACTCTAACAAATAAACCAGTAAAAATTACAATTCCTGGACCTATGACTATTACGGATACTATTGCTAATACATATTACAAATCAGATGAGGAACTCGGAAATGATTTAGCAATAGCTATTAATACAGAGATAAAAAGATTAGTAGATGCGGGCTGTAAATATATTCAAGTTGATGAACCCTTATTTGCCAGAAAACCTGCAAATGCTTTAGCTTTTGGAATAAAGAATTTAGAAAAATGTTTCGAGGGAATAAATCAAAATGATGTTGAAAAAATAACACATATCTGCTGCGGATACCCAGATAAAATTGATGCAGTTGATTATCCTAAAGCACCTTTAGATTCATATAAAAAAATCGCTATGCAACTTGATAATTCAATAATTGATAGTGTATCTATTGAAGATGCTCACCGCTATAATGATTTAAAATTGCTTAAAGATTATAAACAGACAAAAGTAATTTTTGGACTTATCAAGATAGCTAGTTCTAAAATTGAAACTGTTGAAGAAATTGAAGCAAGAATATTTGAGGCGCTTAAAAATATTTCTAAAGATCGATTAATTGCTGCCCCTGATTGTGGTCTTGGACATTTAAGTAGAGATTTAGCAATAAAAAAACTAAAAATAATGTCTCAAGCTGTTAAAAAGTTTAATTAATAACAATGATTGATTAATCAAGAAAAGGACAAA
>CACFVT010000030.1:5000-9037 GCA_902569865.1 uncultured Alphaproteobacteria bacterium | reverse complement strand
AAGGAGCAGAAATACAACATAATGTTTTTCAAAAATTCTCCCATTCAAATAAACTTTACTTAACTTCAAATACAGTTTGCGAAAAAAATTCATCTTTTAGCCAAAATACATATAATTTTGCTGAAGGTTTTGTTAGGAATTTTCATTTTGCTAGACTGAATGGTGAATTTTCCAAAGCTTCACTAAAAGGATGTTTTTTTTTAAAGGACAAAAATACATTTACTAATAAGACTAATATTGTTCATAATGCTGAAAATTGTGAGAGCAATCAAACTTATAAAGGTATTCTTAACAATTATGCTAAAGCAAATTATTTTAGCAATACTTTTGTTTCTGAAAATGCTCAAAAGACCCAAGGATATCAATTGAGTAAAGGGATTTTGTTGACAGATAATTGCTCTTTTTTTTCTAAACCAGAGCTAAGAATATTTGCTGATGATGTGAAATGTTCACACGGCTCAACTATTGGTCCTGTAGATGAAAGCGCTCTTTATTATCTTAGATCAAGAGGGATTAACAAAAATCAAGCTATGAAAATGATTATATCTTCTTTTATAGAGGAAGATTTACAAAAATTAGATAATAATATTTCTAAAAGGATAAGTATTAATTTATCAGAATATTTGAAAAGTTTAACGTAATGTTTGATAATATAAAAAAAAGATTTCCTGTTTTTGAAAAAAAACCTGAATTAGTTTTTTTTGACACTGCTGCTTCTGCATTAAAGGTTGATAGCATGATTAATGCAATTACTGAATGTTATGCATATGAATATGCAAATATTCATAGAGGAATTTACGACTTGAGCGCGAAATTAACTAAGCGATATGAAGAATCTAGGTCAAATGTAAGTAAATTTATTAATTCACCTTCATCTAATAATATTATCTTTACAAAAAGTGCTACAGAGGGAATTAATTTAGTATCTTCATGTTTATCTGAAGATTATTTTAAGGATGGCGATGAAGTATTAGTGACTTCTTTAGAGCATCATGCAAATTTAGTCCCTTGGCATTTAGTATCAAAAAAAATTAAAATTATTTCTACTGATATAACATCTAAAGGAGAGTTAGATTACAGTGATTTACTTGAAAAGATTAATTCTAAAACAAAACTTCTGGCAATTACGCACATGTCAAATGTAACAGGCTCAATAACGAGTTTTGAAGAAATAAAAATTAAAGCTAATAAATTTAATATACCAATTTTAATTGATGGTTGTCAGTATGTACCTCATAAAAAAATTAACATTAAACATTTAGATCCTGACTTTTATGTTTTTTCAGCGCATAAGTTATATGGTCCCTCAGGGCTTGGAATACTTTACATGAAAGATAAGTGGATTGATAAGTTAGGACCATATCAAGGTGGTGGCTCTATGATAAAAAATGTCGAAATTGACTCAAGTACATATCTTGATGGTTTTCAAAAATTTGAAGCAGGAACTCCACCAATAGCAGAGGTTATAGGTTTAAGTGCTTCTTTAGATTTTATAAACGAAGTTGGAATTGATAAAATATATGAATATGAAAATAATCTGACTCAATATGCTTATGATCAAATCAAAAGAGATAATGATATTATAGTCTATGGAGATTTTAAAAATCAAACTTCTATTATTTCATTTAATTTGAATGGAGTACATTTTAATGATCTTGCAATGCTATTAGATAAAAAAAATATTGCAATCAGGACTGGTCATCATTGTGCACAACCTTTCATGAAATGCTTTAATATATCGGGTAATGCTAGAATGTCAGTAGGTATCTATAATACTATAGATGAAATAGATTATTTTATCAAATCTTTAAATGATGTAAAAATAATTTTAAAGTCATGACTAAAGAAAAAAGTTTAAAAGATTTTTTACCAAATAGAAATGGAAGTTACTTTAAGGATTTTAAAAATCAAAATCACAAAAATTTAATTACAAAAAATGAGGTTATCAAATGCATAAAGACTGTAATGGATCCAGAAATTCCAGTAAATTTGTACGATCTAGGCTTGATTTATGAAATTAAAATTGATGAAAACAATATTTTGATTGAAATGACATTGACTAATCCAAATTGTCCAGTTGCAGGACAAATGCCTGAAAATGTTGGAAAATCAATTGAACAACTTGAAGGTTTGAAATCTATTCTGGTAAAATTAGTTTGGAGCCCGCCTTGGCATAAGGACTTAATGTCAGAAGACGCAAAACTTGCTTTAGATATTTTCTAAAATATTCTATAATATAGATATGACTAAAATTCTTACAGTTACAGACCAAGCTTCGACTCAATTAAAAAAAATTATTGAGACAGCGCCATCTAACACAATTGGTGTTGTTGTAGGAATTGATAAGTCAGGTTGTAGTGGATATTCTTACAAATTAGAATTTGCAAAAAAAAATGAAGTAGAAAATTTAGAATGTGTCCAAAAAAACAATGTTAAGATTTTTATAGAACCAAAAGCAACCATGTTTTTACTTGGAAGTGAAATGGATTATTCTACTGATAAATTATCTTCAAGATTTGTTTTCAAAAATCCTAATGAAAAAAGTACGTGTGGATGTGGAGAGTCATTTAGTATATAAATTATTTTAATGGCTATATAAATTATTTTAATGGCGGAGTAGCTCAGTTGGTCAGAGCGCACGGCTCATATTCGTGATGTCGGGGGTTCAAATCCCTCCTCCGCTACCAAGTTTTTTATTGTATTTAATCTATATTAGTAATATTTGGATATTTTTTATCGCGGGGTGGAGCAGCCCGGTAGCTCGTCAGGCTCATAACCTGAAGGTCGTAGGTTCAAATCCTACCCCCGCAACCAATTGAGAAGTTCAATAAAGCATATTAAAAATACATTTGATTTTATAAAAAGTGTTTTTAACAAATAATAAAATAACAATCTCAAAATTTTGTGTAATTAATATTCATAAAATTGTTAAAAACATTATAAGATTTAGATAGATTCCAAAATTTATAAAATATCGGTGTATTAACCTACAAATATCCCCAGAAAATCGGGATAATTTTTTATTTTTTATGATTTGACAAGGGTTTTTTATACTATTATAGGCACATACTCTTTTCTGAGTAATTCTCAGATAAGTTTGTAATCCGTCTTGCGAAATTTATTTTCTCCTGAGGGGTTACTATGCTCTTTAACAAGTTAATAAGATAATAAAGAGATACGTAGACAACAATTCGTAATTAATAAATTACGAACGTTAATGGAATACGTATCAACAAATACTTTTGTTTATACAAGAAGTATTCCGCTTTAACGGACGTTCCGTAAATTTTTGACTTCGGTCAAGTTTACTTAACTTAAGAGTTTGATTATGGCTCAGAACGAACGCTGGCGGCATGCCTCATACATGCAAGTCGAACGAGGTCTTCGGACCTAGTGGCGCACGGGTGAGTAACATGTGGGAATCTGCCTGAAGGTTCGGAATAACTGCGGGAAACTGTAGCTAATACCGGATGTGTCTGCAAAGAGAAAGATTTATCGCCTTCAGATGAGCCCGCACTAGATTAGCTAGTTGGTGAGGTAACTGCTCCACCAAGGCTACGATCTATAGCTGATTTGAGAGGATGATCAGCCACACTGGGACTGAGACACGGCCCAGACTCCTACGGGAGGCAGCAGTAGGGAATATTGGACAATGGGGGAAACCCTGATCCAGCAATGCCGCGTGAGTGAAGAAGGCCTTCGGGTTGTAAAACTCTTTCATCAATGATGATAATGACATTAGTTGAAGAAGAAGCTCCGGCTAACTTCGTGCCAGCAGCCGCGGTAATACGAAGGGGGCTAGCGTTGTTCGGAATCACTGGGCGTAAAGCGTATGTAGGCGGATCAAAAAGTTAGATGTGAAATCCCTGGGCTCAACCCAGGAACTGCATTTAAAACTAGTGATCTAGAATTTGGTAGGGGTTAGTAGAATTTCCAGTGTAGAGGTGAAATTCGTAGATATTGGAAAGAATACCAGTGGCGAAGGCGACTAACTGGGCCATTTTTGACGCTGAGATACGAAAGCGTGGGTAGCAAAC
>CACFVT010000029.1 GCA_902569865.1 uncultured Alphaproteobacteria bacterium | reverse complement strand
TATTACCATCTTCGGCAACTAATAAATGAGCATAGGATAAAATTTTATCCATCAACACATCTATTTGCTCTAATTGATAAATTGCTTTGTACAAATTATTAGCAGTTAATAAATGAACTTTATTTAGATATTTTTTTTCAAAATTAAGGCTATCTTTTTTAATAATATTTAAATCTCTAATTAGGTTTGTATCTTTTTGAGAAAGATATAAATCTTTTAGGTTCCAAATGGGTAATTTTCCAAGTTTATTTTGAGCATTAGTTTGATTATTTTTTATATTCATAGTATGAAATCAATATAGGTATTATTTATACTGTTTGTAGGGAGGTAAAGTCAAATGTCTATCAATTTCGATAATTATCAGAATATTGTCACAATGTTTTTTGAAAAATCAAAAACTATGAAAACCAAACCCTATTTATGGAAAAAAAATAATAATATATTTGAATCTCTATCTTGGGAAGATGTTGAGTTAGCAGTGAAGTCTATCGCAAGATCACTTATAGATTTAGGTATTTTAAAAGGTGATAGAGTTGTAATATTATCGGAGAATAGGCCTGAATGGCAAATTGCTGATTTAGCAATAATGTCAATTGGCGCAATAACTGTCCCAGTTTATACTACAAGCACAACTGCAGATTATAGTCATGTTATCAATCATTCAGGTGCAAGGTGTATGATTATATCTTCTCACGAACTTTGTGTTAAAGCTCTTCCTGCAGTAGAGAGTTCTAATGATTGCAAAAATGTTATTAAGATTAATGATGACGGTAAGTCATATAGTAATCCTGTTAATATCTTGCAATGGAATGATCTTATTAAACATCAAGAAAAAGATAACTATGTTTTTGATGAAGAAATTAAATCTATCAAAAGAACTGATACTGCATGTATTATTTATACATCTGGAACTGGTGGTAACCCAAAAGGTGTGATGCTTAGTCATGGAGCAATGCTGTCAAACTGTACAGGTGCACAAATATTATTAAAAAAACTTTTAGAAGGTATGGATGAAATCAAATTCCTTTCTTGGTTGCCTTTATCACACTCATATGAACATACTTTGCAGTTTTTTACTTTAGGTATTGGCGCTCAAGTTTATTACTCAGAAGGAATCGATAAATTAGTTGTTAATATGGGTGAAGTTAGTCCACATTTTATGACTGCTGTTCCCCGATTTTATGACTCACTACATACAAGAATTTCACAAGGTTTAAAAAAACAAGGCAAATTAAGCCAAACTCTTTTTGCAGCTACTTTAAGATTAGGTAAGAAAAAATATAATGGAGAAAAACTAAGTTTTACTGAAAATTTTACAAACAGTATTCTTGATAAATTAGTTAGAAGGAAGGTAAATAAAAGATTTGGTGGATCATTGAAAGCTCTTATTTCAGGTGGTTCAGCTCTTAACTTTGAAGTAGGTCTTTATTTAACAGCGTTAGGATTACCTTTATTACAAGGATATGGGCAAACTGAAACTGCGCCTGTTGTTTCTGCAAACCCCCCAGAAAAAGTAAAATTGGATACTGTTGGACCCCTTTTTCATGGAGTTAAAGTAAAAATTGCTGATGATGGAGAAATTTTAGTTAGTGGAGAAAACGTAATGAATGGCTATTGGAATGATACAGACGCAACATCAAAAACACTAATTGATGGTTGGATACATACAGGAGATATCGGTGAATTTGATGAAGAAGATTATCTAAAAATTACTGATAGAAAAAAAGATATTCTAGTAAATGCTGGCGGGGATAATATTTCTCCATCAAGAGTAGAGGCAAAACTTGATATAGAACCTGAAATAGCACAATCAATGCTTTATGGAGATTTTAAAAATTATTTAGTGGCAGTTATAGTACCTAATAAAGATTTTGCACTAAATTGGGCTAAGGAGAATTCAAAAGATCAGAATTTAGAATCAATTGTTAAAGAAGATGATTTCAATAAGATAATTAAAGAGGTTGTAAATAGGGTAAATAAAAATTTATCAGTAATTGAGCAGGTAAGAAAATTTATATTAATTGATCATGAGTTTACAATTGAAAATAGTATGATGACACCTTCTATGAAAGTTCGTAGATTTGTAGTAAAAGATAAATACGGAGATCAATTAGAGAAACTTTACTAATACTATTTATTATTAAAATAATCTAACTGTTCTTTAGTAGCTTCTTTTTGATGTTTTGCTTTCCATTCATCATAAGGCATTCCATAAATTAATTCTCTTGATTTATCGTAATCTAAAGTAATATTCTTTTTTTCAGCAGCAGCTAAGTACCATTTTGATAAACAGTTTCTGCAAAATCCAGATAAATTCATTAAATCTATGTTTTGTACATCAGTTCTACTCTGCAGATGATTTATTAATCTTTCGGCAACATCTGCTAATAATTCTCTATCAAATTTTTTACTCATAATGACTCAATTAAGTTTAAATTCATTTAAATTAAATATATATACTTATATAAAATAAATGAAACGTAATAGAAAAGCTAAAATTTTAGCAACTTTGGGCCCTGCATCATCCTCTAGTGATATAATTGAAAACATTTTTAAAGCAGGATGTGATGTATTTAGACTTAATTTCTCTCATGGATCTGTTGAAAATCATCGTCAAAATCTAGAAAGTATAAGAAATTTAGAAGAAAAATATAATCATGCCACATGTGTTTTAGCTGATCTACAAGGCCCTAAACTTCGAGTTGGTGATTTTAAAAATAACAAAGAAGAGCTAAAAAAAGGACAAAAATTTATCTTAGATACAAATTCAGCATTAGGTAATGACAAAAGAGTTAATTTTCCTCATTCAGAAATCTATGAGCACTTAACCCCTAATAGTATTTTATTAATAAATGATGGAAGGATAAGACTTCAAGTTTTAGAACAACATAAAGATCAATTAACTACTGAAGTTTTAAATGATGGGATTATTTCTAATAATAAAGGGGTCAATATTCCTGACGCTATTCTTCCTATTGACTCCCTGACTAATAAAGACAGAGCAGATTTACAAAAAGCTCTTGAAATGAATGTTGATTGGGTTGCTCTTTCATTTGTTCAACAAGCTGATGATATTATTAAGTTAAAAAAAATTATTGATGGCAAAGCTCTTATAATGGCCAAAATAGAAAAACCATCTGCAGTTAAAAATATTGATGAAATTATTAAAGTAGCTGATGGAATTATGATTGCAAGAGGTGATCTTGGCGTTGAGATGCCTACTGAAAAAGTTCCAATAGTTCAAAAAAATATTATTAAAAGATGTCGTCATTTTGGAAAACCAGTCGTAGTTGCTACACAAATGTTAGAGAGTATGATCTCAAATTTAGTTCCAACAAGAGCTGAAGCTTCTGACGTTGCCAATGCAATATATGATGGAACTGATGCGGTAATGTTATCAGGTGAGTCAGCAGTAGGAGATTATCCAATAGAATCAGTATCCACAATGAATAATATAATTGAGAATGTAGAAAAAGATAAAAATAATTTTAATTTAACGATTGAGAATGTAGTTTCAGATAGAAAAGTTGATAACACTGATGCAATAACTAATGCAGCTTATTCAATTGCTAATAACGCAAGCGCAAAAGCAATAATAACTTTTTCTGTTAGTGGAAAGACTACAATGAGAATGGCGAGAGAAAGAGCGCCTGTTCAAATCATAGGCCTTTCTCCAAATATTAAAACTGCAAGAAAAATGCAAATCATATGGGGTGTTAATTCTTGCTATTCCACAAAAGATGCACCAAATACAACTGAAATGGTTAATATTGCATGTAGTATAGTGAAAGATAAAAACTTAGTTAAGGCAGATGATAATGTAATAATTACTGCAGGTGTTCCATTTGGAAATGCAGGATCAACAAATTTATTGAGAATAGCTAAAATAATTGCTGATCAAGATCTTACTTAAGTTTTTCACAGGCTCTTTTAATTCTTGCGCAAGCATCTTTTAGTATTTCATCACTAGTTGCATAAGATAATCTAAAATAAGGTGATAAACCAAATGCAGCTCCATGTACTCCCGCAATGCCTTCACTTTCTAATAAATAAGTCATAAAATCCTCATCATTGGAAATTTTCTTACCTTCTGAAGTTTCTTTGCCTATTACACCTTCGCAAGAAGGATATACATAAAATGCTCCTTCAGGTGTTAAACAACTTAATCCATTTATATTATTTATTAAATTAACAACTAAATCTCTTCTCCTTACAAATGCCTCATTATGATCTTTTATAAATTCTTGAGGCCCATTTAATGCCTCTACAGCAGCAGCCATTGAAATTGAAGAAGTAGAAGTATTGCTTTGAGATTGAATTTTATTCATAGCTGCAATAATTTCTTTTGAGGCTCCACAATAACCTAGTCTCCAGCCAGTCATGCAATAGGCTTTTGACACTCCATTTAAAGTAAGGCATCTGTCTTTTAATTTTGGTTCAACCGAAGCTATTGTTGTAAATTCTAAGTTGTCATAAATAACTTTTTCATAAATATCATCAGACATAATTAAAACTTGCGGATACTTTAATAACACTTCTGCTAATTTTTTTAGTTCTTGCTTAGAATAAAGACTTCCTGTTGGATTACTTGGACTATTGAGCATTAACCATTTTGTTTTATCAGTAATACTTTTTTCAAGCTGATCTGCAGTTATCTTAAAACTTTGATTTTCAGGACATTGAATGATAACTGGTTTTCCTTCTGCCAATAAAACTATATCAGGATAGCTAACCCAAAATGGCGCGGGGATAATTACTTCATCATTTGGATTAATTGTAGCCATCATAGCATTGTAAATTATATGTTTTCCTCCAACCCCCACAATTATTTCATCTAAATCATAATTTAGATTATTATCTTTTAAAAATTTAGATTGAATAGCTTTTTGCAGTTCTGGAGTTCCTTTGCCAGGGACATATCTTGTTTTGCCGGTATCCATTGCGTCAGAAGCTGCTTTTCTTATATTATGAGGTGTATCAAAATCAGGCTCTCCTGCAGCTAATACTAAAACATCTTTTCCTTCTGCCCTTAAAGCATTCGCCTTAACGTTAATACCTACAGTCATAGAAGGTTTTATTCTCTTTAATCTATCAGCAATAAAAGTCATAAATTCAAATTATATAATGCTCAATAATTAGACTTATACATGTAAACAACAGAAAAATTGAAAATATTCTTCTTAAAGTGATTTTGTTTATATTAACAGAAACTTTAGCTCCTAAATTTGCAGTAAATATACTTGCTGATGATACCAACAAAACAATAGCTATATTTAAATAACCAAAAGACAAAGGTGGCAGAGCATCAATATTAGAGCCAGAAATAATCAATATTATTGCTCCTGGAAAAGCAATAAAAAATCCTAAAGTTGCTGATGTACCAACAGCTTCATGTATTTTTTTTGAAAACATAGTTAAAGTTGGTACGCTAAAACTCCCTCCTCCTATACCAATTAATACAGACATAAAGCCTATGAAAGAACTTATAATTAAATTTATAAATTTAGATTTTGGAATATCTTTAGATATAATAATTGGGTCTCTTTGAAAGGCCATATTTAAAGAAATTAAAAAAGCTAGAGAAATAAAAATATTTACTAAAATATCTCCTGAAATAATGCTGGCACTATAAGCCCCTACTAATGATCCTAAGACTATACCAGGAACCCATGTTCTAAGAATTTTAAAATTTACATTTTTAAGTTTTAAATGAGTTCGAATTGAAGAAATTGAAGTAAAGCATATCACTCCTAATGAAGAAGCAATTGCAATATGCATTGCATAATCTGATGAGTAGTCCAAGTAAAGAAGAACGAAATAACTTATTGGAACAATTATAATGCCTCCACCAACTCCCAATAAGCCGGCCATAAATCCAGATATAATTCCAGTGATTAGAAAAATTATTATTAAACTTATCAATTTTTACCCTTTGTTTATTTTTTATTGTAGTAATCCTTTTAAAATAAAAGTAAATTAATTCTATGCAACATATTCATTGGTTAGGCACCGGTTTATCATCAATTCCTGGGATTAGAAGATTGGCTAAAAAATATGATAATTTAACCATTTGGAACAGAACTTTAGAAAAAGCAGAGCAAAGTATTAATCATGTTAACAAAAACAATGTTGTGGCAAAAAAATTTAATATTAAGGCACTAAGTAACTCACTAGAAGTTGGAGATATAGTTGTTTCACAATTGCCTGCAGATCATCATTTATCGATTGCAAAATTATGTTTAGAACAAAAATGCCATTTTGCTACAAGCAGTTATATTTCGACTGGTATGAACACTTTAAATAATGATGTAAAAAATAGTGATTTAGTTTTTGTCAACGAAGTTGGTCTAGATCCAGGAATAGATCATTTTTTTTCACATCTACTTGTTAAAAAATTAAAAGATAAAAATCTAAGTGATTTGGATGTTACATACCATTCATACTGTGGAGGTTTTCCAGCAATACCTAATGATTTTAAATATAAATTTAGCTGGTCTCCAGTTGGGGTTATTAAAGCATTAAATAATGATGCAAAATTTGTAAAAAATTTTGAGACTGTAACAAAGACCCCTTATAAAAATGTTGGAAAATATACTGTTAATAATGAAATTTATGAGGCTTATCCAAATAGAGACTCAACACCATATATTACAGAGTATAAATTTGATCCAAAATGGAAAACTAAAGAATTTGTTAGAGGTACATTAAGGCTTAATGGTTGGGAAAGTGCTTGGGCTGATATCTTTAAAATGCTTGATAATAAATCGCCAGAACTTGACGAAGAGATAGATAATCTTGGCTCTGAGTTATGGAAAAAACATCCTTATCTTGCAGAAGAACAAGACCGTGTAGTCTTATTTGTAAAATTATTAGCTAAGAAAGATAATAAGGAAGTTTTTAATGGTTTTTATTTTTTAGATGAAAAAGGATTTGGTGAAAATACTGCTATGGGTAAATTAGTTTCGATTACTCTCTCATGTGCTATTGATCTAATTATACAAAAAAAAATGCCTTATGGAGTTCAAGCAGCACCTCATGATGAAAATTTAATAAATTATTTTTTTAAAACTTTTGAAGACTATGAAATAGTTATAAAAAATAATTTATGACAGGTATAATAAATTCGATAGGAATAATCAAAGAAAGTAGATCAGATGAAAGTCGCGCTCCTATTGCTCCAAGTCAAGTATCACAAATAATAGAACAATATCCTGGTATCAATATTTTTGTTCAACCATGTGATAAGAGAACTTTTAAAAATGAGGAATATGAAAAATATGGTGCAAAAATTTTAGATGATTTAAATAATTGTGACTTAATATTTGGTGTAAAGGAAGTTGATGTAAATCGACTTATTCCAAATAAGACTTATGTTTTTTTTTCTCACACATATAAATTAAACAAAGAAATATTATCCAATGCTCAAGGCACACCTGGAATGGATAAAAAAGAACTTTTACGGTCTATTTTATCTAAAAATATTAAACTTATTGATTATGAAAATATTCGAGCTGCAAATGGCACAAGATATCTTGGTTTTGGAAGATTTGCAGGAATTGTTGGATGTTACAACACCCTAAACTTATTCTTATTACAAAATGATTTTCAACCTTTAGCACGAGCAAATAAAATCAATGATTATGAAAGAATTATAAAAAATTTATCAGAGGTGCGTTTTCCAAATTTTAAACTTTTAATTACTGGAGATGGAAGAGTTAATAGAGGTGTGCAGGAAGTATTAGAATTTACTAATATAAAAAAAATATCTCCAAAAGAATTTTTACAAAATAATTATCAAAATCCAGTTTATTGTAATTTAGATACAAAAGATTATGTAATTCACAAAACCAAAAAACCATTTGAGTTAAAGCATTTTATTGAATTTCCAAAAGAGTATGAAGCTACAACTTTTAAATATTTAAAAGAGACTGACCTCTATATAAGCGCTCATTATTGGGAGCCTAGTTCACCAAAAATTTTTACAAAAGAACAAATAAAAAAATTTTCAAAACTTAAAATCATAGGTGATGTAACATGTGATGTTGATGGATCTGTCCCTACGACAATTAAATCAACAACAATTGAAAATCCTAATTTCTTTTTAAATACAGAAACTTTTTTAGAAACAGATAAGTGTAAAAGTGATCTAGCAATTATGGCAGTTGATAATCTTCCTTCTGAATTGCCAAAGGATTCTAGTACTGAATTTGGAAATGGAATAGTAAATGAGGTTATTCCATTTATTTTAGGAATAGATGATGGAAGAATTTTAAATTCAACAATTACTGACAACGGTAGTTTTTTAGAAAAATATAACTATTTAGAAAATTTTATTAACTCTTAAATGAACCTTTCAAATACTAATTTACCTCTTATTCAATCTCAAGAAAAATTTAAAATAATAAGTGATTTTTCACCAAGTGGAGATCAACCAGCAGCAATCAAAACATTAGTTCAAAATCTAAAGGAAAATGAAAATGAGCAAGTTCTACTTGGTGTAACTGGTTCAGGTAAAACATTCACAATGGCAAAGGTAATCGAACAAATGCAACGACCAACTCTTATTATGGCTCCAAATAAAACTTTAGCCGCTCAACTTTACGGAGAAATGAAAAGTCTATTTCCAGATAATGCAGTAGAATATTTTGTAAGTTACTATGATTATTATACACCAGAAGCATACGTACCAAAGAGCGATACCTTTATTGAAAAAGAGTCATCCATTAATGAGCAGATAGATAGACTCCGTCACTCAGCCACTAGATCTCTCGTTGAAAGAAGAGATACAATTATTGTAGCATCTGTATCATGTATTTACGGAATTGGATCTGTGGAAGCATATTCTTCTATGTCGTTTACTATAGAAAAAAATCAATCTCTTAATAGAGATATTATTATTAGAAAACTAGTTGAACTTCTTTACAAACGTAGAGATATGGATTTTAGACGAGGAAGTTTTCGTGCTAAAGGAGATATATTAGAAATCTTTCCATCACACCATGAAGACAGATCATGGAGAATCTCATTCTTTGGAGATGATATAGAAAAAATATCTGAGATCGATCCTCTTACTGGTGAAAATTTAGGCAATCTTGATCAAATACGTATT
>CACFVT010000028.1 GCA_902569865.1 uncultured Alphaproteobacteria bacterium | reverse complement strand
TGAATTTTTTATTATTTAAAATCATAAATCTTAAAAAAAATTATTTTAAATTGTGACCGTCTTTGCTTAGTGAAATAGCTAATTCTTTTTCAGTAATATAACCTTTAGTATCTCCTTTTTTATCTACTACCATAACAGTACATCTGTCTGCTAGAACCTTAGGCAAAAATTGTTCAATATAAGATCCTTCATCCACTTTTAAAACATCTGCCAGCTTTATCTCACTTGAATTAAATTCATTAGCTTTAATCATAACTGTTTTAGCTCGTAGTACTTTTGCTCTATTGACATCCTTAACAAATGCTTCCACATAATCATCTGCAGGACTCATTATAATCTCTTCAGGTGTACCAGCTTGAACTAGTCTTCCACCGTTTAAAATACCAATATGATCACCTAATCTTAAAGATTCATCTAAGTCATGAGTAATAAAAACAATTGTTTTTTTTAGTTTTGCTTGCAATTCAATAAGTTGATTTTGCATATCACTTCTAATTAAAGGATCTAAAGCGCTAAAAGCCTCATCCATAAGAAGTATTTCAGGATTAGTAGCTAAAGCTCTTGCCAAACCAACCCTTTGTTGCATTCCACCAGATAGTTGACTTGGATATTGATCTTCAAATCCTTGCAAACCTACAGACTCAATTTGTATCATAGCAAGTTTTTTTCTTTCTTCAGTTTCTTTACCTTGAATTTCTAATCCATAGCCAATATTTTCAATAACTGTTTTATGAGGAAATAAGCCAAACCTTTGAAAAACCATGCTTAATTGATGTTTACGGAAATCAATTAATTGTTGCTCATCTAATTCCATAATATTTGTTCCATCAACAATAATATCACCATCAGTTGGGTCAATTAATCTATTTAAATGTCTAATTAAAGTTGACTTGCCTGATCCAGACAACCCCATACATACAAATGTTTCACCCTCCTCTATTGAAAGTGTGACGTTATCTAATCCAACTGTATGTCCTGTCTTTTCTAAAACTTCTTCCTTGTTTGCTCCATTTTTAACCATAGGTAATACTTCAGTGGGAGAATTTCCAAAAATTTTATATACGTTTTTGATTTCAATTTTTGACATAGATTATTTTTTCTTTTTAGTTGGCTGAGTGCGTTCTTGTATTTTTTCACCATACGCTTGAGTCATTCTATCTAATACTATCGCCAATAAAACAATTGCTAAACCCGCTTCTAAAGCAGCTCCTACATTTAATTGTTGTAATCCAAGCAAAACTTCATCTCCTAATCCTCTTGTGCCAATCATAGAAGCTATTACAACCATTGCTAATGCCATCATAGTACATTGATTAATGCCCTGCATAATATTAGGTAAAGCTAAAGGCAATTGAACTCCTAGCAACATTTGTTTTTTACTAGCTCCAAAAGATCTTGCTGCTTCGATCACTTCTTTATCAACTAATCTAATTCCTAAATCAGTTAATCGGATCAATGGTGGGCATGCATAAATAAAAATTGATATAATTGCAGGTATCGCCCCTAAGCCAAATAAAATAATTCCAGGAATTAAATAACAAAATGCAGGTATAACTTGCATAGTATCAAGAATTGGTAAGATTGCATTTCTGACTTTTTCACTTCTAGCCATCGCAATTCCAATTGGAATACCTATAACAATACATATAGCAATTCCAATAACCACCATAGTCGTTGTCTCAATTGCTTTATCCCAAAAACGAGGATTTAAAAAACCAATAAAAAAAGTACAAAAACCGACAAAGACTGTAGTTCCAAGTTTTCTACCACTAGTAAAATATGTGATAGCAATAACTCCTATAATTACTACAGGCCATGGGGCTTGAACAATAACGGTTTTTAATTCAGTATATCCTCTAAGGAGGCCGTATCCAATAGCATCAAAGATTACTCCATAATCTGCTATAAAACTTCTCCAACCTTTGTTTATCCAATGCATAAAAGGTGTATCAAGCCATTTTGGCCAATTAATTAACCAAGTAAAGTCTGTATATAGTTCTGAAACATTGTCTGGTTTTCTTTTTGAAGAAAGATAGCTAACAATAATTAAAGCAATCATAACAACAACAGCAAATATTTTTGAGAGTTGATAAAGTAAATTTTTAGGTATTATATTTAATAAATTAACTAAAAGAGTAATCGTTGGAATTATAAAAATAAATTTTAAAAATAAAAAAAATATATTTTTAGGTATTAATAAATAATAAGTTGAAACAATAAGTAAAACAAAAATGACAGATGAAGCAATTTTTAAAAATAAATTAGATATATTATTCATATTTTTAGTATTTGAAAGCCAGGATCTTGATGATCCTGACTTAATTTATATTGAATTATAATGTGCTTTTTACTTTAGCAGCTACGTCTGCAGGAACCCAAGATTCCCATTCAGAATGATTTTCTAAATAATGCATTGCTGTAGCTTCCATGTCGCCACCTGACTCATCAACATAGTATGCTAACATATTATTAACAACTGATGTTGTGATAGTATAAGCATCCGCGAAAGCAATGATATCTGCATTATCAGCAGCAAATTTACCTGTAGCAAGCTTTGTTAAAGCCATATCTTTATACTCGTTTGCACAAGAAGGCTCATAAGCGTCAGGACCGTCTGCTTTGATTTTATTTACAACAACCATCATAGCGTCCCAGCAAGCTTTATCATAAGCAGGCTCAGTTAAACGAACCATGTCAATTTCAGGTTTTCCCATTAAACTTGTTGGAGTCCAATAATAAGTAACAATTGGCTGTCCTTTAGCAAAAGCACCAGCTATTGCAGCATCTAATGCTCCACCAGAACCAGGGTCAAAGTTTGTATACATATCACCAAGACCGTATTCCATTATTTTTACAAGATTGATTGTGTAACAAGTCCAACCAGAAATACAGCTTGTAATTCTTCCTTTAGATGGATCTTCAGGATCTTTAAATAATTCCCAAATACCAGGTTTTTTTAAGTCATCTACACTAGTAATTCCATGCGCTTCAGAAGTTGCTCTATCAACAAAGAAAGCCTGTTCTGATGCAGGTGTGTTAATCCCAAGATCAACTAAATTTCCTGAAGCTAATTCTGGATCAATTAAAGCAACATTGTTATCAGTCCAGTGCTCAAAAATTATATCTAGTTGATTATCAATTAAAGCCGCTAAAATTGGATTTGTACTTCCTTTAGTTACTTCAACATTACAGCCATAACCATGTTCCATAATATAAGAACCAATAGCCGTATGAATATTAGCACTATCCCAGTCAAAATCTCCAACTTTAACAGTACAAGCATTTGCACTAAAAGAGCTTAGGGAGAAAAATGATAAAAGAGATAGAACTAGAAATGATTTTTTAATAAATTTCATATTCTTTCCTCCTAATTATTTAAATTTTATATCGGTTATTTATCTAGAAACAACTTATATTTGAAAAAAATGACAGATTTATTGGATATTTTTATAATCATTTTTCCTCTCTCTGTAAGCAATATAAATGCCACTGATTATGATTAGTATAGCTCCTATAACAACAGAATTGCTTGGTATTTCATTAAAAAACAAGTAGCCCATAAACCCTACAAATATAAATGATGTGTATTCAAAAGGGGAAGTTACAGACACATCAGCATGTCTTGCAGCTTGTGACATAAAGTAATGGCCAAAAGACCCCATCAAACCAAGACTAAGTGCTAAAGTTAAATTAAAGACATCTGGTATAATAAAATCTGCTGGAAAAAATATAATAGATGTAAAAAGCAATGAAAAAGAATAATAAAATACTATTGATGTACTTGTCTCTGTATTCATTAAAGATCTTGTAGATAAATATACTGCAGCCATAAAAAAAGCGGAGCCTATTGGCAGTAAGGCTTTCAGTTGAAACAAATCAGTGCCAGGCCTTACTATTATCAAAACGCCAACAAAACCTAAAACTATTGATAATATTCTATGAATGCCAATCTTTTCTCCAAGTATTGGTACTGCAAGTAAGGCAGCAATAATTGGGGCACTGTGAGCAATAGCAATGTTTTCTGAAAGCAATAAGTATTTTATACCAAAAATGTAAAGAACAACACATCCAACAGCTGAAAAAGCTCTAACAAAATGTCTAATTGGTTTTTTAGTTTTTATTGATGTTATACCTGAGCGATAAACTAAAATTATAGAAATAATTGATCCACTAAATGCTCGAAAAAATATAGCTTCCCAAACAGGAAAATTTATTGTTAAGTTTTTATAAATAATATCATTTACACTTAGACAGAACATTGCGAGTGTCATTAATAATATCCCAAGTAATTTTTTGTTCATAAAAAAAAAGTTTTAAATAAATATTAAAGTTATGATAGCCAAAAGCAAAGATTATTTAAATGAAAAATAGATATAACATATTCAAATTAACAAAAAGAAGTAAGTATATTGAGATTTTATGGAGCGATAAACACATAAGTAAATTTCATTTTCTTTGGTTAAGAGATAATTGCCCAACTGCATTTCATAAGGATACAAGAATGAGAAAGTTTAATATTCTTTCTGTAAGTGAAAAAATCAAACCCTTAAATCTTTATTATACAAGTACAACTCTTAAAATTATTTGGTCAGAAGGAAATCATAATTCTATCTTTAAATTAAAGTGGTTAAGAGACTTTTGTTATACTAAAAAAAATCAGCGCCCATATGTTCCCTATTACAAATTATGGGACTCCAAGATAGTGAACAAAACAAAAATACTAAAACATGATTACAAAAAAATTATAACAAATGAAAAAGAATTAAAAAGATGGCTTCAAACATTACATTTATATGGGATAACAATAATTCAAAATGCCCCAACTCAAAATAAATCTTGTTTTAAAATTTTAGATAAAATTGGGAAACGCAGAGAAACTTTTTTTGGAACTCCTTTCGAAGTTATAAATATTCCAAAGCCAAACAATCAAGCATATACAGCTGATGCACTTGCTAATCACAGTGACCTACCTTATTATGAGTATGTTCCAGGTTATCAATTTTTACATTGCCTAGTCAACGATGCTAAAGGAGGAAGTTCTACAGCGGTAGATGGTTTTGCTGTTGCTAATTTTTTGAAAAAAAATCATGCAAAAAAATATAAACTGCTTACGGAAAATCAGGTAATTTTCAAAGATAATGATTTTACCCAAAAAAATGTAAGAGTTCAGAAATCACCTATAATAAAAATTAATAAAAATAAAGATTTTGAAGAAATAAGAATAAATTTAGGTGCAATGGGTACTTTAGATTTAAATTCAAAAATTATGGATCATTTTTATGATGCTTATACCTTTTTTTATAAGTTACTTCATAGCAAAAAATTTCAAATTTCATTCAAACTCAAAGGCGGTAATATATTTTGTTTTGATAATAGAAGAGTACTGCATGGTAGGACAAAATTTGATCCTAACTCCGGCAATCGACATCTTCAAGGCTATTACATTGAAAGAGAAGAAATTATTTCTAAATTAAACTATTTAAATAATTTTAAATTTTAAGATATTTTTATCCAAGTTGACTTTACTTGTAGATAATTTTCTAGAGCTTGATAACCATTATCTCTACCAATACCAGACTGCTTGTAACCTCCTAGTGGTATTGTCGAGTCGACACCCTCTTCATAATTATTAATATAAACTGTGCCAGCACGTATCTCTCTCGATGCCTTTATTGCTTTATTGATATCTTTAGTCCAAATGCCTGCTGCAAGTCCATATTCAGTATCATTAGCAATAGAAATAGCCTCATCAAAATTTGTAAAAGTCAGAGTTGTAAGAACAGGTCCAAATATTTCTTCTTGGGCAATTTTCATATTATTTCTTACATCTTTAAATATTGTAGGCTCAAAATAACAACCTCCAGTTTCCCGCATTGTGATATTTCCTCCAACCTTTATTTCTGCACCTTCTTCTTTGCCAATATTTACATATTTATTAATTTTTTCTAATTGTTCAGAATTAACTATTGCACCCGCAAAAGAACTTGGATCAAGAGGATCGGCCGGTTTCATTGTTTCACTTATTTTGGTCACTCTATCCAGAAAATCTTTTTCAATTTCTTTTTGAACTATAAGTCTAGAACCTGCTGAACATACTTCTCCTTGATTTCCAAAAATTGCATAAGCAGATGCTTCTGCTGCAGAGTCAAGATCAGGACAATCTGCAAAAATAATATTTGGTGATTTACCACCACATTCTAATTGAATTCTTTTCATATTCGACTGTCCAGAGTATTGCAAAACAAGTTTGCCTACTTCTCCTGAGCCTGTAAAAGCCACACAATCAATATCATTATGAAGACATAAAGATTTACCTGTTATAGGCCCATCCCCAGGCAAAACAGAAAATACACCTTCAGGCAAGCCTGCCTCTGATAATAAAGCTCCAATTTTAATTGCACTCATTGGGGACTGTTCAGCTGGTTTTAGTATAACAGAGTTACCTGTAATTAAAGCTGGGGCAATTTTCCATATTGCCATCCATAAGGGATAATTCCAGGGGACTATAGCTGCAACTACACCAATTGGCTCTTTAGTAATTAAGCCCATATATTCATTTGAACTTGGTGAAATATCATCGAATAATTTATCAATTATTTCAGCGTACCATTCAATATTATCAATACTAGTTGGTAGATCTGCATTGTATGTGTCATTAATTGTTTTGCCCATATCAATCGTGTCTAAAAGAGCAAGCTCCAAACGATCTCTCTCTAATAGTGTCGCAAACTTTAAAAGGATTTTTTTTCTTTTACCTGGGGGCAAATTTGACCAATGACCTTTATTGAAAGTCTCTCTTGCCTTTAAAACTGCTAAATCAACATCTTCTTGCTGTGCTAAAAAAACTTTGTTGATAAGATTGCCATCAATGGGGGAAATATTATCAAAAGATTTTTCAGATGTTGATTTTTGATATTTGCCATTAATAAATAATTCATAAGGATATTTAAGTTTTGATTTTGCTTTTTTAATATTTTCAGAAGTTAAATTCATTATTGGTCGTATATACTATTATTTTTTTTTAGCATCCTTTTTAAAGCTGGCCATTCGTATTTACCAAGTTTATATTTTGGGTCTTCATATTGTCCCGATGCAAATTCTAATAAATTATCTGACGGTTTAATTATTTCTTTATTTGTTGTATTTAAATCAATTTGAACTTTACAAGCTCTATCAAGATAATACATTAACATAAAAGCTTCACCAATTGTTTTGCCGCTAGTTAAAAGTCCATGATTTCTTAAGATCATAGAATTATTTTCACCTAAATCTTTTGCTATAGACTTGCATTCGTTGGCGCTAGTCGACATCCCCTCCCAGTCATGATAGCTAATCCTATTATAAAACATGGCTGAGTCTTGAATTAAAATTTCTAAACCATCTTTTAAGCAAGAAACAGCTAATCCTGAACTTGAATGAGAGTGCATAACACAATGTAGATCTTTTCTAGCCTTATGAATTGCACCATGAATGACAAAACCTGTATAATTTATTTCTCCCTCACCAGAAATAATATTTCCATCTAGGTCAATTTCTAAAAGATTTGAAGCAGTAACTTCATCGTACATTAATCCAAATTTATTTATTAAAAACGTTTCTTTCTTTGAAGAGGTTTTGCAGGTTATATGATTCCAGATTATGTCACTAAAACCATACATATCTGCCAGATGATATGCAGCAGCAAGATCAACTCTGTTTTTTAACTCTTCATCATCAATTTTTTTATTATTATTCATTATAAAATTGTATAGAATAAAATTATATAAATTAGGAGTTTTTTTTTGAATATTTATAATACAAGACTTGATATTGAATTTGTTAGATCACAATTTCCAGCTTTTTCTGATCCTCTATGTAAAGATTGGAGTTTTTTTGAAAATGCTGGAGGAAGTTATGTACCCAAAAACGTAATTGATAAATTAAATGCATTTATGACATCTACAAAAGTTCAACCATATGCCGAATATGATATGTCCAAAATTGCTGGTGAAAATATGGACAAAGCTTTGAAATTATTTGCCCAAATGATTAATGCAAAACAAAATGAAATTTTGATCGGTGGCTCAACTTCTATTAATCTATATGTTTTATCTAATGCGCTAAAAAAATTTATAAATAAAGGTGATGAAGTAATAGTAACTAATCAAGATCATGAAGCAAACATTAGTCCTTGGAGAAGATTAAAGAAAATTGGTGCAAAAATCATAGAATGGAAATTTGATTTAAATAGCCATGAACTCATAATTTCTGATTTAGAAAAATTAATTACAAAAAAAACAAAAATATTAGCAGTAACACACTGTTCAAATATTGTTGGATCAATAAATAATTTAAAAAAAATTTCGGAGTTAGCTCATAAAAATAACATTATTGTTATTGGAGATGGAGTGTCTTATGCTCCTCATGGACTCCCTAATGTAAAAGAGCTAGACGTTGACTTCTATACATTTAGTTTGTACAAAACTTATGGACCTCACTTAGGGCTGTTATATGGAAAAGAAGAAATATTAAAAGAATTACCAAATGAAAATCATGAATTTTTAGATGGAGAATATCCTTATACAATTAATCCTGGCGGATCAAACCATGAAGAATTAGCATCACTTGTTGGAATTCATGAATATTTTGAAAATTTATATAACCATCATTTTAAAAAAGAGAATTTAAAATTAATAGATAAAATAAGGAAAATTAATATTTTAATATCTACTCATGAAGAAACAATAGCAAATCCATTACTTGAATATATAGACAAGAGAGATGATTTAAATTTAATTGGTAAAAATAAAATTATCAATAAAAATCGAGCTCCTACGATATCATTTACATCAAATAAAATATCTTCAAAACAATTATCAAACAAATTAGTTGATAATAAAATAGCAACTCGCAATGATAATTTTTATGCTTGGAGATGTCTTAAAGCTCTTGGGATTACAAGTGATGATGGCGTTATTAGATTAAGTCTAGTTCATTATAATAGTTTAGAAGAAACTAAAAATTTAATTAAAATATTTGAAAATTATATCTAAAATTATTTAATCTTTTTGATATTGACAAAATTTAAAATACTAAAAAAAAACCAAATTTGGGATGCTGTCCAATTATTGAAAAAATTATATGTATTGTGAGGCAATAACAATACAACAAAAACTGGCAATAAAAGAAAGGATAAATTTTTATTGTTTGATTTGAATATAGAATAGTAAATAAAATAAATTACAAATGCATAAATTATAATTGTTATTACAAATCCAAATGAATATACAAATTGTAAAAGTATATTATGTGGATGTCTAGAGCACCGATGATTTTCTATAAAATTATTTTGGTTATTAATAAATTTTTTGCAAGATAATTCATATGTTTTAGCCCCATTCCCAAAAAGAAGATTTTTTTTTAAATTTATTGTTTTGATGGCTGATTTCCATACAATTAAATATCCTTTATCAGCGTTTATAAATTGATTAAATATTTTATTCTCAAAATTTGAAGTATTTGATACACTAATACCAAGACTTCTCTCAAAATTCTTAAAATAGTTGTTAAAAATGCT
>CACFVT010000027.1 GCA_902569865.1 uncultured Alphaproteobacteria bacterium | reverse complement strand
ACAATGTTCATCTTGGTTAGTTATGCACCAACAAAAAAAACGCCTTCTTTGCCATCAATGCGGTAGTATTGAAGAGATCTCTTTTAATTGTCCAAAGTGTTCTGCAAAAGATTCTATTAAATTTATTGGGCCGGGAGTAGAGAGAATTGCTGAAGAGCTCACTCAATCTTTTCCTAATAAAGCAGTCAATGTGATGTCGAGTGATCTTATAAATTCACCAAAAAAAATAAAAGAATTAATTGATAAATTTTCTAATAAAAAGATTGATATTATTGTTGCTACACAAATAATGGCCAAGGGTTATGATTTTCCTAACTTATCATTAGTAGGCGTGATTGATGCTGATGCTGGATTGTTTGGTGGAGACATGCGTGCAATAGAGAAGACTTATAACATGTTGCAACAAGTAAGTGGTAGAGCAGGGCGATCTCAACAAAAAGGTAAAGTTATTATTCAAACATACTATCCAGAACAACCTATTATTCAGTCTTTACAAAAAAGAGACCGAACTTCTTTCATACAACAAGCTCTTATGGAGAGAGAACAATTTAAAATACCACCCTTCGGTTTTATGACATCCATTATCATATCAGGTTCATCAAAAGGGAATGTTGAAAAAGTTTCTCAGCAATTAGTTTATTTTAGAAAATATTCAGAAGAATGTAATGTGCTTGGTCCAGTTGAAGCTCCAATTAATTTATTAAAAGGTCAGTTTAGATACAGAATACTTTTAAAAGGAAAAAGTAGGAAAAATCTAAATATTTTTACCAAAAAAATGATTAATTCAATTAAAATACCTTCGGCTGTTAAGGTGATTATCGATGTGGATCCTTATACTTTTATGTGATTTATGCACAATTAGAGACAAAATATTAAAAATTACATATTTGACGCATAAACTGGGAGTTTACCTGCTTTTTCTGATGTGTTAATAGCCTTTCACAAATTTCCTTACGGAGAATAAATTAATGGCATCACAACTTGCATCTGGAGACCTAGTATCTGATAGATATGCTTCAGCACTTTATGATTTAGCAACCGAAAAAAATCTAATTGATCCTGTTTTAAACGATTTATCAAATTTAAAAAATATTTTGAAGGACAATAAAGAATTAAGTCTAGTTGTTAAAAGCCCTCTTATAACTTCCGCGGATAAACTTAATATATTTGAAAGTTTGTTAAAAAAAATAAATGCTAACGAGCTAACCAATACATTTATTAAAGTAATTGAAAAAAATAAAAGATTTTCTAATTTAACATCTATCATTTCACAATTCATGAATATTAATTCACAAAAAAGAGGCGATATTCTTGCTAATATAACATCAGCCGGTAAATTAGATGATAATCAAAAAACTAATATTACAAATCAGCTAAAAAGTATTTTAGGTGACAAATTATCATTATCATTTGATGTTGATAAAAATATTATGGGTGGACTAATTGTTAAAGTGGGATCAAAAATGATTGATACTTCACTGGCAAATAAAATAAATAAACTTAAAATAGCAATGAAGGGGGCGTAATGGAAATAAAAGCAGCTGAAATATCATCAGTAATAAAAGATCAGATTGCTAATTTTGAAACTAAAGCGGATGTAGCTGAAGTGGGAACAGTACTAAGTGTAGGAGATGGTATCGCGCGTGTATATGGTCTTGATCAAGTACAAGCTGGCGAGATGGTAGAATTTCCAGGTGGAATCAAAGGTATGGCCCTTAACCTTGAAATGGATAATGTTGGTGTTTCAATCTTTGGCGATGATACAGGTATTAAAGAAGGCGACACAGTAAAACGTACAGGAGAAATTGTTGATGTTCCTGTAGGAAAAGAATTATTAGGACGTGTTGTAGATGGTTTAGGAAATCCCATTGATGGTAAAGGGCCTATTCAATCTTCAGAAAAAAGAAGAATTGAATTAAAAGCTCCAGGAATAATTCCTCGTCAAGGCGTATCTGAACCTATGCAAACTGGAATCAAAGCGCTTGATGCTCTAGTTCCTGTTGGAAGAGGACAGCGTGAGCTAATTATTGGAGATAGGCAAACTGGTAAAACAGCTGTTGCTATTGATACAATTCTTAACCAAAAGTCTGTTAACCAATCTAATAACGAAAAAGATAAGTTATATTGTATCTATGTAGCCATAGGTCAAAAAAGATCAACAGTTGCACAAATTGTTAAAACTCTTGAAGATAATGGGGCTATGGAATACACTATTGTTGTATCTGCTACTGCATCTGAACCAGCTCCTCTTCAATTCTTATCTGCTTACACAGGTTGTACAATGGGAGAATTCTTCAGAGATAACGGAATGCATGCCCTTATAGTTTATGATGATTTATCCAAACAAGCAGTTGCTTATAGACAAATGTCTTTGTTATTAAGAAGACCTCCAGGACGTGAAGCATACCCAGGAGATGTTTTTTATATTCATAGTCGTTTACTTGAGAGAGCTGCTAAAATGAGCGATGAACACGGTGGTGGAAGTTTAACAGCCCTACCAATTATTGAAACGCAAGCAGGTGATTTATCAGCTTATATTCCAACAAACGTAATTTCTATTACAGATGGCCAAATCTTCTTAGAGACTAACTTATTTTTTGCTGGAATTCGTCCAGCAATTAACGTTGGATTATCTGTTAGTCGTGTTGGTTCTGCAGCTCAAACAAAGGCAATGAAAAAAATTGCTGGTCCAGTTAAACTGGAATTAGCTCAGTATCGTGAAATGGCAGCATTCGCCCAGTTTGCATCTGATTTAGATGCATCAACTAAGCAATTATTAGATCGTGGTGCAAGATTAGTTGAAATCTTAAAACAAGGACAATACTCTCCACTTACAGTATCTGAACAAGTAGTATCTATTTATGCAGGAGTTCGTGGCTACTTAGATAAGGTTGCTGTTAGTGATGTTGTTCGTTTTGAAACGGAAGTTTTAAATGAAATAAGATCTAGTCACACTGATTTATTAGATGCTATTGCAAATGAAAAAGAATTATCAAAAGATAATGATGATAAATTAAAGTCTATCTTAGATAATCTTGTTGAAAAATTTACGAGTAACTAATTAATGCCAAGTTTAAAAGATATTAAAACACAGATTAATTCTGTAGGATCTACAAAAAAAATTACTTCAGCTATGAAAATGGTTGCTGCAAGTAAGTTGCGTAGATCACAAGAAAAAGCTGAAGCCGCAAGACCTTATTCTTCACGTCTTGAAGAAATGTTAGCATCATTAGCTTCTTCGGCAGCATCGGGAGAGGGTATTATTAAGCTTCTTACAGGTACTAGTAATGATCAAAATTATATTGTTGTTCCAGTTAGTGCAGATAGAGGTTTATGTGGTGGTTTTAATAGTAGCATTAATAGAGAAACTTTTAAACTTGTAAAGTCACTAGAAAGTGATGGTAAAAATGTTCAACTCATACCTGTTGGAAAAAAGAGTAGAGATTTTTTCAACCGAGTAATGAAAGATCAAATTGTTGAAAGTTTTGTTGATTTAAACATTTCAAATAGTGGTTATGAGTCAGCGTTAAAAGTATCGAACAAACTTCAGGAATTATATTTTGATAGTAAATTTGATAAATGCATTATAGTATTTAATAAATTTAAATCAGCAATTTCACAAGAGGTGACGCAACAACAACTTATACCATTAGATGTATCAGATTCATCTGAGGAAGAGAATGTAGACACAACTGCTACTAAAGCAATTTATGATTATGAACCTGATGAGGAAACTATTTTGAAAGATTTACTTCCTAAAAATGTTTCAATTCAGATTTTTAAAGTCTTACTGGAGAGTGATGCAGGAGAGCATGGAGCAAGAATGGCTGCAATGGATAATGCAACACGTAATGCTGGTGAGATGATTGATAGTTTAACATTAAAATATAACAGAACGCGTCAAGCGTTTATAACTAAAGAATTAATTGAAATAATTTCTGGAGCTGAATCAGTTTAAAAGGGGGATATATGGCTAATAATTTAACTGGAAAAATATCACAAGTTCTTGGAGCTGTTGTGGATGTAGAGTTTGACGGTGAACTTCCTGCAATCATGAATGCTCTAGAAGTTGATAATAACGGAACAAGATTAATGCTAGAGGTTGCTCAACACTTAGGTGAAAATGCTGTTCGTACAATTGCAATGGATACAACTGACGGATTAGTAAGAGGTCAAACAGCGACGGATACTGGCTCCCCCATTTCTATGCCTGTAGGTCCAGAAACACTTGGCCGAATTATGAATGTTGTTGGTGAGCCTGTTGATGAAAGAGGCGAAATCGGCACAACAAAAACTTATCCAATTCACCGACCTGCTCCAGAGTTTGTTGATCAATCTACAGAAACAGAGGTTCTTGTAACTGGAATTAAGGTTGTTGATTTATTAGCGCCTTATGCTCGAGGTGGTAAAATAGGATTATTTGGTGGAGCTGGTGTTGGTAAAACAGTTTTAATTATGGAGCTTATTAATAATATTGCCAAAGCACACGGTGGTTACTCAGTATTTGCTGGAGTTGGTGAAAGAACGCGTGAGGGTAATGATCTGTACCATGAGATGATTGAGTCCGGTATTATTGACCTTAAAGGAAAAGATTCAAAAGTTGCTCTAGTTTATGGACAAATGAATGAGCCTCCAGGAGCAAGAGCAAGAGTTGCATTATCAGGGCTGACACAAGCAGAATATTTTAGGGATGAAGAAGGTCAAGATGTGTTATTCTTTGTTGATAATATCTTTCGATTTACTCAAGCTGGATCTGAGGTATCAGCACTTCTTGGACGTATTCCATCAGCCGTTGGATATCAACCAACATTAGCTACTGATATGGGTGCATTGCAAGAGCGTATTACAACCACAAAAAAAGGATCCATTACTTCTGTTCAAGCAATTTATGTTCCCGCAGATGATTTAACAGATCCTGCGCCTGCAACATCTTTCTCTCACTTGGATGCTACAACAGTTTTGAACAGAGCCATTTCTGAAAAAGGAATTTATCCTGCAGTTGACCCTCTTGATTCAACATCTAGAATTTTAGATCCACAAGTTGTTGGTGATGATCACTATAGAGTGGCAAGAGAAGTGCAAAGAGTTCTACAAACTTACAAAAGTCTTCAGGATATAATTGCTATTCTTGGAATGGATGAATTATCAGAGGAAGATAAATTGACTGTTGCAAGAGCAAGGAAGATTGAGAAATTTTTAAGCCAACCTTTCTTTGTTGCTGAAATTTTTACTGGATCACCAGGAAAGTATGTTGATCTTGAAGATACTATCAAAAGTTTTGATGGACTTGTTAAAGGTGAGTATGATCATATGCCAGAAGCAGCCTTTTATATGGTTGGTGGCATGGATGAAGCCATTGAAAAAGCTAAGAAATTAGAGACTGAAGCAGCATAATGGCAACAATCTCATTTGATTTAGTTTCTCCAGAAAATCTTATCTTTAATGATGAGGTAGGAATGATTATTGTTCCAGGAAAGGATGGCGATTTCGGTGTTCTTCCTGGGCACAGTAAAGTAATGTCTTCATTGAGACCAGGTAGAGTAATGGTTTATGGTGAAGATAAAAACTTATTAAAAGCTTTTTTTGTATCTGGTGGATTTGCAGAAGTTAATCCTGAGAAATGTATTGTTCTTGCTGAGAGTGTAGATGAAATCAATTCTATAGAAAAATCATTAATTGAAAAAGAAATTCAAAAACTTGAAGAGCAAGAAACAGATATTTCAAAAGAGCAGTTAAATATAGCTAAAGCAAAAATTGATGCTTTAGAGTATAATTATTACGAAAAAATATAAATTTTTTTAATTTATTACAAATTCAGGCTCACCTATTTTTGAAAAATCAAGCTCAACTCCCAAACCATAACTGTTAGAAGCCTTCATTTTCCCATCAATTCTTTTTGGTGAACCTTCTGTGTAACTAAAAGAATTGTAACTGTTAAAATCTGTAGAAGAAAATCTGAATTTTTCAGGAGTGCTATGTGCTAAATGTGAGATTGCGGCTGTAGCAATATCACCACCCCATGAGTCTTCAATTGTCATAGGAATTTTTAATTCTACACACAAGTCTCTTATTTGTTTACTTTTATATATTCCTCCAAGTTTACTAATTTTAAGGTTTATTATATCCATAGCCCCATCATCATAAGCTTGTAAGAAATTTTTCAATGAATCAATGCTTTCATCAAGTATGAAAGGGTTAGAAGTTTTTTTTCTAATCTCAACACAATCTCGATATGTATCGCATGGTTGTTCAATATACACATCTAAATTTTTTGTTTGCTTTACTACCTTTATCGCTTCATGACTTTTCCAACCTGTATTTGCATCTGCAACCAAAACATTTGTGTGATCTAGTTCTGAACTTACACTTTTAATTCTTTCTATATCCTCTTGGTATATTCCACCTACTTTTAATTGAAATTTTGAATATCCTTCTTTTTTATACTCAACTACTTTTTGTTTCATCATTTCTGGACTTTCTTGCGATATTGCTCTGTACAAATCGATTTGCTCACCAAATTTACCTCCTAAAAGTTTCCAAAGAGGCATTTTATAATTTTTGCCAATTATATCCCAACACGCCATATCAATTGGTGATTTAACATAAGGATGTCCTTTTAATTTTTTTTCCATTTCTAAATTTATATTAAAAATATCAGTTGGGTCTTTTCCAATTAACGCTTCTCCAATCTCTAAAATTCCTGAACGAACTCCTTTAGAGTATGCAGGTAAATAGGATGATCCGAGAGTACAGACCTCACCTAATCCTATAATATTATTGTCAGTCTCAAGCACAACTATTGAAGTATCAAATTTTTCTACATGATTATTATGAGCCCATTTGTATGAACCTTCTTTTAAAGGAATGTCTATTCTATATACTTTGATATTTTTAATCTTCATTTGGACAAAAATTAAGGTTGTGCAGTAAATATAGGAGGATTAAACTGACCTGTTTCAATTTCTATATTTTTCTTAATCAAAGTAAAACTATTTTGCATTATTTTATTGGGCTCAAGAAAAGACATTATTTCAACACTGCTGTCATTTATATATTTAAGTTTTAGTTCAGCTAACCAAAGTCTGTGCATAGCATTGGTTAAAGTTGAATGCACCATAATGTATCCACCATGATTGTTAATTCTTTCAAAATAAAATTTAAAAAGAATTGGAAGTGCTGCACCAGCTCCAAAATCTAAAAAAACAAAATCTAGTGGTAAATAATTTGAAACCATTTCATTAATTTTTTGCAGATCCATTCCATCAGCTTCTACAAAATCAATATATTTATCAAGATGCAGTTTTTTTATAGCATTATCAACAGGCCGAGCGGTATCATGTTTTTCTTTAGAAAAATTATCTACAATTATTAATTTTGAATCAGCGCTAAATTGATAATCTTTATTTAACAACCTATGTCTTCTCTCCCAATCTGGGTCGATTTTTTCTTCATTTATAAGTTTAGCATCAAAATTATTTTCTTCTTCAATCTCCTTAAGGGCCTGAGCAAAAAAAATACTTGTATAACCAGCTCCGATTTCTAGGATCTTTTTTGGTCTAATTGTTTTTATTGTTGAGTAAATAAATGGTCCCACATTTTCAGTTACTATATTTGAAAAATTTTCATCTAAAGCATTTTTTAAATCTTCATTATAAAAATTAGTAAAATGCATATTATTTTACACAGAGGTATCCTTCAAAAGGACCCCATTTAAAAAAATTATAAATAGACTTAAAACCACATGCCTTAAATATTTCAATATTATTTTTTGAAGTACTAGAACGCATTACTGAGCGTAATGATATAGATTTTTTAATTACTTCCTCGGGAGAATACTCGTTATCAAATTTAAAATCATTATAAATACCTGAAAAAATATCCTGTGAATATGAGTCTTCCATAAGTGTTTTTTCAAAAACAATCATAGCACCACTTTTAATTAATTGTTTATATATTTTTTTTATAAGCACTTTTTTTTCTTCATCAGTCATAAACTGTAATACATAGTGAATGATTGCCAGGTTACATTTTTTAAAATTATATTGACTTGCATTTGAACTCTGGAAATTCAAATTATTTATATTTTTATATCTTTTTTTTGCTTCTATTATTAATTTTTTAGAAAGATCAATACCAATAAATTTTGTTTTTTTAAAATTTTTATATTCTCTTGCCAGACTGCCAATAATAGTACCATTTGCACATCCGATTTCATAATTTATATTTTGATCTTTAATAAAATAACTTGAAATTTTACTAATAAAGAATTGTGACTCTTGGTATAAAGGAATTGATCTTTTTAAATGTGAGTCATAAGACTCAGGCATGTTATCAAAAGACCATTTATTTACTGATATTTTTTTTTTCATATTCAATAAATTCTTATAACTTATTAAATGATTATTTAAAGTGGCTAATAACTTTTTAGAAATTTAAAATTACTTAAATGTATCTGCAAATTCATTAAGGATACTTTTGTAGACTTTTCTTTTAAAAGGAACGGCATTTTCAATAAGTTCTGTATGCCTTATCCATTTCCATTCACTAAATTCTGGATTTTGAGTATGTACGTTTATGTCTGTTTTTTGGCCTGTAAATTTGAAAATAAACCATTTTTGCGTCTGCCCAATCCATTTTTTGCCCCATGGTAATTTATCAAGTGTTTCCTGAGGTATTTCATAATTAATCCATTGTGTTGAAACTTTAAAGATGTCAGCTTTGTTTGTACCAATTTCTTCCATCATTTCTCTCCATACGGCTTCTTGTGGATTCTCATTTTGATCAATACCACCTTGAGGCATTTGCCAATATCCACTTGGATGATCTAGTCGTCTTCCAACCAGTATTTCATTAGAAACGTTTAAAATCATCATACCAACACATCTTCTATATTTACTATCCATATTATTCTTCAAAAGATTCTTCAAAAATACTTAAACCTTTAAGTAGGTCGAGAGCTCTTTTAAGCTGGTAGTCCTTGGCTAATCGTTCTTCTTTCTCACTTAGACCAGCTTCTTCTGTATTATTATTTGTGTTATCTTCATCTTTTTTATCCAAAGAGTCTTTAAGATCAGATTCAGAATATCTTTTAAATTCATACGATTCAAATTCACCTTGCTCAACAATAATATCAGGATTGATTCCTTTACCCTGAATTGATTCTCCAGAAGGAGTATAATACCTCGCAGTTGTTAATCGAATTCCTGAAACATTACCTTCTTTTGATCGTTGAAAAGGAATTATTGTTTGTACTGATCCTTTCCCAAATGATTGAGTGCCAACTATAATTGCACGGCGATGATCTTGAAGAGCCCCTGCAACAATTTCAGCGGCAGATGCTGAGCCTCCATTAATTAGGACAACTACTGGTTTGCCATTTGTTAGATCTTTATTTTTAGCACGATATCTTCTAATATCTTTTGTGTCCCTACCTCTTGTTGAAACAATCTCTCCGCGCTTTAGAAAAATATCAGTAACTTTAACAGCCTGTGTTAGTAATCCTCCAGGATTAGAGCGGAGATCAAGAACAAATCCTTTAATTTTTTTATGTTCATTTTGTATTTTATTTATTGATTTTATAAGACCATCTTCAGTTTGTTCAGTAAAAGAAGTAATTCTCAAATATCCCACGTTATCATAAACTTCATGTTTTACAGATTGGATTTTAATTATATCTCTTATAATGTTTACCTCAAAAGGCTCAGTTCCTTCTCTTGAAATTGTAATTGTTATAGGTTCACCTTTTTCACCTCTCATTAATTCTACTGCTTCATTAAGTGTTAAACCAAAAACTGGTGTATCATCAATTTGAATTATAAAATCACCTGCTAAAATACCTGCCTCAAATGCAGGACTATCCTCTATAGGCGATATAACCTTTACAAATCCTTCCTCCATAGTTATTTCAATACCCAAGCCTCCAAATTTTCCCTGGGTATCCATTTGCATTTCTTCCCACACTTCTTCATTCATATAACCTGAATGAGGATCAAGACCTGTTAACATTCCATCAATTGCTTTTTCAATCAATTCTTGATCAGTTACTTCTTCAACATATTCAGATCTTACTTTATCAAAAATTTGTCCAAATAAATCAAGATACTCATATGTTTCTTTATTTTT
>CACFVT010000026.1 GCA_902569865.1 uncultured Alphaproteobacteria bacterium | reverse complement strand
GTTCCCGCAGGTATTATCACCGCACCTGGTGTTAATGGTCATACTGCAGAGCGTGATCAAAGATTACCTTATGATCCTGAACTTTCTAAAAAACTTTTAGCTGAAGCTGGTTATCCTGACGGATTTGAGCTAACACTAGATTGTCCAAATGATCGCTACATAAACGATGAAGCAATTTGTGTTGCAGCGATAAGTATGTTTGCTAAAATTGGTGTTACGGTAAATCTTGATGCTAAAACTAAAAGTCAACACTTCTCTGAAGTTAAAGAGGGTGATGCAAATGGTATGACTAGTGACATGTATATGTTAGGTTGGGGTGTTCCAACTTTTGACAGTCATTATGTTTACTCGTATTTGTTTGACAGTGCTGGTAGCTGGAATAAAGTAAATTTCAGTAATGCTAGAGTTGATGAATTAGTTGCAGCAATGGGTGTAGAAACAGACTTGGATAAAAGAAATGCTATGATTGCAGAAGCTTGGGATATTACTCAAGATGATGTAACATACTTACCTTTACATCACCAAGTTGTTAACCAAGCATCTAAAAGTAATGTTGATGTTCCAATTAGAATGAACAACGAACCATTATTTAGATTTGCAAACGTAAATTAAGATAAAACTTTAATTTCTGGCCAGTTATATATCCTGGCCAGAAAATCATACAATGATCAGCTATTTTTTCAAAAGACTCCTTCAATCTATTCTTGTAATGTTTGTTGTAGCTTTTGTTTCATTTTCATTATTTAATTTTGTTGGAGACCCAGTAAATAGTATGACTGGTGAAGATGCTTCAGATGAAAGAAGAGCTGAGGTAAGAGAAGTATTAGGTTTAAATGATCCAGTCTATATTCAATTTTCAAGATTTATTGGCAATATAGTTCAGGGTAATTTTGGTATTTCTTATCAATTGAAAAGAGAAGTTTCAGATTTGATAGGAGAAAGGCTTCCTGCTACTCTTGAATTAGTTTTTGTTTCAGCAATACTAGCTATAATTATAGGTACAATTTTAGGAGTGTATACTGGAATTCATAGGGATAGTTTTCTATCAAATGTGATCCTTGTTATCTCATTAGCTGGAGTTTCACTGCCAACATTTATTATTGGAATCTTACTAATATATTTATTTTCTGTAATTTTAGGTATTCTTCCATCTTTTGGAAGAGGAGAAGTAACTGACCTAGGTTTTTGGACTACTGGTTTTTTATCTACATCTGGATTAAAGGCTCTTATTCTGCCATCGATTACTTTAAGTTTGTTCCAAATGACTTACGTAATTAGACTTGTAAGAGCCGAAATGATGGAAATATTGCAAACTGATTATATTAAATTTGCAAGAGCAAGAGGAATTGAAAACAATACGATTAATTATAAACACGCTCTTAAAAATGGTTTAATTCCTGTGATAACAATTACTGGGATTAACATTGGAACTTTAATTGCTTTTTCCATAATAACTGAAACTGTTTTTCAATGGCCTGGTATGGGATCTTTGTTTATTAACGCTGTATACTTTGTCGATATACCTATCATGTCAGCATATATGATTATGGTAGCTTTTATTTTTGTTATGATTAATTTTATAGTCGACATAACTTATTATTTTATTGATCCAAGAATTAGACTTAAAGAAGAGAGTAGTTAAGAATGATTAAAAAAACTTTTAATAGAATGTATGATACTGATATTGGGTATAGTTTCTTTAATTCAAAAATTGCTATTATTTCATCAACTGTTTTTTTTATAATTTTTTTATGTTCTTTTTTTGCTGGTTTAGTAGCACCTTATAATCCCTTTGATCCTGCAAGTGTTTCTTTAATGGATGCTTTTACGCCCCCAATTTGGTCTGATGGAGGAAGTTCAAGTTTTTTTCTTGGAACTGATCAACAGGGTAGAGATATGTTTTCTACTATGATTTATGGCTCAAGAATTTCTCTTATAGTTGGTTTTGCATCGATAATTTTTGCTATGTTTTTAGGAGTTATTTTGGGCGTAACAGCTGGTTACATAGGAGGAAGATATGAAATAATTGTGATGCGCATAACAGATGTGCAGTTAACTATTCCTACTATATTAATGGCATTATTAGTTGATGGGATAGCAAGGGCTGTTATTTCAAGATCAATGCATGATGAAATGGCAATTTATGTTTTAATTTTTGCAATTGGTATTTCCGAATGGCCTCAGTTTGCAAGAGTTACAAGAGCTTCTACTCTAGTTGAAAAAAATAAAGAATATGTATCAGCTTCACGAATTATTGGCTTATCAAATATAATAATTATGTTTAAACATATATTGCCAAATATATTAAGACCCATTTTAGTAATAGCAACAATTGGTTTAGCTTTGGCAATTATTACCGAGTCAACACTAAGCTTTCTAGGAGTAGGGGTTCCACCTACAACTCCATCCTTAGGCACACTTATTAGATTTGGTAATAACTTTTTATTTTCTGGAGAGTGGTGGATAACATTTTTTCCTGCCATTTTTCTTGTCGTTTTAGCTTTGTCTATAAATCTTCTAGGAGATTGGATGAGAGATGCTTTAAATCCAAAATTGAAAAAAAGATGAGTTTACTAGAAATTAAAAATTTAAATATTAGTTATAAGACTAGGAAAGAAACAATTGTTGCAAGTAGTAATGTTAACTTTACGTTAGAGAGAGGAGAAATTCTTGGTATTGTAGGAGAGTCTGGTTCTGGAAAATCAACTATTGCAAATGCAATTATTAATTTAATTGATCCACCAGGAGAAATTACTAGTGGTGTAATAAAAATTGATAATAATGAATTACAAAATAACGAAGAAATTATTCAAAAAATTAGAGGTAGAAAAATAGGATTTGTTTTTCAAGATCCACAAACTTCTTTAAATCCACTTTTTAAAATCAAAGATCAATTAATTGAAACAATTCAAACACATCTAAAATTATCATACGAAGATGCACTAAAAAAATCTATTAATCTTTTAGAAGAAGTTGGAATAGAGGATGCATATAAAAGAATTGAAGATTATCCGCATCAATTTAGTGGAGGTATGCGTCAACGAGTTGTTATTGCTTTAGCTATAAGTTGTGAACCTGATCTTATAATAGCAGATGAACCAACAACAGCTTTAGATGTTAGTATTCAGTATCAAATTCTAGAATTATTAAAAAAACTTACAAAAAAAAGAAATTTGGGAGTAATTATTATTACTCATGATATGGGTGTTATTGCAGAAACTACAAATAAAGTTATTGTTATGCGACATGGTGTAATTGTTGAACAAGATAATACCAAAGACTTATTAACCAAGCCAAAATCAACAGAGGCTCGTAGCCTTGTTATTTCGGTACCTCCTACAAATAAAAAAATTCATAGATTTAAATTGATTAGTCCTGATGGAAAAGAGATAACCTCAAGTTCAGCAAATTTAACAAAAAATATAATTAAAACTTGGGGTATTCGTGAGAATACTAACAAAAAATTATTAAAACTATTAAATATTACTAAGATCTTTGATGATAGATCTATTTCTTACAGAAAAAAACTGATTGATGAAAAAGCAGTTAAAGCAGTTAATGATGTTTCATTCGAATTATTTGAGGGAGAGACACTTGGTTTAGTCGGGGAGTCAGGTTCAGGTAAATCAACAATCGCCAAAATAATTACAGGACTAGTAAGACCCACTACGGGTGAATTAGAATACAATAATTTTTCACTTTATAATTCGAAAAAAAAATATCAAATCAATAAGAGTAGAGGACAAATTCAAATGATTTTTCAAGATCCTTACTCTTCTTTAAATCCAAGATTTAAAGTAAGAGATATTATAGCTGAACCACTAAAATTTTTTCAAAAAAATATTACTAAACATGATTTAGAGCAAAGTGTTTTTGATTTAATTGATATAGCAGGGATGACAAGACAATCTTTAGATCGATACCCGCATGAGTTTTCTGGAGGTCAAAGACAAAGAATTTCTATTGCAAGAGCTCTTGCAACAAGACCTAGATTGTTAATATGTGATGAACCAACATCAGCACTAGATGTTAGTATACAAGCGCAAATATTAAACTTATTAAAAGATATTCAAGACGAATTGCATTTAACAATGTTGTTTATAAGTCATGATCTACCGGTCATCAGACAAATGTGTAATAGAATTATAGTCTTAAAAAATGGTATTATTTGTGAAACAAACGAAGCCGAAACACTTTTTAAAAACCCTAAACATCAATATACAAAAGAATTAATAAATTTAATGCCAAAAATTGAATCAATTATTTAATATATTTAGCAAATAAAATGATTTATCTTTCTTTGTTTACCGTTGCATTTATGGTTGCAACAATCATCCCTTTTGGATCTGAAGCATACTTTATAACTTTACTTTCTTTAGGAGAGTATAATCATTTTTTTTTATTAATAGCAGCTTCAATAGGTAATGTACTAGGCTCACTATTTAATTGGTTTTGCGGATTTTATGTAAATTATTTTATTAAAAAATCATGGTTTCCAATAAATAATAAAATGGTAGATCAAGGTAATAAGTTATTTAACAGATATGGAAAATGGTCACTTTTGTTATCTTGGGTACCTTTTATTGGAGATCCTATCACCTTTGTAGCGGGAACTCTTCGATATCCAATAATTCCTTTCTTAGTTTTGGTAAGTATTGGGAAAGTAGGTAGATATTTGATAATATATTTATCAATAATTTGGGCAATTAGTATTTTTTAAAATGAATAATACATTTTTAATTTTAGTTTTCTTTATTGGATTTTTTTCTGGAATAGGGGTTCTTCTTTCAATTACATTTTTATTGCCAAAAAAAAGGAAACAAGACAATAATGATGAAAGTGAAATAATTTCACTTAAGCAACATATGGAATCAATTCAGTCGTCTTTGCAAAATTTTAATTTAGCTCAAAATAGATTGGAGAACACCTTAGTCCGAGGAGGTTCTCAGCAGCAAGGTTCTTGGGGTGAATTTGTTTTGAAGAATATTTTAGATGGTGCAGGATTAAGAGAAGGTCATGAATATGAAACACAAAAATCCTATAGAGATGACGATGGTAATTTACAAAAACCAGATGTTATCGTTCATATGCCAGGCAATAGAGATATTGTTATAGATTCTAAAGTTTCATTAAATTCTTGGCATGATTTTTCAAATTCAAATGATGACAATGAAAAAAAATTACACTTAAAAAAATTTTTAGATTCTGTTAAAAATTTTGTTAGAGATTTGGGAAAAGATGATTATGCTTCTCTGTACGAAATTAATTCTATTGACTCTGTTTTAATGTTTATTCCAATTGAACCTGCGTTATTAACTTTGTACAATGAGGCTGCTGAACTTATAGAAAAAGCTTGGCAAAAAAAAATTATAATTGTAGGTCCTTCAACATTACCTTTTTTACTAAAAGCAGTTGAGAACATGTGGCGAATTGATAAGCAATCAAAAACTATCAAAGATATTGCAGCTTCTGCAAGTGAAATTTATGATAAAGCTGTAAATGTATATGACTCTTTTAGCACTGTTAACCAATCTTTAGATAAAGCTAGATTAAAAATGGATGAAGCAAAATCTCGCCTTCAAGACGGACCAGGTAGTTTAACTAAAAAAATTGAAAAGATGAAAAAACTTGGCAGATTAAATACAAAAAAACAGTTGCCAGAAGATTCTGGGAATGCAATAGATTAAATTAAATATGCCTAGTTTTGATGTTGTAAGTAGAGTAGATTTTCAGGAGATTGATAATGCAATTGCTAATGCCTTAAGAGAGATAACTAATCGTTATGATTTTAAAGGTTCAAATACTACTCTTGAAAGAAGTGAAAAGGTTATTACTATTGTGACTGAAGATGATTTAAAGTTAACTCAGGTTAATGAAATTCTGATCTCTCATTTTGTAAGAAGAAAATTAGATCCACTAGCTTTAGGTAAAAAAGATAAAGAAAAAGCTGGTGGTGATAGAATTAGGCAAACTATCTCTTTAGTTGAAGGAATTGAACAAGATATTTCTAAAAAAATAACTTCAGAAATTAAAAGTTCAAAAATGAAAATTCAGGCTAAAATAAATGGAAATGAACTTCGTATTGATGGTAAGAAAAGAGACGACTTGCAATCAGCGATGCAATTAATAGAAGATTTAAAAATTGGTATTCCAGTTCAGTTTATTAATTTTAGGGATTAGTTACAATGATAACATGGGAGTTAATTTTAGCTTTAGCTATATATAATTTTATTATGTATGTTACTCCAGGCCCTAACAATAGTATTTTAACAGCTTCTGGTATAAAATTTGGCTTTGCTAGATCAATTCCTAATGTCCTGGGAATACCTACTGGTCACGGACTGCAACTAGCTTTGGTTTGTCTTGGTTTAGGATCCTTGTTTATTAGATACCCAATCCTTTTTGATATTCTTAGATATGTTGGATCGGCTTACATTTTGTATCTTGCTTACAAAATGTTTGGCTCTCTGAATATTACTAAAACAGAAGATAGATCTCGCCCTTTAAAATATTATGAGGCAATTCTTTTTCAGTTTGTAAACCCAAAGGCTTGGGTTATTTGCTCTACTGCAGTGACTTTATATTATCCAATAAATGAAAATATAATTATTGGGACATTGTTTATGGTTATTATGTCGACTGTTGTTAACATTCCCTCAATCAGTATATGGGCATATGGTGGAAGTGTTATTAAACAATATTTGAATAATAAAAAATTAAAAAAATTTATAGAATTAGTTTTAGCTATATTTCTTATATTAACAGCAGTTTCAGTGTTTTTTTATAACCTTTAAGGAATTGGTATTTCATAAAAATCACCAACAATATTATACCCACTAATAACTGCAGGCCTCTTAGATATTAGTAAATACCACCGATGGACATTAGGATAATTTTTTAAATTTATTTGATGTCTTTCAAATCGAGCTGTCCACGGCCAAATAGCGATATCAGCTATTGAATAATCTTCACATATATAATTACTTCTAGATAGCCTTTCATTTAATATTTCATAAATATGTTTAGCGTAATCTTTTGATTTTTTTTCAGCAAATTTACTTTTTCCTGGATGGTAAAAAAGATATTGATGGGCTTGCCCAAGCATTGGGCCTACATAAGCAATTTGGAAAAAAAGCCATTGGATAACATCCCAATAATTTTCATTAGTCAAAAATTTATTATATTTTTTTGCAAGGTATAGAAGGATAGCGCCTGACTCAAAAATAGTCTGCTTATTTTCTTTATCAATAATAACTGGAATTTTATTGCTAGGCGAAATCCTTGAAAATTGTTCAGAAAATTGCTCTTTTTTATCTAGATTTATAGCTATAGTGTTGTATTTTACCCCCAATTCTTCAAGCATTATAGTTACCTTTCGACCATTTGGAGTAGCTGATGAATATAAATCTATCATTTTTTTAGAATTCAGTAGAATTAAAACTATATAATATATATGGAAAGTTCAACAGACAATATAATTAAACTTGCATGGAGTGATAAAGTTTCATTTGAAAAAATTAAGAGACTACATGGAATAAATGAATCAGAAGTAATTAAAATTATGAGAAGAAATTTAAAGCAAAAATCTTTTAAAATTTGGCGAGAGAGAGTAAGCGGCAGAACAAGAAAACATGAAAAAAAAAGATTTCTTTCATCTAAACATTTTTAGATAGCAGATTATGTATAAACTTATAATTACTTTTATTTTCTTTATTATGATTTCTATTCAATTGTTTGCAGATCAAAATGACAAAAGACTAAACTACTTATTTGATAAACTTGTGATTGCTAAAGAGGAACAAGAAATACATAAGTTAACTAATCAGATATGGAAAATATGGCATGAAATCGATGATCCAAAAATGACTAGAGAATTTGAAACTGGAGTTCAGATGATGAATTTAGGTTATTTTAGAAGATCAATTGACTATTTTGATAAAGTAATAATGAAAAATCCAAATTTTGCAGAAGCATGGAATAAAAGAGCCACTGCTCATTTTATGATGGGCAACTTTGATTTATCGATGAAAGACATTAGTCAAACGTTACAGTTAGAGCCCAGACATTTTGGAGCATTAGATGGAATGAGTTTAATATTTATACACACAAATCAGTATGAAAGAGCAATTGAAATTTATGATAAAATGCTTGAAATATTTCCATACAGTATCGGTACTCAATTAAAAAAAGAAAAAATGTTATCTTTAACAAATAAATCAACTTAAAAATTAAATAATATTATACAAATTGATAAAGTAAAGAAGCTTAAAAAAGTACTTAAAACAATGTTTGATGATATTAAATCTTTTTGTGAATCATATCTAAATGCAAAATAATATGCTTGGGAACCAATTGGTAAAGCTGATGCTAGTGTTACAGTAATTATTAATAATTCTTCTAAATTAAAGACGTATTTTACAATTATAAACGCTATTAAAGGATGAATAATATTCTTTAATAAAGTAAAAATTATTGATTTTTTGAATGAAAATAGCAAATTAAACTTTGCTAAAGAAAATCCCAAGGAAAGAAGAACACAAGGTAGCGCAACATATGAAACAATGTTTAAAATGTTCATCAATCCAAGCGGCTTCATTACTTTAGTATAATTAAGTAGTATTCCAATAAAGATACCTACAAGAACAACGTTTTTAAATAGTCCAATTATTGTTGTTAAAATTTTTTTATTTAAATTAAGACTTCTGTTTCTATAAATTTCAATAATTACTGTAGTGTATGTAAAATGAACCAATCCATGAAATAATACTAGGATCATATAAGGCATAACATTTAATTTTCCTAAAAGGGAATGCATAAGAGGTATACCAAGAGCAACTGAATTGCCAAAGCAAGATGAAAGACCCAGGAGGGCATTATCATCAGTTTTGTATTTAAATATTAAATTTCCAACCTGAAAACCAATTAAAAAAACCAACATACCTGAACCAAAAAATGATACGAGTATTAATAATATATCATTTTTTGGAAATTCTATTTGCCAAAAATAAGTTATTAAAGCTAAGGGTAACAATATATTAAAGCTCAAAAAATCAAATTTAGAGGTAATTTTGTATGATAATTTAAAATATTTTTTTAGTATAAATCCAATAATTACATAACTGAATACAGAAAAAATAATATAAATTAGACTATTCATTTGTTATTACATTTTTTAAAATATTTTCAAAATTACCATCTAAAATTTGATTAAAGTCATTAATATTAAAATTAAATTCTACAGTTTTGTCAGTTGATAAAATTTTTATATTTGGATTATCTAAATTTCCAATTATTCTAATATCAAATGTCTTTTTATCCTTTATTTTTATGTTTACTTTAATATCAACCAGTTCTTTTTTTATGTTATATTCTCCATTTAAAATAATAAGGAAATCTTTTTTTTTAGACTCAAAGTAATCAATTAATATTAATCCTTTATCAAAAATAATTTTACTAGTGAAAAATGATTTATCATTTAGATAATGAAAAGACAGATCTGATAATTTTTTATAAGCTTCAGGAATATTTAATCTTTGAATAATTAAATTAATAAACTTTAATGAATTTTTTTCCTCAGCATTTATATTGTATAATAAGTTTCCTTCTGCAAATACTGTGAATTTTAATAAATTACTTAAATCATATTCATTAATTTCACCTGATGTTTCTAAATTATCAAAAATGAATTTATCAATTCTAATACTATCAGAGTTAAAATTAAATATTGCTTTTTTTCTATTGTAGTTTTTTTTAATATTTAATTCTCCTCCTTTGAGGAATAATTTTTTTTCTTTTTTGTCTAAACTAAAATTTGCAAATAAAGCAATGTGAGGAAAAACAATAAATTGGTGAGGTTCTTCTAAGTAAATATTAATTTTTAATCCCTCTTCTAAATTTTTAATAAAATTATTTATATAAATTTTATCAACAAAATAATAAACTATAAAAAATGTACAAAAAAACAGTAGAAATAATATTAATAATATTTTTTTTATCATTTAATTAATTTTATTAGAACTAATTATACTATTTCTATAATTTTAATTCATTATCTATACTAGAACTAAATAATTTTTCTAAATCATCTTTAATTATATCTTTTATTGAGTTCGGCTCCCAACTTGGATTGTGATGTTTTTCAATCAGAACAGCCTCTATTCCTTCTCTAAAGTCATGCCGATTAATCATTTTTTGACTTAGTCTATACTCTATTTCAAGACATTCTTTTAAAGTTCTATTAAGTGAATTTTCAATTAATAAAGTTGTTACTGCTAAACTCATAGGACATTTGCTTTGAAGCTTACTAATTAATTTTTCTTGATCACTTAAAGCTCGAATTTTATTAAAAATTTCATAAATATCTCCACTAAAATTTTTTTTTATAAATTCTAATTTTTCATTCGAAAAATTAGATAAAGTTTCTGTCTCATAATTAGAAACTGTTCCATCAGTAATATATTGTGTAATTAATTTATCTATTTTATCTTCAGGACAAAAATTAGTTGCAAGTCCAAAATTTATTAAATCTTTAGATTGAATTAATTCTCCAGTTAGGCCTAAATACTTCCCAATATTATTATCAAGTCTAGATAGAAAAAAACTACCACCAACATCTGGAAAAAAACCTATAGAAGTCTCTGGCATTGCAAATTTAGTACTTTCTGTTGCAATTCTATAATCACCATAAATTGATAATCCTACCCCACCTCCCATTACTACTCCTTGCCATATAGACAAATAAGGTTTTGGAAATTTTTTAATCTGTAAATTAAGAGAATATTCTTTTGAGAAAAATTCACTTTTCAATTTGGAAAATGGACCTGATAAGTGAACACTCTTTACATCTCCACCAGCACAAAAATGTTTCCCTTTACCCATTAATAAGACTCTTTTAATTTCATTATTATTTTCCCAATCTCTTAATTTATTTGAAAATTGTACAGCCATATTCAAATTAAGAGCATTGAGAGCATTTGGTCTATTTAAGGTGATGATCCCTGTAGAGTTTTTAACTTCAAATAAAATTTCCATTTATTTTTTTTTGAATTTTAATATCTTTTCAGATAAACCAACTTCTTTTGCCTTTAGTCTATTTATTTCATCTCGTATTCTTGCAGCATCTTCAAATTCTAATTTTGATGCCAACATATTCATTTTTTCTTCCAGATGTTTAATATGTTTGTTTAAATCTTTACCAACTAATTCTTTAGCATTTTCAATTTCTACAGTAACATGATCTTGTTCAGCAGTATTTTCTAAAATCGCTTCAATATTTTTCTTTATACTAATAGGAGTGATTTTATGCTCTTTATTGTATAATAATTGTTTTGCTCTTCTTCTTTCTGTTTCATTAATTGCTTCTTTCATACTTTTTGTAGTTGTATCTGCGTACATTATTACTTTACTATCTACATTTCTTGCAGCTCTTCCAATTGTTTGAATTAAACTTGTTTTAGATCGAAGATATCCTTCTTTATCTGCATCTAATATTGCCATGAGAGCACATTCAGGAATATCTAAACCTTCTCTTAAAAGATTAATACCAATTAAAATATCAAAAACTCCTAGTCTTAAATCTCTTATAATAGCTACACGTTCAAGTGTATCAATATCTGAGTGCAGATAACGTACTTTTAAACCTTCTTCATGCATGTATTCAGTTAAATCTTCTGACATTTTTTTTGTTAATGTAGTTATGATAACTCTATATCCTTTGGATATTGTTATTTTACATTCGTCAATTAAATTATCTATTTGATGTTTTGTTGATCTTATTTCAATTGGAGGGTCAATTAATCCTGTTGGTCGAATTACTTGTTCAACAAAAACTCCACCAGTTTTTTCTAATTCATAATCACCAGGTGTTGCACTTACAAATATTGTTTGAGGTCTCATAGCATCCCATTCTTCTCTTTTTAATGGCCTATTATCAATGCAACTTGGCAGTCTAAAACCATATTGAGATAAAGTGGATTTTCTTGAAAAGTCTCCTTTGTACATACCTGATATTTGACTACAAGTGATGTGACTCTCATCAATAAATAAAAGAGAATCTTCAGGGATATATTCATATAGTGTAGGTGGAGGTTCACCAGGTTGTCGACCTGAAAGATACCTT
>CACFVT010000025.1 GCA_902569865.1 uncultured Alphaproteobacteria bacterium | reverse complement strand
ACATCCTATCTCGATCTCCAAGGATATTAATAGCTGGACACTTAATTTTTTTTGCGGCTTTAAAACCATTTTTATAATTATCACATGCTCTAAAATCAACACCAAGAGCATTTTTAACTGAACCATTAATTACAATTGATCCACCTAAATTAATATGATGAAGGCCAGGAACTGGATGTCCACCAAAATGACCAGCAGGACCATGAGCCCAGTCCATCATAAGATCTACAGCTTTAGGATCTCCATTTTCTGCTAAATCTAAAAGTTCTGGATTCATAGGTATTGCTCCTGCTCCCCCCATCAAACCAATAGACTTTATTTTATCTGGAAACTGTGAAGCACATTCCAAGGCAATTAAACAACCTTGGGAATGACCAACTAGTGAAGCTTCTTTGATTTTAACTGAGTCTATTACATCTGCTATCCATTTGCCTTGTTCTTCAATAGATTCTATTGCAGGTCCTTCGGAATAACCATGTGCTGGAAGATCAATTGCTAAAACACTATAACCATGAAACGCAAAATACCTAGTTTGTAAAACCCAAGTTATATGACTTAAACCACTACCATGAATAAAAACAATGAGAGGTTTTTTTGCATCAAATGGTCTTCCTCCAGTAGATGCAAAAACCTCTTTGTTGTTTACTTTGAATTTCATTTATTAACTACTAATTTAGGTTTTTTAGCAGCTCTAAATCCATCCTCAAAATCATTTATAATATCTTCAATATCCTCAATACCAACTGAAAGTCTAATCATATCATGAGACATATTTGCCAATTTTAAAGTAGCTTCATCCATTTGAGAATGAGTTGCTGAGGCGGGATGGATTACAAGAGTTCTTGTGTCGCCAACATTTGCTAAATGAGATGCTAATTTAACATTATCAATGAATGCAGCGCCTGCTTCTTTTCCACCTTTAATACCAAAAGCAATCATTGAACCAGTACCTTTAGGTAGAAGTTTCTTTGCAAGTTCATAATCGGGATTATCTTTTAAACTTGCATGTGAAACCCAAGCAACACTTTCGTGGTTACTTAAATATTCAACCATCTTTAATGCATTTGAACAATGTTTTTCCATTCTTACTGATAATGTTTCAATACCTTGTAAAACATTCCATGCATTTTGGGGACTTAGGCATGGCCCCATATCTCTCATACCTTCAGCTCTAGCTTTCATAGTAAAAGCAACTGGGCCAAACTCTTCAGCAAAAGATAAACCATGATAACCTTCATAAGGCTCAGTCATTGTTGGAAATTTGTCAGTTTTAAGAAAATCAAATTTTCCTCCTTCTACTAAAATTCCTGCCATTGATGATCCATGACCAGCCATCCATTTAGTTAAAGAATGAACAACAAAATCTGCACCATTTTCCAGTGGTTTAAATAGGTATGGTGTTTGATATGTGCTATCAATTACAACAGGTATACCGGCATCATGAGCCATTTTAGATATTTCTGGCAAATTCATTAGTTCATTGCCTGGGTTACCAACTAATTCTCCATAAATACACTTAGTGTTTTCTTGTATAGCGTTTTTGAAGCCTTCAGTATCTCTAGGCTTAACAAAAGTTGCATTGATACCAAATTTAGGAAGAGTTAAACGAAATAGGTTTACTGTTCCTCCATATAATTGAGAAGACACTACTACATGATCTCCGGCATTACATAATGTCATAATAGTTAAAAATATTGCACTCATACCTGAGGCTGTGGCTAAAGCTGCAGTTCCACCTTCTAATGCAGCAACTCTTTCTTCTAAAACTTGAACTGTTGGATTAGAAATTCGACTATATATATGGCCACCACGCTCCAAATTAAATAATGCGGCTGCATGATCAACATCATCAAACATGTAAGATGTTGTTTGATAAATTGGTACTTGTCTTGAGCCTGCATTTTTACTTGGCATATATCCTGCATGCAAACTTAATGTATCAAATTTGTAAGTTTTTGGATCCATATTAAATCTCCTTTGCTTTCTTTCTTAGTTCAAATTTTTGTATTTTGCCTGTCGACGTTTTAGGTAATTCACCAAATACTACATTCTTTGGTCTTTTAAATCCAGCCATATTTTCTTTACAGAACCGAATAATTTCTTCTTCAGTAGCATTTTTACCAGGCGCTAACTCAACGAATGCACATGGGGTCTCTCCCCATTTTTCATCAGGTTTTGCTACAACTGCGACAAGTGATACAGAAGGGTGTTTTGCAACCACATTCTCTACTTCTACAGAAGAAATATTTTCTCCTCCTGAAATAATTATATCTTTAGAGCGATCTTTGATTTGAATATACCCATTTGGATAAACAACAGCTAAATCACCTGAGTGAAACCAGCCGTTTCTCATTGATGTTTCAGTTGCTTCTTTATTTTTATAATAACCTTTCATTACCACATTTCCACGCATTAGAATTTCACCGATTGTTTTTCCATCTCTTGGAACAGGAGTATATGTTTCTGGATCGGCAACCATTGCTTCTTCAAGATTTGGATAACGCACTCCCTGTCTTGCATTTAAATCTGCTTTTTCACTATTGGAAAGATCATTCCATTCCTCATTCCATGCACATTGCAAAACATGTCCATATGTTTCTGTAAGTCCATATACATGCATAACTTCAAATCCTAAGTTATCCATTTTTTCTAGAATAGCACTTGTTGGAGGTGCTCCTGCTGTAAGAACATAAATTTGATGATTGATTGCTTTTTTGTCCTTTTCGTCAGCATTAGCAATTAAATTTAATACAATTGGTGCCCCACCAAAATGTGTTACTTTGTGTTTATCAATAAGATTATAAATATCTTTGGCAACAATGTATCGACAACAAACTACTTTGGCATGAATTAATGCAGCTGTCCATGGATATCCCCATCCATTACAATGAAACATTGGTACAGTGTAAAGAAACGTTAATTTGTTCGGCATGTTCCATGCCGTAACGCTACCAGTAGACATTAAGTAAGAGCCTCTATGGTGGTAAACGACACCCTTAGGTTTTCCAGTTGTTCCAGAAGTATAACTTAATGATATAGCTTGCCACTCATCTTCTGGTAAAGACCAATTAAAATCATCTTCACCTGATTCAAGAAATTCTTCGTATGTCCAATCTCCTATTTTTTCTCCCTCTCCTTCTTTAAACATTGCTTGATCATCATGAATATCAATAATAGGGATTTTTTTATTATAGATAACCAAGGCTTTTTTAATAGTTGGAGAAAATTGTGTATCTGTAATTAATAACTTAGCATCACTATGCTCTAAAATATAAGCGATTGTTTCAGCGTCCAGCCTCGTATTAATTGTATTAACTACTCCGCCTGTCATTGGAATTGAATAATGAGCCTCTAATAATTCTGGAGTATTTGCTGCAATAATAGAAACTGTACTACCTAAGCCAATACCTTGTTTTGTTAAAGCGCTAGCAAATTTTGTACAACGATTATATGTTTGTAGCCATGTATAACTTCTATTTCCATAAACTACTGACTCATAATTTGGATAAATATCTTTAGCTCGAGTGATAAAGCTTAACGGAGTTAAGGGAGTATAATTAGCCTTATTTTTATTAAGATCTGTCGAAAATTGATTCATGGATTTGTTTATAGCATTAAAAAAAATAATTAAAATCCCTAGTCAGATATTGAATTAATTAAAAAGAGGTTTGCCCGTATCAAGGGTATGTCGAATACGCTCTTGTGTAGGTTTTTGTTTAATTAAATCAATGAAAATTTCTCTTTCAAGATCATATAAGTTTTGCTCTGTTAAAATTGAAGAAGAATTTGTTTCACCTCCACTCAACATATATCCGAGATTTTTCCCAACCTCAATACCATGATCCCCAATTATGTTTTTATCCTTTAACTCATGTAAAATATCCATCATATCTGACATTACAGATGAGCCTGGGAGGGTGAAGGTAGCATTATCTAATGATTGATAATTTTCTTTTTGTGAAAAAATAAGATTATCAGCTTCTTCTATTAAACGATCTTTGCTCATTACAATTATATCTTTTTTCCCTAAAAATTGTTGAGCCTTTGCTTTAATGGGGGAGTCAGCAGTTGTAGCATACCCTATTAAGTTGAAAACTTTTAAGGATAATAATTTTGGATCATTTTTTATTTCAGAATGACTAGCCCATCGTCTTAGCATTTCTTTACATCCACCTCCTGCAGGTATTAATCCTACAAGTGATTCTACTAAACCTAGTACTGAGTTAGAGTGCGCAACAATAAAGCTAGTTTGTGAAATAACTTCATATCCTCCTCCAATAGCTAGCCCTGAAGGACAAGATACAACAGGAAATTTAGCATGTTGGAGTTGATAAAGTGATTGTTGGAAATTATTTAGAAAAATGTCTATGTCTTTAAATTCTTTATTTACCGCTCTATCATAAAAGTAATTTAAATTGACTCCTGCAGAGAATTGCATTGCGTCGTTAGCAATTACTATTCCATCATACTTATCATTACATAAATCATAGGCTTTCATTAAACAGTCATTGGTTAAACCATCAAGTGCATTAGCTTTTGTATGAAACTCAACACAAATAAATTTTGATTTTCCAGACATTTCCCAAATAGAAGCAGATGAATTAGTATAAATTGGTTTTGAGGATTTTTTTATATCTGATAAAGAAATTACACCATCTGGTCTTTGCATGGGTAAATAGGAGTTTTTTGGATGAAGATATTCTAAAGTATTATTGTTAACCTTAAATAATGAATTTTTTTGATCTAACAATTGTTTTATGAAAGGTGGAATTTCTTCATCTTGATTCAATTTTGAAACAAATTTTTCAATTCCAATTTGATTCAGTATTTCAAATGGACCTTGGGACCAATTAAAACCACATTTCATTGCATCATCAATATCATTGAAATTTTCAGTAACATCAGGAACTAAACTTGATGCATATAAAATTGTTTTTTTCATAATAGACCATGCATAATTACCATACACATCTTCTCTATCTATTACATTCATAACATCCATCACATCAGGGAGTTCTAAGTGTACTTTTTTAGATTCATGATAAGTATAGTTATTATAATTAAGTGACTCTAAAACTTTTGTGCCTGACAACTTATTCATTCGGAAAAAACCACCCTTGCCTTTTCTTCCTGTAAATCCATCTGCAATAAGCTGATTTATAATAGGAAGCTCTTTGCCCACTTTATGAAACGGGTCACTAGTTGGTAATTCTGTAATAAAACTCTTTAAAACATCAGCCATTAAATCAATTCCGATTAAATCATATAATCCAAATATTCCTGTTTTAGGAATACCTAGAGGTCTTCCGAAAACAGCATCAGCTTCTTCTACGGTAAGTCCAAGATTAAAAGCTTCAGTCATTGCAACTTGCATTGCATAAACACCAACACGGTTACCTAAGAATCCAGGCGAGTCATTACAAACAACAACTGTTTTTCCTAATATCTTATCACCAAAAGTAACGAGATTATTTATTTTTTCTTTATCATTTTGTGGTCCAATTACTAATTCCAGTAATCGCATATAACGGACTGGATTAAAAAAATGTGTAATACAAAAAACTTCTTTCATTTCTTTTGACATATCTTCGCTCAATACCCTGAGAGGAATAGAAGATGTATTCGATGAAACAAGTGCACCAGGTTTGCGCAGTTTATCAATTTGTGAATAGAGTATTTTTTTAACATCTATCTTTTCAACAACCGCTTCAACAACCCAATCTGCATCTTTTAATGTATCCATATCATTTTCAATACTTCCAGAAACAATATTATTTAAATTATTTTCTTCCATTAACAAAGGTGGTCTCGATTTTTTGATTCTCTCACATGCTTTAGTGGCAATCTCTTTACTGAGATCGAGCAGATGAACCTGTAAACCTGCATTTGCTACTTGTGCAGCAATTCCGCTTCCCATGGTTCCTGATCCAATAACAACAACTTTTGATATTTTCATTTTTTAAGAGCTTATATAGACAATTTGTCAAATCTCACTAAAAGAAATAGAAAAAAATAACGTATTTGAGTGGAAAATATTGTAAATAGCTTTATAGGCCACGCGATGAAAAAAAACCCATCAAGAAATACGCATTTGAACAAAGGCCCGTCAAAACTTCTTGAAGCTATTAATAGCTCAATTGATGTAGATCAAAGAATGTATAAAGAAGATATTGAGGGCTCAATAGCTCATGCAAAAATGCTCGGTAAACAAAAAATTATTTCCAAAAAAGAAGAAATAAAAATTATAAATGGATTAAAAATAATTTTAAATAATATAAATAAAGGAAAAGTAAAATTTAAAAAAAGTCTTGAGGATATTCATATGAATATTGAATCAATCCTATTTCAGCAAGTAGGTAAAACAGCTGGAAAATTACATACAGCTCGATCCAGAAATGATCAAGTTGTTACAGACTTTAAACTTTGGATAAGAAATAATAGTGTTGGTTTAGATAATCATCTAAAAAAATTACAAAAGTGTTTAATTAATATCGCAAAAAAACATACCCTTACAATATTGCCCGGATATACGCATTTACAGGTAGCTCAACCTATTTCCTTAGCACATTATCTTCTTGCTTATGTTGAGATGATGGGTCGAGATAGATTGAGATTAAAAAATTGTATTGAAATATTAAATGAAAATCCTCTTGGTGCTGGAGCTTTGGCAGGAACATCATTTTCTATTGATAGAAATTATACTACGAAGTTATTAAAATTTAATAAACCAACAGTAAATGCTCTTGATAGTGTTGCTGACAGAGATTTTGCTGTTGAATTTTTATTTGTTTTGTCATTGATTAGCACACACTTGTCTAGAATGGCTGATGAAATTATTCTTTGGGCTAATCAACAATTTAATTTTGTTAAACTCCCAGATGAATTAGCCACAGGTAGCTCTATTATGCCGCAGAAAAAAAATCCAGATGGTGCTGAACTAGTAAGAGGTAGTGCGGGTAATGTTATAAGTAATTTAAACGCTTTGTTAGTTATTCTAAAGGGGCTGCCCTTAGCCTACAGCAAAGATTTGCAAGATGATAAAAAAATTATATTTTCTTCGTACGATAATGTTTGTTTAGCCTTAGAAGTAATGACAGAAATGTGGTCAGGTATAACTTTTAATACTAAAGTAATGGCAAAAGCTATACAAAACTCCAATGCAACAGCAACAGATTTTGCAAATTGGTTAGTATTTAATCTTCAGTTTTCTTTTAGAGAAGCTTATCAATTGACAGGCAAAATAGTAGCTTATGCTGATAAAAAAAATAAAAAATTACACGAATTAGACTTACACGAATTACAAAATTTTAATAAAAAAATTAACAATGATGCTAAAAAAACATTTTCAATTTATGAAAGTATTAATAATAAAAAAAGTTTTGGTGGAACATCCCCACAAAGAGTTAAACAAGCTATAAAATATGCTATAAAAAAATATCTATGATGAAAAATTATTTATTTATTTTGCTAATTTCATTTTTTCTTATTTGTTGTGGTAAGGTTGGCCCATTAACTCTACCTGAAGATAAATTAGATAAATCAGTAATTACCTATCCATGTGATGAAGCATGTATGGAAAGATTTGAGGCTGAAAAAGCAAGACAACAGTCAGTTACTATTCAAACAGAATAATATGATTTATTATCGAAATAAAAAAACCTTCATTGAGGGTGTATCTTTAGAAGAAATAGCTAGGTCTCACGCAACACCTTTTTATATATATTCTCAAAATAAAATTGAAGATACATTTGAGAAATTAGAGAGCACGTTAAGCGCTGAAATTTTTTACGCTGTAAAAGCTAATTCAAATCAAGCAATAATAAAATTAATGGCATCATTAGGCGCAGGAGCAGATGTTGTGTCCATCGGAGAGTTAGAAAGAGCTATCATGGCTGGTGTTAATCCAAAAAAAATCATTTTTGAAGGAATTGGCAAAACTAATGAAGATATTAGTTTTGCACTAAGTAAAAGTATACGTCTTATTAATGTTGAATCTATAGATGAGCTTCAAAGAATAAATAGTATTGCAATTAAACAAAATAAAATAGTAGATATTGGAATAAGACTGAATCCAAATATAGATGGACAAACAATTGATAAAATTTCTACAGGAAAAAAAACAGATAAGTTTGGAATAGACACAGAAAAATTACGAGATATTTTTCAAATTTTAGAGGTTTCCAAAAATGTAAATTTAATAGGTATTAGCTGTCATATAGGTAGTCAAATTTTTAACATTAATATTTTTACTGAAATTTTCAAAAAAATGAAAATAAATGCGCAGCTATTTATAGATAATGGTTATTTAATAAAGCATGTTGATTTAGGTGGTGGTCTCGGAGTAACTTATCAACAAAATAAAGAAGTGTTGAAATTAGAACTTGTTAAATCGGAAATGGATAAGTTTTTTAAAAATGTAGAGTATCAATTATCTTTTGAGCCAGGTAGATATCTTGTTGCAAATGCAGGAATTTTAGTAACTTCTGTAATCACAATAAAAAATAATGGTGGTATAAATTTTTTAATAATTGATGCCGGAATGCATTCTCTCATAAGACCAGCCTTGTATAAAGCTCATCATGACATTGAGCCTGTAGATAAAAGTAATAGTGAATTAACTAGCTATACTGTTGCTGGACCAATATGTGAAAGTTCAGATATATTTGATAAAAATATCAGCTTACCAAAACAAAAAGTTGGAAATATTATTATTATTAAAGATACAGGAGCTTATGGAAAAGTTATGGCATCAAATTATAATTCAAGAGGCTTACCAATTGAAATACTAGTTAATAATGACATTTTTTGCAAAATTTACCAGCCTTTAACTGCTCAAGAATTTATCAGACAAGACACTATTCCAGAATGGCTTGATTAATTTAAAATTTGATAAATAATTTTAGCTAAATCATCAATAATCAATCTTAAATTAAAAAAAAATTCATTTATATAAAATGATACTAAAACAAAAATATTTGATCCATAAGATTTAAAAACCCAAAATAAAAAAAATAAAAAAACTAATAAAAAGATTACTAAAAAGGTGTTTAACAAACTAACTTTTTTTTCCCTTACCACTGTGCTTGGTAAATTTTTAATTTCTTTATCTAATATATCTTTTGCATCATTTTTTTTATTTTGTTCATTAGTACTACTATCTTCGGAGGAAACATTGGGGATAGAGGACGATAAAAATTCTTGGGCCTTAAGAGGTTCTTGGTACCAACGATGATTACAATTAGCACACTCAACCATTCTGCCATCTGGTTTTAAATCTGCAGAATTTACTATATATTTATAATCACAATCTGAGCATTGAATGAACATAAGCTATATATAGAGTAGAGAGGTTAGTATATAAAACAAAATTTATTGTATGTTATTACTTACTATTCTTTTTTATAGTGCTTTAGCATTATGGACAATTTTAATGGGTATTTTAAGCTTCCCATTCATATTTTTACCAAGCAAATATATCCGTTTTCCAGCTAAATTATGGATAAAGGGTATATTTATTTTATTGAAAAATATATGTGGTGTTACGCATCAAGTTAAAGGGTATAAAAATTTAACTAATGAGCCGCTTATTATTGTTGCAAAACATCAGTCTGCTTTTGAAACTTTTGCGCTGTATTATTACTTAGAGAGTAGTTTTTTCATTCATAAAAAACAGCTTTTCTTTATACCCATTTTTGGACAGTATTTGTTGAAGAGCAATATGGTATCAATTGATAGATTGGGAAAAGCTAAAGCAATGAGAAAAATGATATTAGATGTCAAAAAAAAATTAGATGATGGATCAACTATTATAATATTCCCAGAGGGGACAAGAAAAAAACCAGGAGAAAAAGCTGATTACAAAACTGGTTTTGTTGGAATATACAATACAACGAAACGAAAGCTTCAACCTGTTGCATTAAACTCAGGGCTTTGTTGGCAAAAAGGATTAAAAATAATAAAAAAGGGGCACATCGTAATAGAGTTTTTGCCTCAGATACAAATTGGACTTGATAAAAAAGAAGTTTTAGAAAAAGTTGAAAATTCTATTGAGTCGGCATCAAATAAATTACTGGATTAGTTTTTCTTTTCTGTTGGATCAAAACTTCCTGCTTGCCCAATATCTTCAATTTCTTTACGAATTTTTTTAGATTGATTAAATTTGTTTTCTAAAAATTCTAAATCACCGTTTCTAATTGCTTTTTGATATGTTGAAAGATCCTCACTAAATCTACCTAACATTTCTAGAACAGCATTTTTATTTTTTTGGTATACATCTCTCCACATTATCGGATCACTTCCAGCTAACCGAGTAAAATCTCTAAAACCTGCAGCTGAATACTTTATAACCTCATCACGCATATGAGATTCAAGCTCTGTTGCTGTACCAACAACAGAAAAGGCAATAAGTTGAGGTATATGAGAAGTCATTGCAAGTACTCTGTCATGTCTTTCAGCATCCATAATCTCTATAGTCATACCAATTGATTTCCACATCTGGCTGATTGCATCTATCGCTTTATCATCTTGTTTAAATGGAGTGAGTATACAATATCTGTTTTGAAATAATTTACTAAAGCCAAATTCTGGACCACTCTTTTCAAGCCCAGCTATTGGATGTGAAGGAATAAAGTTAATATTGGTATTTTTCTTTATTTTATTGTAATCATTAATGGTACTCATTTTTGTTGAACCTACGTCAGTTACTAGAGTAGGCTCAGAGATATAACTTGCTATATCAAGAAATATTTTTTCATACATACTGAGAGGGGTACAAATAATAATCAAATCAAATTGTGTATTAAAATTTTCTAAATTTGTTTCACCTTGTATTAGTAAATTTAATTCTAAACATTTTTTAATTACCTTATCATTAGAATCTAAGCCATAAACATTCTTAGTGACATGATTTTCAGTCAAAGCTCTTGATATTGAAGAGCCAATTAAGCCCATACCAATTATTAAAACTGAATTAAATTTTGTTTTCATTATTATAAACCTTTTAAAGAATTGATAGTTGCTTCCATTTCTGCTCTTGTGCCTATAGTAATACGAAGACAATTTGGAAGTCCATAACTGTCTAATTGGCGAACAATAATTCCACTATTAGTAAGATGGGCAAATATTTTTTTAGCCTCTTCATCAGACATTTCAACAAAAGAAAAATTTCCCTCAGATGGTCGAGTTTTAATTTTAATTTTTTCAAGCTCTGATTCAAACCAACTTTTTGTGTCACGATTAGATTTAATTACTTTACTCAGATATTCTTTATCATCCAATGCAATAATGGCCATTTCCTGTGATAAACTTTGAGTATTAAATGGTCCTTTCACTTTATTAAGAATTGAGGCCACCTTTTCACTTGAGTAACACCAACCTAATCTTATGCCAGCAAGACCATAAGCTTTGGAGAAGGTTCTTGTAATAATTACATTTTCAAATTGATCTACCAAAGAAAAACTACTGTCATAATCTTCTTTAGTAACATATTCTGCATATGCGCCATCTAATACTAAGATAATGTTTTTGGGTAATTTATCTAAAATATCTATAATTTGATTTCGGGATAAATATGTTCCTGTAGGGTTATTTGGATTAGCTAAATAAATTATTTTTGTTGAGGGTGTTACTGCATCTAAAATTGAAGTAACTGTAACTTTAAAATTTTCATCTTCTTTAACTAATTTAGAAGTAGCTCCTACTATTTTAGTAATTATTGAATACATTTCAAAACCATGTTGTGCATGTATTATTTCATCTCCGTCCTGACAAAAAGCTAAAGCGGTAAATAGAAGTGTCTCATCAGACCCACAACCAAGAACAATCTGATTTGCATTTAAATTATTTATACTTGCTAATTTATCTCTTAATTTAGCTCCATCAATATTTGGGTAACGATGAGAGTTTGAAAGTGTCTCTTGTAAGTTTATTTTTTCTAATACTTTCGGTGATGGACCATATGAGCTTTCATTAGAAGATAACTTAATAATATTATTTTTGCCACTTATTGAGGACTTTCCTCCTTTATAGATATTAATCAAATTAATTGATCTTTTTACATCTATTATTGACTTATCTTTTTCTTGCAATTTTGTAGATGCCTGAAAAATTTCTCTCCAGATTCTAACAATTGAGTCTTTTGAATATTTGGCTTTAGTTTTTTGAAGAATTCTACCCAAAACTTTTTGCTCTCTTTCATAGTCTACTACATCAGTATAAGATTTTTTTTGCGCACCAATCTCAGTTACTATTTCAGCCCTTTCTTTAAGAAGGTCCAATATTTTATCATCTAGTAAATTAATATTGTTCCTGAGCACATCTAATTTTTTATTATCCATAATATGAGGGTGTCTTTACAAACTATATGAGAATAAATCAAAATAAACAGTAATTTATTGGTCAAAATGAACAAATATTGACAAAAAAAGCATATAAATTAAATAGCCCTCTACACCGATTTGAAACAGCTTGCGGGTGTGTATCTAAACAGCTAAAGCGTGATACTCCACCCCCAAAAACAAAATTTTAATTCGGCCCA
>CACFVT010000024.1 GCA_902569865.1 uncultured Alphaproteobacteria bacterium | reverse complement strand
CACTTAAAATAAGTTATCAATTAGTTAAAAAAAAATACTTTATTGGTATTGTCACATTGCCAATTAATAAAAAAAAAATAAATAAAATTAATTCTACTTTTATCGATCAAACATCATTCTTTACAAAAAAAGATGGTAAAAAAATCTCAAATATGATTTTTATTTATAAAAATATTTTTTTTGTACCACTCACTATGCATATTATGATAAAAAATGTTTCAAAAAAATTTAAAAATTCTGAATCAATCATTAATAAAATCAAAAATCTAAACACTGGATTATTAAGAGATTTTCAAATAAATAATCCAAAATATATAATGGCAGGAATAAACCCTCATAGTGGTGAAAATGGGATAATAAGCAATGAGGACAAAGAATATATCACACCAATTATTAACGAATTAAACAAAATTAATATAAACATCAATGGACCTGTTGCTCCAGATGCAATTGTAAATAAAAAAAATTTAAAAAGTCATAATTGTTTTCTTTTTACATATCATGATCAAGCACTAATACCCTTTAAAATAATTTCAAATTACTCAGGAGTAAACTATACATCTGGTTTAGATATTATAAGAGTTTCACCAGATCACGGTACAGCATACGATGCAGTAGGGAAAAAAAATCAATCATCATTAGGTATAATTAATTGTTTTAAACTAGTAGAAAAAATAGCAGCAAATAGAAGTAAATATGATAATACCAAAAAAATCTCTGGGTCAAAATTTTCTCATTGATAAAAATATAATAAAAAAAATTACAAATATAACAAATATAAAAAATGAAAATATCGTTGAGATTGGCCCTGGCTTAGGAAATTTAACAGATTTCATAATAGCTAAAAAACCAAAAAAATTAATATTGATTGAAAAAGACTTAATACTATTTAAACATCTTAAAAATAAATACAAAAATCAAAAAAACACACAAATAATTAACAATGATGCATTAAAATTTAATTTTACAAAATTAAAAAATATAAAAATTATATCAAATCTTCCTTATAATCTGAGTACTAAAATAATAATAAAACTATTATTCTATAATAAAAATATTAAAAATATTATCTGCATGATCCAAAAAGAGTTAGCAGAAAAATTTGACTATAATAAAAGTAAAATGAATAAATATAAATTTATTATTCAAGTTTGTGCTAATTATAAAATATTATTTAATGTAAGCAACAAAGTTTTTTACCCTAAACCAAAAGTTAACTCTAAAGTAGTAGAATTTAAATTAAAAAATATTAAAGTAGATCAAAGCAAATTATTAAAATTTACAAATGAGATATTTAAAAATAAGAGAAAAAGTTTAAGAAATAAAATTAAAAATTCTAAGCTAATTAATAAAAAACTTTTAAGTAAAAGGGTTGAAGAGCTTAGTTTTAATGAATTATTAAAAATCTACAATTTTTTTTAAATTTTTATCTAATAGTTTATAATTATTTTTAACAAAATCGTGATACTTAATTATATCTATTATATCATTAGCTGTATTATGAATATTTTGATTAATTAAAACATAACTATATTCATTATAATGTTTTATTTCATCAATAGCATAAGATAAACGAAGTTTAATTTCATTTTTACTATCTCTTCCTCTTTTAACTAATCTTTTCCTTAACTCTTTTACTGATGGCGGTAAAATAAAAATATCAATAATATCTTTCTTATTAAATTTTTTTCTAATCTTTCTAGCACCTCTCCAATCTATATCAAAAAGTATGTTCTTATTTAATAAATTAGATTTTCTTATATTTTTAATTGGTGAACCATATAGATTATTAAAATTTGATGATGTTTCAATGAAATGGTTATTATTTTCTAATTTAACAAATTTTTCTTTAGATACAAAATAATAATCTTTACCGTTAATTTCATTCAGTCTCATATTTCTTGATGTGTAGGAGATTGATAAAATTACATTTTTTATTTTTTTTACAAGCATCTTACATAAAGTTGTTTTACCTGCTCCAGATGGGGATGAAATAATTATTATTTTATTTTTTATTTCTATATTCACTTAGTTTCTCTTTATGATCTATATATGTTTCTGAATAAATATGTTTTTTTTCAATACTATTATAAAAATAATATAAATATTTACTTTTATAATTTTCAAAAATTAATTCCATTGTTTTTTTTCCTACATATGAAATTGGTCCAGGAGGAAGTCCTTTGATATAATAAGTATTGTAAGGATGTTGAATTTCTAAGTCTTTTCGATTTAACTTCCTCTGTAAGTCATATTTTCCATCTGTTATTGCAAATATTGTAGTTGCATCTATTTGTAATTTCATTTTTTTTTGTAATCTATTTCGAATAACAGAATAAATTAATTTTTTATCTAAATCATCTATTCCCTCTTTTTCAAGTAAAGAGCCAATAATTAAAAGCTGATCAAATGTAAATATTTTAAGTAATTTATGATCTTTATACTTTTGTTTAGTATTATCCTTTAATTTTTTTAATTTTGAATAAAATTCATCAAAACCTTCATAAGAATGTAAAAAATATGTATCAGCTAAAGTATCTAAATATTCAATGTTTTTAAAATTTTCAAAATTATTTTTTAATAATTCATTTAATTGATATTTATTCCATCCTTCTACAATTGTGATTTTAAATATAAAATTGGATGGTTTAGTGGTTGTTGATATAAAATTTTTTAAATTTGTATCATTTGTCAAAATAAACTTTCCATAATGAATTTGTTTAAAATATTTTGAATGAATTGATAAATATGTTTTAGTTATAAATTTTTCAATAAAATTTAAATTAGCTATATTTGTTTCAATAATATTTTTTGAACTTTGATTTTTTTCAATAATGACATTTAAATTCACCAATTCAATATCTTTTAAAAAAAATAAGTAAGATAAATATAAAGATACTAGTATAAATATTAAGCTAATAATTCTTAAATAATAAAGCAGTATTAGTTCCTCCAAAACCAAACGAATTACTTAAAGCAATATTTATTTTAGTTTCTTTTGGTTCATTTGCTACAAGATTTATATTTTTAGAGTCTATAGGATCTTTAAGATTAAGTGTTCCAGGCACAATTGAGTTATTTATTGCTAGAATTGCAAAAATAGATTCAACACTACCAGCAGCGCCTAATAAATGACCAATTGATGATTTCGTTGAACTTACAAATAAATTTTCATGGTTGCTAAATAGTTTCATTATAGCATTTAGTTCAATTTCATCTCCTTTTATAGTAGATGTACCATGTGCGTTAACATAATTTATATCCTCTAAAGAAATATTAGCCATATTGATAGATTGCTTCATTGCTCTAAAACCACCGTCCCCATCTTCAGATGGCGCAGTAATATGGTGTGCATCACCAGACATGCCATAACCAATCAACTCTGCATAAATTTTAGCTCCCCTTTTTTTTGCATGCTGAAGTTCTTCTAAAATTAAAATACCTGCACCCTCCCCCATCACAAATCCATCCCTGTTTTTATCCCATGGCCTTGATGCTAATTCAGGATTGTCATTATAAGATGTGCTTAGGCTTCTAGCTGCACAGAAACCTGCTAAACCAAGCTCACATACAGCAGCTTCTGCTCCCCCTGCTATCATGATATCAGCGGCTCCTCTTTTTATAATTTCACCAGCATCACCAATAGAATGAGCCCCAGTTGCACATGCTGTTACAACTGAATGATTTGGTCCTTTAAAACCATATTTAATAGAAATTTGACCTGATAAAAGATTTATAAGTGATGATGGAATAAAAAAAGGAGATAGTTTTCTAGGACCGCTATTTTTAATAGTCAATGCACCATTATAAATTGTTTCCAATCCACCTATACCTGAGCCTGCTATAACTCCAGTATTAAGTTTATCTTCTTCACTTAAATTTTGGATACCTGCATCCTCAACTGCCATTTTAGCTGCAACAATACCATATTGTATAAATCTATCATTTCTTTTAATTTCTCTAGAGTCTAGATGTGAGGTAATATCAATATAGTTATCATGATTTTGATTATTAGAAATATAACCAGCTATTTTGCATGGGAATTCATCTGTATTAAAATCATCAATTTTTTTTATTCCTGATTTCCCATTAAGAAGATTGTTCCAAGTTTCTTTTTTTCCATTACCAATTGCTGATAATAAACCAATCCCCGTAATAACAACTCGCCTCATTATAAATGATTAAAAATTATTTTTTGTTTTCAATATAATCTATAGCATTTTGAACTGTTTGGATTGTTTCTGCAGCATCATCAGGTATTTCTATTCCAAATTTTTCCTCAAAAGCCATTACTAATTCTACAGTATCTAAACTATCTGCACCTAGATCATCAATAAACTTAGCCTCTGGTTTAACTTTCGCTTCATCTATTCCAAGATGATCAACAACAATTTTTTTAACTTGGTCTTGGACTTCACTCATAACTATCTCCTAAATGTTATTAGATTTTAATAAATTATTATTTCTGTTTATGTCAACTAATTAAACCATTAACATACCACCATTTACATGAAAATTCTGCCCTGTAATGTATGAGGCTTGATTTGTAGTCAAGAAATAAACTAAATTAGCCACATCATCTGGCTCTCCAAATTTCTTCATAGGAATATTATCTAATATTTTATTTTTTTGTAATTCATTAAGTTTTTCTGTCATTGGAGAATCAATAAAACCAGGAGAAACAACATTTATATTGATATTTCGACTTGCCACTTCATGAGCAATTGATTTGTAAAAACCAATCATTCCTGATTTTGAACTTACATAATTAGACTGACCAGGATTTCCAGATAATGCAACTACAGATGAGATTCCAATAATTTTCCCCTTTTTATTTTTTATCATATTTGGAAGAATAGATTTGATAATAGCAAAATTTGAAGAAAGATTTGTATTTATTACTTCTTGCCATTGCTCTAATTTCATACGAAGAAGAAGACTATCAGAGGTCATACCAGCGTTATTAATTACAATAGATATATCAGGATGTTCATTAGAGATTTCATTCATTCTGGAAGTGATCGATGATAAATCAGATAAATCAAGATGATAATAGCTATGAAGATCACCATATTCATTTTTCATAATTGAAAGTTTTTCTTTGGATGAAGATATTAAAATTAATTTATAACCTACATTAATAAACTTTTTTGTAATAGAGCTACCAATCCCACCAGATGATCCTGTTATAAATACTTTTTCTAGATTATTCATAATTTTTTTAATTGTTCTAAATCTTGTATATTATTAATTGAAATTATATCAAATTTATTTGATATTCTTTTTATTAAACCTGATAGTACTTTCCCAGGGCCAATTTCTATTATCTGACTTTCACCCTTTTCTTCAATATTTTTAATACTTTCTGTCCATCTAACTCTATTTGACATTTGCAATTTTAAATTTTCTATAATTTTATTAATTGATTTGTTTATTGAAGCATCGAAATTAGAAACGATTGCGCAGGATGGGTTAACAAAATTTATTTTATCTATTTCAAAACTCAGCTTTTTTTGAGCTTCTATCATAAATTTACTGTGAAACGCTGCTGAGACATTTAATTTTATAAATTTCTTAATTCCATTTGACAGAAAAATTTGTTCTGAGTTTTCAATATCATGATTTGATCCTGAGATCACTATTTGAAGTGGAGAATTATCATTTGCTATTTCCACATTAACACTATTATTTTTTATTATGCTAATAATATCTTCACAATTCAAGCCTATCAAAGCTGCCATATTAGTAGTATTAGGTTCAATTGCTGAATTCATTAATTCTCCTCTTATTTTTAATAAAGATGATGCTTGTGAAATTGTAAGAGATTTAGCAGCAGCTAAAGCAGAGTACTCTCCCAATGAGTGCCCCAGCATGTTATTTATATTTAAATTAGAAAAACCAAAATTTTTTTCTAAAGTTTGATAAATAGACATAGAGCCTGCAAAAATTGATATTTGAGTGAAATTTGTGATATTTAAAAGATTATCGTCATTGCCAAATATAATTTTTTTGATGCTTATACTCGTTGCGTCTTCAATCTCTGTAATAGTATCTTGAGCAATTTTAAAGTTATCAAAAAAATCCTTTGTCATTCCTAAAAATTGACTTCCTTGACCTGGAAATATGATGCTTGTCATTAAAATATTGATTTATTTTAAAATATGAATATATGCAACCACAACTTCTCTTACTATTTATATAATATTAAGATTTAACCGTGGAGTAAAATGAATAAATTTGAAGCTATTTTATTAATTAGCCCTGAAGTTTCTAAATCAACTTTAAATAATAACATAAAAAAATTTGAAGAGAGTATTACTAATAATGCAGGTAAAATCAAAGATACAGAGGATTGGGGATTAAGAGACCTAAGTTATATAATTAATAATTTTAAAAAAGCTTTCTACAAGTATTATCAATTAGAAATTAATGGGAGTAATATTAAAAATATTACAAAAATTTTAAATCAAAATGACAATATCATTCGTCATTTATTTATTAGAGTAAATGAACATCAGGAATTACCTACAAATTTAAATTATGAAAAAAACTAAATACAATAAATCAAGAAATAGAGACGAATCAAAAAATAGCCCTTTTGAAGATAGGAAAAGATTTTGTCCATTCAGTAACAAAAATTCACCTGTAATAGATTATAAAGATATTAAATTATTAACAAAATATATAAGTGAAAAAGGCAAGATTATACCAAGTAGAATTACGAATGTTTCAAGAGGAAAACAAAAAGAATTATCTTTAGCAATAAAACGTGCAAGATTTTTATCTCTAATGTCATACACAAATAAGTATTTAAATTAAAATGAAGATAATTTTAACAACTAACATAAAAAAGCTTGGTAAAATTGGTGATTTAGTAAATGTAAAGGATGGTTATGCTAGAAACTTTTTACTCCCAAAAAAAATGGCACTTAGAGAAAATAAAAAAAATTTAGATTATTATGAAAAAATCAAGGAAGAAATTAAAATAAAAGAAAATAATAAATTAGAGCTAGCTAAAAAGACAATTGAAGATATAAAAAAACTAAATATTCATTTTAATAAAGAAGCTGATGAAAAAGGTCAACTTTATGGCGCTATTTCAAAAAATGAGATAGTTAATTTACTAAAAGAGAATGATATTAAGATCCATTCTGATGATATTATTATATCAAAGCAAATTAGATCAATTGGAGAGCACGAGATCTTCGTTAATCCTTATATAGATATCAAAGAATCAATATTAATAAAAGTTTCAAAAAATTAATTTTATACACATTTTATTATATAGATATTAACTATTAATATTTAAAATTTAATAAGACTTATTGTGATATTTTATTTTTTTATTAAGAAATAATTGTGCAAACTAATGAAATCATAAATCTAAGTAAAAATAATCAAGTTAAAACAAATTTATTCTCAAATATCGAGGCGGAACAAGCGCTAATAGGTTCAATTCTTTGGGATAATAAAAACTTTGAAAAAGTTACTGATTTTCTTGAAGATAAGCATTTTGTTGATCCTAATAATCAGATAATTTTCAAAACAATTTCAATGCTATTGAACAAAAACATGCTTGTTTCACCAATTACTTTGAAAAGTTATTTACCAGCAGATGATATTGATTTTGATAATTTAAAATATCTTAATCAAATAAAGGATAGTGCTCCGTCAACTCAAAATCCATATCAATATGGAAAAATAATATATGATTTACATATTAAAAGAAATTTAATTGCTATTGGGCAAAATCTTATAACCGACACATCTATCAATGAAGATAATGAAGATGGCATTGAGTTGATTGAAAGAGCAGAAAATGATCTTTATCAATTATCCCAAACAGGAAATACTGAAAGAAAATATTCATTTTTTAGAGAAGCATTAAAAAATGCTGTAAATATAATTAATGAGGCCTTTAAAAGAGATGGTAAAATTGCCGGACTTACGACTGGACTAAAAGATTTGGATAAAAAACTTGGCGGACTATACAATTCTGATTTAATAATAATAGCTGGCCGACCTTCAATGGGGAAAACTGCTTTAGGTACCAATATAGCATTTAATGCAGCTGAGAAATTTAAAGAAAGTAAAAATGCAGATGGGGATAAAATTATTATTGAAGGAGGTAAGGTAGTTTTCTTTTCATTGGAAATGTCATCTGAACAATTAGCTACAAGAATTTTAGCAGAACAATCAAAAATATCAGGTGATAAAATGCGTAAAGCTGATTTATCTAAAGATGATTTTAAAAATATTGCTAACATAAGTTCTAAACTAGAAAATTTAAACTTAATAATTGATGATAATCCTATTTTAACAATACCGTCGCTTAGAGCAAGAGCAAGAAGATTAAAAAGATTACATGATATAAATTTAATAATAATAGATTATCTGCAACTTATGTCTGGAACTTTAAATAAAAAAAACGATGGAAGAGTTCAAGAAATATCAGAAATCACAAGAGGCTTAAAAGCAATTGCTAAAGAATTAAATATTCCAATAATTGCTCTTTCGCAATTATCTAGACAAGTTGAGCAAAGAGAAGATAAAAGACCACAATTAGCAGATTTAAGAGAAAGTGGCACAATTGAACAAGACTCAGATGTAGTTATGTTTATTTTTAGAGAAAGTTATTATCTTGAAAGAATGGAACCAATAAAAAAACCAGAAGAGTCAGAAGATAAATATGATGAAAGACATAATAGATGGCGTGATCTATGTGAAAAAGCTCACAATAAAGGCGAAATCATAATTGCTAAACAAAGGCATGGACCAATCGGCACAATAAGAGCGCACTTTGATCCAAATTTTACTAAATTTAGTGATTTAACGGTAAAAGAATATGATAATATAATTGAGTGATCTATATTGCTGTAATTAAATTTTTAAAAATTGAATATTTATTTATTGATTAATTAAAATAGGGAATTGTTTATTTTTAAGTTAATTGTAAAATATTGATCAGTATTTCTAACTTTGGAATAAATAAGAATGGGGTAAAGAATTGTCAAAATTAAGATTAATTTTTTTATTAATTTTATCTTTATCGATGATAATTTTATCATCTATTTATATAAAAAATTTTAGGATTGATGCCTCTTCAGATACATTAGTGGCAAAAAATGATCAAGATTTCCTTTATTACAATAGTTATAGCAAATTATTTACCTCAGAAAATTTTTTAGTTTTAGCGGTTAAAAACAATAATGAAATAGATAATGAATTTGTAGAAAAATTTGATTTTCTTTCAAAAGAAATTTTAAAATTAAAAAATGTTAAAAGAGTTTTTAGTTTTATAGATGCGCCAATATTTTTTTTGAATAACACATCACTAAATTCATTAAATGGTAATAATATTGATACAATAAAAAATTCAAACTATGATTTAAAGAAAGTTATAAAAGAACTATCAAATAATCCGATTTATAAAGACCAAATAATTAATAATGACTCAAATGTTTTCTCATTAATTATATACTTAGATAAGAATTTAGAAATGGAAAAAGCAAGAGCTGACTATAACAATGCTAAAATTTCAAGAAAGAAATATTTAGAAATAAAAAAAGAAAATGACATTAAAAGAAAAATTCTTGTTTCTCAAGTAAGAGATATTTCAAATAATATAGATGATGATCACGAGTATTACTTAGGTGGAATTGAAATGATAGCTAATGATGTTATAGATTTTGTTAAAAAAGATATAATAACTTTTAGTATCTCAGTTACTTTAATCATTACTTTAGTCTTATTTTATATATTTAAGCAAATAAAATTTGTTTTAATTTGTTTGTTAAGTTCAGTATATTCAGTATTTGTTATATTTGGCATAATCAGTTTTTTTCAAATTGAAGTTACAGCCATCTCTTCTAATTTTTCAGCATTAATATTCATTTTATCTATTTCCATGAATATCCATATAATAAACTACTACAGACTTTTGGACACAAAGTCAGATATTAAAATAAAAACTACTTTAACCAAAATGTTCTGGCCATGCTTTTATACATCATTAACAACAATAGTTGCATTTGGATCTTTAATATTAACAGATATTAAACCAATAATCGATTTTGGAATTATAATGATTATTTCATTAATCATTTCGTTTATTTGTTCATTTTCAATTTTACCATTATTATTATTTTTTACTCCAAATAAAATACAGCCTAATAATAATATTTTTAAATTTAAAAATATTTTCACTTCACTTACGAATAATTATTTTAATATTATTATTTTCATTAGTCTTATCTTTTTTATTTTATCAATTGGAGGAATATTAAAGCTTAATGTAGAAAATAGTTTTGTAAATTATTTTAAAAAAGATACTGAAATTTACAAAGGTATGAAATTAATAGATGATGAGTTAGGGGGGACTACTCCTTTAGATATTTTAATTAATTTTAATGATTTAGAAAATTCATCAAATGTTGATTTAGAAATTAATGAAGATGATTTAATAATCGATGAAGATATTTTTGAAGATGACATTTTTACAAGTCAGCAAACAAATACATGGTTTACTAAGGAAAGGTTAGAAATAATATCCGATATTCATTATTATTTAGATAGTAGAATAGAAATAGGAAAAGTTCAATCAGTTATATCACTTATTGAAATTGCAAATTTAATTAATAAAAAACCTTTAGAAATTTTTGAACTGTCAATATTGTATAATGAAATACCTGAAGAATATAAAATAAGTTTAATTTATCCATATTTACTTGTTGATTATAACATGGCAAAAATAACAGCAAGAATTAAAGACTCTGAAAATATTAGTAGGGAGACATTAATTAATGATATCAAAATTTATTTAGATAATACTAATAACTCTTCGGTTAAAGATTTTAAAGTTAATGGATTATTAGTTCTGTACAACAATATGCTAGATTCTTTATTTGATTCACAAATAAAATCACTTGGATTTGTAATTATTTTAATATTTATAATGTTTTTAATATTGTTTAGGTCAATTAAATTAAGCATAATTGCAATTATTCCAAATATTTTTGCCTCATCTTTTATCTTGGGTATTATAGGGTATTTATCTATACCCTTAGACATAATGACAATAACAATTGCAGCAATAACTATTGGTATTGCTGTAGACAACACCATTCATTATTTGTATCGTTTTAAAGAATTTAATAATAAAAATAATTTAATGGACTCAATAAAGCTAACTAACTCTTCTGCCGGTTTAGCTGTTTTAACTACATCAATTACAATAGCGCTAGGTTTCTCAATTTTAAGTTTTTCAAGTTTTATACCAACAGTTTTATTTGGTATATTTACATCATTAGCAATGATATTTGCAATGTTGGGAGTAATGATTTTAATACCTTCTTTATTATTTTTTGTAAAATATGATTGATAATTTAATTTTTCCTATTGATCATATTATATTAACAATTGGATTTATTGTAGTAATTTTTTGCTTTTGGAAAGGCGTAATCAATTCAATTTTAGGATTACTTACTTGGATTGGATCAATTATTATTACTATTTATTTTTATAATAATTTATCAAATTTTATTAATAAACAACTTTTAAATATAGAAATATTAAAAAATTATGAACAAATAACAAATTTAATATCCATTATATTATCTGTACCTATAATTTTTCTCATTTCTCTCTTCATACTAAAAAAATTAAGAAAAATTATTTCCTCAGATCTTGATAGCCAAATATTGGGGAAAATTATAGATAAAGTATTTGGTTTTTTATTTGGTTTTTTATTTAATTATATTATTTTTAGTACAATAATTTATGGCATAAATAACTTTGAATTTTTAGATAATTTAAATAATTTTTTATCAGAAAACTCATATATTCTTCAGCAAATTGATGCAATTAACAAGAACTTATTAAACTACATTTTCTTGAAAGATGAATCAGGAGCTACTTAAAGGGATTTTTTGATGAAGAAAATATCAAATTAACTTTAGAATCTAATAAATTAAAATCCGTAATTAATTTATTAATAAGATAATTTTTATAGTTTTTTTTGATCTCTTTAGGGAAATTAGAGAAAATTTTTATTGTTATAGGAGAAGAAGATACCTGTACTCCATATTTAAAATTAACTATTTTTCCCTTTAGTAAAGGATGAGGATATTCTAAAGATGATTTCTTTAACCATACATTAATTTTACTAGTTGATAATGATATATTAGAATTTTTAGATTTCTTTAGAATCAACTTTTTTAATTCAGTTACATGTTTTTTGTCTTTTGCAGAAATAAATAATGTTGATATATTTTGAATTTGCGAAAATGTTTCTCTAATAAATAATTTAGTTTCCTTTGAAAATTTATTTTTATTTTTAATTATATCAATTTTATTAAAAACTATTATTATACTTTTAGATTTATTAATTAATATTTTTAAGATTTTTTTTATCTGCGTATCAAAGCCTTCTTTACAGTCTATAAGGATTATACTTAAATCTGGTTGAGTTTTTAGATTTAATGATTTTCTGATGGCTTCAAAATTTATAGACTTATTATCAATTTTATTTTTTTTAAATATTCCTGCAGTATCAATAATTTTAAAATTTTTATCATTAAACTTATATATATCTTCAACGATATCAGATGTAGTTCCTGCTATTTTGCTTGTAAGAACTCTATCATAGCCCAAGAGTGAATTTACAAGTGTGCTTTTGCCTACATTAGGTTTGCCATAAATTGCTATAGAATAATCAAAAACTTGATCTTTTTCACTTCCTAGATCATTATTTTCAAAATATGTGTATAGTTTATCAAAACCTAAATTATGTGAGCATGAAATATAAAATAAATTATCATATCCTGATTTCGAAATAATAAAATTTTGTTCATAATTATCATCTTTGTTGATGATCAAAATAATTTTTTTATTATATTTTCTTAATTCATTAATAGATTCTTTATCATAGTAATCATTTTTATTTTTTAAATCAATTACGTATAAAAAAACATTAATAGTTTGTAATAATTTGGAAAATTTAATTTCTTTTAATTTTTTATTTGTAAAAATTACTCCTGGAGAATCATAAATTATTGAATGATTCAATCCTTTAATTGTACTTTTATGCCAGTCTCTTGTAGTGCCCTCTTCTCTATGAATAATATTCTTCGATATTGTCAATTTATTAAAAATTGAAGTTTTACCTACATTAGGTCTACCGATTAAGAAATATTTCATTTTTAGAAAATTCCAATTTTACC
>CACFVT010000023.1 GCA_902569865.1 uncultured Alphaproteobacteria bacterium | reverse complement strand
GTATCTAGAAGGTAAAATTGCTTCTATGATTAACTGGGTTGGTTTGGGAGCTCCAGTAGTTGATCCAAATTTATCAAAAGTTAATGATATAACTGGATATGCTCGTCAACCAGGTACAATGCAGGATGATGGCACGATATCTCGTTGGGCTAATCTTGGTGGTCAACCATTTGTTTTGACTACTTGGATGACTGATGAAGAAATTGAAGCATCATTTAAAATCATCAAATGGTGGTTGTCATATGACGTACAAATAGAAGCAGTTAAAGCTGGTGGACAAAGTTGTATGAAGAGTATTATTTACTCTGATGGATACAATGCACTAGCTCCATGGAATGCAGCTTATGTAGCAAGCATGGACTGGCAAAAAGATGTATGGCATATTCCAGAATTTTTTGAATTGTTAACTCAACAACAAGAAGAGTTTGACAAAGCAATTACTGGTCAACAAGATGCGAGAACTACTTTGGATAATATTGCTGAATTCCAACAAGAACTGTTGGAAGAAGTTGATAGAATTCAATAAATTTAATTTTAAAAAGCCCAATAATCTTATTGGGCTTTTTGTTTAAATTATCCTATAAAGATTATAGATTATGAAAAGAAGTACCGGATTTCTTGCTTGGTTTATGGATCCTAAGAGAAGAGGTCCGATGCTAATAGCACCAGCTATAACAGTATTGTTACTTGTCAACATTATACCATTAATGTGGTCTTTTGGTTTAAGTTTTTTTAAATATAGAGCAAATACTTTAAAGCTTCCAAAGTTTAGTTGGTTTTATAGTTATGAAAAGGTTTTAACTAAAGATAATATTTGGGAGTCTCTTCAAACTACAGCTATCATAGTAGCTGGTAGTGTGGGTATGCAAATGGTTTTAGGATTTCTATTAGCTCTTTTATTTGCTTCACAATTTCCTTTAAGAAAAATTCTTCTAATGTTTGTATTAGCCCCTATGATGTTAAGTAATGTTGCTGTAGCAATTTATTTTAAACTATTTTATGAACCTGAATTTGGTCTTTTAAGTCAATTTGTTCAATCATTTATTACTGGTGAGATGTATGTTTTACTATCAACACCTGCAGGAGCACTTATAGGTGTTATTTTTGCAGATGCTTGGCAATGGACTCCATTTGTTATGTTACTTGTTTTAGCGGGTTTGGTAAGTGTGCCCAAACATTTATACGAAGCTGCTGAAATTGATAGAATGAGTTGGTGGAGAAAATTTACAACAATTACATTTCCATATGTTAGAAGTTTATTATTACTAGCAGTTTTATTTAGAACAATTGAAACAGTTAAAATTTTTGATTTAGTATTTATTTTGACAAATGGTGGACCTGGAACCGCTACTGAAACAATTGGTGTTTTAGTATATCGAACAGCATTCCAATTTTTTAGAACAAGCAATTCTGCTGCTATGGGTTATATTTTATTATTTGCAGTGATAGTATTAACTAGTTTATATTTGTACGTCATCAAGCAAAGAGAAAGTGAAGAAATATGAAAAAAAAGCAATAGGTCAATCAGGCTGGCTTTGGACATCATTAGCAAGTTTTGTTGCTTTCATATATTTTTTTCCAGTTCTCTTTATAATTCTAACAGCTTTTAGATCAAGAAGTGATACTTTAGCCACACCACCTAAATGGTTTTTCACCCCAACATTTGAAAACTTTTATCACATATTTTTTAGAAGTATGGCTAATAGTACAGAATATGTAGCAACAGGTTTTCATATGTATTTTTTTAATAGTATCTATATTTCAGGAATGAGCGTTTTACTTGCATTATTAATTGGCACCTTAGCTGCTTATGGATTTTCTCGCCATCCTCTTAAAGGTAATGATACCTATTTGTTTATTATTTTGACTACAAGGATGCTTCCACCAATAATAGTCATAGTACCAATTTTTTTAATCTTTAGAATTACAGGCCTGGCTGGCACATATACGGGTATTATACTTATGTATACAGCTTTTAATCTTCCATTTTCTATTTGGATGATGAAAAGTTTCTTTGATGAATTAAATACAGAAATTGAAGATGCATCAAGGATGGACGGTGCTTCAGAAAGTTCAGTTTTTTTTGGTGTTTGTATTCCTCAAGTAAAAGCAGGATTAGCAGCAACATCTGTTTTTGCCTTAATATTAACTTGGAATGAGTTTTTATTCTCACTTTTACTTACAAATAAATTAACTAGAACAATGCCACCAGCAATGGCCAGAACAATAGGAGGGGAAATAAATGTAGACTATGGACTGCTTGCTGCAATGATATGTTTATTTATAATACCAATTTTCTTAATTACGTATCTTCTTCAAAATCAACTTTTAAGAGGTGTAACCTTTGGAACAATTAAAAAATAATGTCTACAATTGAATTACAGCATTTAACTAAAGCATTTGGTGATTTAATTGCTGTAGATAATGTCTCACTTAAAGTTGAAGAAAATGAGGTACTTTGCTTATTAGGCCCTTCCGGATGTGGTAAAACAACTACTTTAAGAATGGTTGCTGGACTTGAGGTCGCAACTTCTGGAGATATATTTATTGGTAATAAAAATGTTAATAATCTTGAAACACGTGATAGAAATTTAGCAATGGCTTTTCAATTTTATGCTCTTTATCCTAGTTTAACAGTAGCAGAAAATTTAGCTAATCCTCTTTTTGCAGAGAACCTATCAAGTGAAGAAGTTAAAAAAAAAATATTAGAAGTTGCTGATATTCTTCAATTAAGAGACATTGTAAATAGAAAGCCTCATCAACTAGCTGAGGGTGAAAAACAAAGAGTTGCTGTAGGAAGAGCAATTATTAGAGATCCTGAATGCTTTTTATTTGACGAACCATTAAGTAGACTAGATGTGCAATTGCGAGAACAAATGAGAGGCCAAATAAAAGAAGTTTTATCAGATTTAAAAAAAGCAACTGTCATCGTAACACATGATCAATTAGAAGCTCTTACAATGGCAACAAAAATTGCAGTTATGCGCGATGGTTTAATTGAGCAAGTGTCATCACCACATGATATTTTTGCTAAACCTAATAATACTTTTGTAGCTGGATTTATTGGAACTCCTCAAATGAATATATTAGATTGTAATATTATTGAAATTAATTCATCCATAATTAAATTAAAAATTTTAGAACAAGAAGTACAAATTGATTTTATAACTCCTTTGAATGTAAATAAAAACGATAGTTATTTTATTGGTATTAGACCAAGGAGTTTTGAACTTGTTGATAATAATGCTTCAGATAATTTTTCTGGTAAAGTTGATCTAATTGAAAATATGGGATCTGAAATTTTAGTTCATATAAAGATTAATGAATTTACTTTTAGGTCTGTTCAAAGTCGATCAAAAAATTTAAATGTTGGAGATATTATCAACTTAAAACCTAAAAAAGGTCAGGTACATATATTCAATAAAAATGGTGAGGTAATTAGAAATGAATAAAGCAAGAGAAGGTCTTACCAAAAAACAAGCTAAAGTAGTTGAAAGAATTATAGTTGGTTTTAGTATTCTTTCATTAGTTTTTTTATTCCAACCATTTTCAATGACATTGTATAGTATAGGTTGTATTGCAGTAGTAATTGGTGGATTATCTTTTAATTTAGTTCCTTTATGTGTTGAGGGAGTTAAAACTTCACAATTAATTAAAATAGGTCTAATTATATTTTTCATATTAATAGTTGTTGCTATAATAGCTATAGGTTCAGGTCATTTATACGGAATTTATTTAGAGTCATCTCGTTAACTCAATTCATGTAAAGTACATGAAATATTCATTTAAAAAAAAAATAATTGCAGTAACAGGAGCTGCAAATGGAATTGGAAGAGCTGCTGCAATCCTTCTCGCTAAAGAGGGAGCTACAATTATTGCAATAGACAAAGAAAAAAAATCTCTTGATAAATTAAAATTAAAATTAAAAAATAAATGTATTTTAAAAAATATTAATTGTACAAATTTCAATGAAATTAAAACTAATTTAAAAGATATTAAAATTATTGATGGGTTAGTTAATTGTGCTGGAATTGTTCATCAAGGTGATATGATGAATTGTTCTGAAAAAGAATGGAATCATACTATAAATACAAATTTAACTTCAGTATTTTATATATCGCAATATTTTATGAAAATTTTTTTAAAAAGAAAAAAAGGATCTATAGTTAATATATCATCTGTGGCTTCATCAATAAAGGGAGTTAAGAGAAGATTTGCTTACTCAACATCAAAAGCTGGAATAATAGGTTTAACAAAATCTATTGCTGTAGATTATGCTAAAAAAGGTATTAGATGTAATGTTATATGCCCAGGTACTGTAGACACACCTACTTGGAGAAAAAGAGTTTTAAGTTCTAATAACCCCTCTCAAGCTAGAAAAGACTTTAATTCTAGACAAATTATTGGACGTGTAGCTAAACCCGAAGAAATATCTGATCTTATTCTTTTTTTATTAAGCGATAGATCATCATTCGTAACTGGCTCTATTTATAATATAGATGGTGGTATGAGTCTTTAATGAATGGAATAAAAATATTTGATTCAATAAGAAATATTGAAATAACAATTAATAATCATAAGGAGGAAATAGAAAAATTAGATCAAGAAATTGGTGATGGTGATCATATATTCAATATTTTAAGAGGTTTACAAGAATTATTAAATTTAAAAGATAAATTAGTAGACGAAACTTCAGATAAAATATTCAAACAATTAGGAATGAAAATAATGACAACAGTAGGAGGATCGTCAGGTGCATTATTTGCTACTTTATTAATAGGAATGTCAAAAAAATTTAATCCTGAACTAAATGATTTAAATAATTTATCTGAAATGTTTTATGAAGGAGTTGAATCAATGAAAAAAAGAGGTAAGTCAGATATAGGTGAAAAAACAATGTTAGATGTATTAATTCCTGTCTCCAAAACCTTAATCAATCTAAAAGATGAATCAAATATTAGCAAAGTTGCTGAAAAAATAATTATTGTAGCAAAAGATGGAATGTTATCAACTAAGGATATTATTGCAACTAAAGGTAGAGCATCATTTTTAGGTGAAAGAGCTAAAGGACATATAGATCCTGGTGCTAGATCATCTCAACTTGCTATTGAAGCAATCTGTAATCAGTTTATAAATAATTAGTATGAAAAAATTTGTTAATGAAGTAGATAATATTTTATCAGAAAGTTTAATAGGCTTTGGTAAGGCTCATTCCGATATAATTAATGTAAATTTATCACCTGATTTTGTATCTAGAAAAAATAAACCCAATAAAGACAAAGTTTCTTTAATTTCTGGAGGTGGATCTGGTCATGAACCTTTACATGGTGGTTTCGTAGGTTATGGAATGTTAGATGCTGCTTGCCCTGGTCAAGTATTTAGTGCTCCTACACCTGATCAAATGGAAGCAGCCTCAAATGAAGTTTATCATAATAAAGGAATACTATTTATAGTTAAAAATTATTCTGGTGACATTATGAATTTTGAAATGGCGGCAGATATGATTGACCATGCAAACCAAACAGTTATAGTTAATGATGATGTAGCTGTTGAAGATTCTACATATACAACAGGAAGAAGGGGAGTTGCTGGGACTATGATTGTTGAAAAGACCATTGGTAGTTTAGCTGAAACAGGAGCTTCTTTAGATGAATGTAAAAATTTTGGAGATCATGTAAATAATATGACTGCTTCTATGGGTGTTGCTTTTTCAAGCTGTACAGTACCAGCAGCGGGTAAACCTACTTTTGAGTTATCAGCTGATGAAATGGAATTTGGAGTAGGTATTCACGGAGAACCAGGTAGAAGAAGAGAAAAAATAAAATCTGCTAATGATCTAACTAAAGAAATTTTAGATAATATTTTAGAGGATTTAAAACCAAATAATAATCAAGAAGTCTTACTGCATGTTAATGGTTTTGGAGGAACTCCCTTAATGGAGCTTTATCTTTTATTTGAATGTGGCCAAAAACTTTTAGAGAAAAAAAATATTGTTGTTACTAGGTCGCTTGTTGGAAATTATACAACATCTCTTGAAATGGCTGGAGGATCTTTTACCATTACAAAACTTGATGAAAATATTGTTAATCACTGGGATAGTCCTGTACATACATCATCATTAAGATGGAAAATATAGTTACAAATAGTTTAATTTAAATATCTAAAAAATTAATAATTAAATTTTATTGTAGACTTAATTAATCTAAATAACTAATGAACTCGAATAAAATGAGTAAAATACAAATAGCCAAAGCAAAAAGACTTAGATCAACTCCTTATACTTCAAGAATAGAAAAGCAAGGATTGAAAGCATACACAACTTATAACCATATGTTATTACCCGCAGGTTTTGAAGATTCATTAGAAGACTCTTATTATCATTTAAAAGAAAATGTTCAGGTTTGGGATGTAGCTGCTGAAAGACAAGTGGAAATTTCAGGCGAAGATTCAGCAGAACTAGTTCAACTGATGACTTGCAGAGATTTATCTAAATCGAAGGATGGTAGATGTTATTATTGTCCAATCATTGATGACCAAGCAGGATTAATTAATGATCCAGTAGTTCTAAGAATAAATCAAAATAAATGGTGGTTATCTATTGCAGATTCTGACGTAATCTTATTCGCTAAAGGAATTGCGATTGGAAAAAACTTTAATGTTAAAATTATAGAACCCAATGTTGATATAATGGCAGTGCAAGGTCCTAAATCTTTTCCTTTAATGGAAAAGATTTTTGGCAAAGCCATTACGGATCTTAAGTTTTTTGGATTTGATTATTTTGATTTTAGAGGTACTAAACATTTAATTGCTAGATCAGGATGGTCAAAGCAAGGGGGATATGAAATTTATGTTGAACATACAGAATCAGGATTAGAATTATATGATCATTTGTTTGAAATTGGCAAGGAATTTAATGTTAAACCTGGTTGCCCTCATTTGATAGAAAGAATAGAAAGTGCTTTATTATCTTATGGTAACGATTTTGATTTAAATGACAATCCTCTTGAGTGCGGGTTTGATAAATATGTTAATTTAGATTCTAATGTTATTTTTTTAGGTAAAGAAAAATTAAAAAAAATAAGATCAGAGGGAATTAAAAAGAAACTAATGGGAGTTATAATAAATCTAGATAAAATTAATATGTCACAATCTATTCAATTAAAAGATAATGAAAATAATATTATTGGTGAAATGCGCTCAGCTGTATTCTCTCCTACATTTAAAAAAGTAATAGGTATCGCTATGTTAAAGAAGCCATATTGGAATGTAGGATTAGAATTTAATATAAATATCGAAGGTGTATCTACAAAAGGAACTATTTGTAATATTCCTTTCATTTAATTTAATATGTCACTTAGGGATACTTTCCTTGCTTTACTTGTACCTATAGTTTTAGGATTTGGTTTTGTTATCGCGAAACCTGCAATGGAATCATTTCCTCCACTTCTTCTAAATGGCTTACGCTGGTCTTTATCAGGTTTAATTATGTTTTATTTTTTCCCTTTTCCAAAAAAATTCTTTAAACAAATGATCATCATATCTTTCGTAGGCTGTACCCTTCAATATGGTTTAAGTTATTCAGGTTTGAATATAATTGATGGAACTTCTGCCACTCTTTTTGTACAGGCTGAAATACCTTTCGGTATTTTAATTGCCTTTTTTTTATTAGGTGAAAAACCTCCATTAAAAAATATTATTGGATTAATAATCGCATTTATTGGAATTTTTATACTTTCAGGCAATCCAAATCTTGATGGAAAAATGATTGGTGTTATATTTATTCTTTTTGCTGCTTTTCTTTGGTCTTTTGCTCAAGTTTTAGCAAAAGATGTCTCTAAAAAAATAGGCGGATTAGCCTTAACCGCATGGCTTGGTATATTTGCTGGTCCACAAGCAATTATAGCTTCCTTTCTTATTGAAGGTAATACTTTTGAATTTATTTATAATGCAACTCCTAAAGCTTGGATAATTTTAATTTATTTAGGTATTGGCATGAATGTAATTGGATATAGTTGTTGGTATAGTGTTCTCTCAAGGAATCCAGTCAATAATGTAATGTCAGTTTTATTACTATTTCCCATTACAGGATTATTGACATCTATATTTATTCTTAATGAGACACCCAATACTTACGCTTATATTGGAGGAGCAATAATAATTTCTGGTGTTGCTATGATATTAATCAATAAAAGAAAAATTTTTCATAAAAATATTTAAGTTCTTTTATATATTGAAATTTGCAATTAATTTTTAATAGTTTTATTAAAGAGAATCTCATTTAGATCCTAACAATTGTTAGGAGATAATTTATATGATTGAAAATTTTGGCGGAAGTATAGTTTATTTAATATTATTTTTAATTCAATTATTAGGTTTGGCTTTTTATTCATACCTAATTCTCTTTACACCAAAAACAGTTACTTCAGATTATGGTTTTGGTGAAAGTGCAGTACCTGTTGTAAGGTTGATTGGTTCTTTTATTATACCTTTTGTTTTAATAGGAATATATTTAATGTTCACATCAATTGAAGGTTCATGGGTTTACTTTGTATTTGGTTTGATGCTCTCAATCTATCAATTAGCTTACGATCTTTTGACTAGAATGGGAATAGTAGATAAGGAATATAATGTTGTCAATAAAACACAAGATACAGTTCTATCGATTGTATTCATTGTTATTAATCTTATTTTGCTTAACGGTCTTCAAGATAGGTTATTTATTTAACTAACTGTATATAAAAAGCTGAGCTTATTATTACTCAGCTTTTTTTATTTATAAAATTAATTTTTTATTTTATATATATAAAATAAATGTCTCTAATAGTTTTAAAATTTTTCCATTATTTAGCGATAATATTTGCAGGTGGTGTACTTGTTGGTGGAGGTTTAATACAGTCAGTATTTGCCCGTTCTAATCAAGTACCTGATAAAATTTTTGGTAAAGTTTTAAAAATTTTAGGATATCTAGGCTTAGCTTCTTTAATTATTTTATGGATCACTGGTATTTTATTATCTAATTTAATTTATGGAGGATTTTCAATTAATACAGCGTTTACAATTAAAATTACAGCTGCAGCATTTTTATTAATAATATCATTTATAGTTAATATTCATGTTTATAACTCTAGTAAGAATAATCAGCCACCAAAGAAATCTGTAATGAAATTTTCAACAATGTCTGCTAGAGGGCTTATAATTGTAGTATTATTTGGTGCTGCGATTGCCTTTAGTTAATTTTATAATTATATTATTAAAAATATTAATGATCTTTTAATTTAACTAACTTATACTATTTATGCGACACAAGTATCATTTATCAATAAGTATTGCTGTTTTTATAACTTCAGGCTTGTGGGGTTTATATTGGATACCTCAAAGAGCTCTTGAAAAAGGTGGCTTGACTGGAGGGTGGGGGACAGTTTCTCAATACGCGATTCCACTAATAGTTTTAACACCTTTGATGATTTGGAAAATTTTTAAAGGTAAATCAACTGGATTGCATTTACCTATGATTGGATTGTTTTTTGGTGGAGGAATAGCATGTTACGCAAATAGTTTTCTATTAACAGATGTAATGCGCGTATTTATATTATTTTATTTAATGCCTGTTTGGACAACTATTTTTGAAATGATTTTTTTCAAACAACAACCAAAATGGCAACGTGGTGTAAGTCTTTTTTTAGCATTATTAGGACTATGGATAGTTTTTGGCAAAGATGGCAATTTGCCATTTCCAGTAAATGTAGGCGATTGGTTGGCTTTACTTGGTGGTTTTTTATGCGCAATAGGAGCTATTAAGTTAGAAGAAGCAAAATCTGAAGATATAACTTCACTTATGTATTCATTTTTCTTTTATGGTTTATTAGTTACTTTATTTACATCCTTAATATTTTCTGATGCTTTTGGTGCATTTCCTGAATTTGCATCTTTGGTATCAATGTTACCTTTTCTTTTAATTCTTTCTCTGGTTTTTTTTATTCCATCTAACATAATAATACTATGGTCTCCCAGTAAAATTGGAGCAGGTTTATTTTCTATTTTAGTTCTATCAGAAATTATATTTGGAACCATAAGTGCTGCTTTTTTAGCTAATGAGCCTTTTGGTTGGAGAGAAACTGTAGGTAGCCTTTTAATGTTAATTGCTGGTTTTTCAGAGATTATTCTTACAAAAAATAAAAATTAAATTTTTACCCATTTTTTTGTTTTAATGGATTTAAACAAAGACTCTATAATTTTAATATTATTTTGCGCATCTTTTAAATCATAATCAATAGGGGTTTGCTTAAGAATATGATTTGAGAAATTTGTAACTTGTTTTTCGTATTGATCAACTTTAGGGAAAATTTTTATTGTATTATCTTTTCTGTATATTGAGTTTCCATTATATATAACAACAGTTGTTTCTTTGTGCGCCTTTGCATTAAAAGGATTTTCAATACATATTGTTTTTTTTGAGCCTAATATTAATACCTGTTGACTAACGGTAGAACATGTAGAAATTATAAAGTTTGAATAGACTCCATTAAAATCTAAGATAGCTGAAGTTAAGTTATCAGTTTTGAATTTTTTATCAAAATTTGCTTCACAAATAACTTTTTTCGGTTCTTTATTTAATAAATAACGTGATATTACTATTGCATAACAACCAATATCATAGAGTCCGCCACCGCCATATCGCTTAATATTTCTTATGTTTTTTGGATCTAAGTTCTTATAAGAAAACAAAGTTGTTATACCATTTACTTTACCGATTTTATTAGAATTAATATATTTTTTTACCCACTGCCATTGAGGGTGGTGCCTAACCATAAAAGCCTCTTTAACAATTTTTTTGTTTTTCTTTGCAGCTTGAGCAATAATTTTAACTTCTTCAGACTTTAGAGTTATTGGTTTTTCTAATAAAACATGCTTGTCATTTTTAATTGCATTTACAGTTGAATTTACATGTAAATGGTTTGGAAGGGGATTATAAATAATGTCTATGTCTTTATCTTCACATATTTTTTTATATGAATCATAAAATTTTTTAATTTTATTTTTTTTTGCAAATTTAGCAGCTTTATCTTTATTTCTAGACGCCACAGCTACTAACTCAGAGTTTTTAGATTTTTTTATTGCAGGGATTAAATCTGTTTCTGCTATTTTAGCAGTGCTAATGATGCCCCATTTAATTTTTTTTTTCATTAAAAATTGCTATAGCATAAAATAAAAAAATATTTAAAATTAATATTAAAAAATTATTGCGAAAATTCTTTAATTTTTTCAAAACTAAAATGATGACCTATATCTCTACCATATTGCACATCAACAACTTTACCAGACTCATTAATAAGAACATCAGCAATTACTATATCCATGTATCCTTTAAATTGGAATGGAATAAAACCTTTTAGACTAGCTAATAAAAAACTTGGAAGTCTGTATATTAAAGCTAACAAAGTTTTACCAATTGATCTTTCTACATTATATTTATTAAAATATTTATAATCTTTATCAGCTAAAGCTATGAACGGTATATTATGTCTGTCCATATTTTTTTTTAAAAAATCTTCTGGAGCATGCCATATAGAAACATGTTGAAAATTTGAACCAAATTCACTCCACCTCTTAGTAATTTGCGAAACTCTTAAATTACAAAGACTACAAGATGCAATTCTATAAAATGTAAGTAAAACTTTTTTTCCTTTAGTTTCACTAAGATTAAATATTTTTCCTTCAGAAGTTGGTAGTTCAATATCTAATGTATCGCCTTTTTTTATTTTCATTATTATTTATTAATATAAAAAAGTTATTAAAAAATTATTAAATTCTAATAGCTATATTTTTTTAGCAGCGCTAGTTTCTCTTATGTTTGAGAGTTTGGTATATCGATCAATCATTTGAGTAGTTTTATGACCACTCTGTGCCATTATCTCATGTGTAGGCACACCATTCATTCTTGCTTGTGTTATTGATCCAATGCGGAGACTATGTCCGGATATTTTATTGCAGTCATCTATGCCTGCTGTAGTTGCTCTTTTTTTTAAGATTAGAACAAAACTGCTGTCATTTAAACTAACTTTTTGATTTTTATAATTCATCGTATATTTTTCTATCGTATTAGATTTATTTATTTTGTAGAAGAGGGGGCCATTCTCAATCATAGCTATTTCAAGCCAATGATTTAGAGCTTTAACTGGACAGTAATTATCATTAGTTGATGGCAAAAAGATCATTCTCCCTTGTCCCGTTTGATCAGTTTTAGAAAATGGAATAAGCACCTGAACGCCGTCTTCAGAAAAATTCAAATGCTCAAATTGCATTCCTAGAAGTTCAGATCTTCTACAAAAAGAATAAAAACCAATTAAAATCAATGCTTTATCTCTAATATTGCTATAATCATTCTCATCATTTGGAATTGAGTCAATAATCTTAACAATATCTGATTTAAGAAGTTCTTTAGCTTGACCTGATTTGTTATTTCTTTCATCTCTTACAATAGCGCTAATAGTTTCAGCTATATTTGGATTTTTTCTATCAAATTGAAATCCATTTAATCTGTATTTGTATGTGATTGATGCAAGTATTCTTTGAATAGTAGAAGCTTTATAAGGAGATGCAGAGTAGGGGTTATTATTTAATTTCTCTCTGCCAGGAATATTGCTTGAACCTTTAAATACTTTTGCTTCTGGATCTTCATGTAACCAATCCAAATAATTAGCAGTCAAAGCGTAAGCTGACTCTAAATCATCAACATCAATAGGATTGCATAAATACTTGTTTTGACAATAACTAATGAATTTTAACCAGTCACCTTCATACTTATCTTGAGTGTTTTTTGCCTTTGATTTTTGTTTAAGTTTAGCAACATTATCATTTATAGTGATTTTAACCATATTTATATGATACGATAATTACAGTTATCGTAACATATAGTCAAGTTAAATATTTAATTATTAAATATCAATTATTTATAATGATAATATTAAGTTATTAATTAACCCAATACCAACATATTGATTTTCATGTGAAACTATATACTGTATCTTGTGTATGAATAATGAACATTTATTGCAGATTCCTGCCAATTCCCAGATCTTTGTGTTAACTGGTGCTGGAATAAGTAAAGAGTCTGGAATTCAGACATTCAGAGATAGTGATGGTTTGTGGAATAATCATCGGATTGAAGATGTAGCTTCTCCAGAAGGATTCTATAGAAACCCTACTCTTGTCTATGATTTCTATAATAATCGAAGAAAAGAGCTTAATTCAGGTACTGAAGCAAATAAGGGTCATTTTGATCTAACTGAATTAGAAAAAACGTTTAAAATCAATATAATAACACAAAATATTGATAATTTACATGAGAAAGCAGGGAGTTCATCCATTATTCATATGCATGGTGAGCTAAATAAGGCTAGATGCATTATGAATGATAATCATGTTTTTGACTGGTTTGAAGACCTAAATGAGACCCATAAATGCCCTGAATGTGGCTCTCAAATGCGTCCTCACATCGTCTGGTTTGGTGAAATGCCACTTCAAATGGATGAAATTCATGATCTAGCAGAGCAATCTGCCCTCTTCGTCTCCATTGGTACGTCCGGCGAAGTTTATCCTGCTGCAGGGTTC
>CACFVT010000022.1 GCA_902569865.1 uncultured Alphaproteobacteria bacterium | reverse complement strand
ATCGAATTTAGTTTTAAACTTAGCAAGAAAACCAGAAGGAAATGACAGAGCACAAGCTAAGGCAGTCCATGAAGGCGTTTGTGACATTGCTGTGATGAATACTTATTATTTTGGTAAGATGAAATTTAATGAAAAGAATCCAGAACAAAAAGAATGGGCAAAATCTATTAACTTAATATTTACTAATCAAGATAACAGAGGAAATCATATAAACGTTGCAGGTGGTGGTGTTGTAAAATATTCAAAAAATAAGGATAATGCTATAGCTCTACTTGAGTTTTTAACTCAGCCAGAGGCACAAGTATTATACTCAAAAATGAATTATGAATATCCAGTAAATCCAAACGTTGAACCCTCTGAAGAGCTAAGCTCCTGGGGAATTTTTAAAGAGGACCAATTGCCCGTTGAGCGACTTGCAGAACTTGCACCTACTGCACAAAAAATTATTGATAGAGTTGGTTGGTAGCCTATAAGTGCTTTATCGTGTCTAGTTGGAATATTTGGTCAGTACCGGTTGGAATTATATCTTTAGTTATAATTTCTCCAGTACTGGCTATTTTTTATTCAGCCCTTTTGGGAGATACAACTTTATGGCCACATCTTTTTTCAACAGTCTTACCAAGATATCTCCTCAACACTTTATTATTAATGTTAGGTGTTGGAAGTTTAAGTTTGCTCTTTGGTATATCTACTGCATGGCTGGTATCCAGATATGAATTTCCAGGAAGGTCTATTTTTGAATGGGCTCTTTTATTACCTGCCGCAGTCCCAGCTTATATCATTGCTTATACTTATACGGATCTCTTAGAATATGCCGGTCCTGTGCAAGGTTATTTAAGAGAAATTTTTAATTGGCAAAACTCACAAGATTATTGGTTTCCTAATATAAGATCATTGGAAGGCGCTATCCTAGTTATGTCATCAGTGCTGTATCCATACGTTTATTTATTAACTCGTGCATCATTCATGACTCTTCCTATTTCATATTTTCAAACAAGTGCAATTTATGGTCGAAAACCTTTTTTTGCTGTTGCGCTTCCATTGGCAAGACCAGCAATAATTGCTGGTTTGGCTTTAGTCTTGATGGAAACAATTTCTGATTTTGGTACTGTAGATTATTTTGCAATAGAAACTTTAACTCTAGGTGTTTTTAATGTGTGGCTCGGAATGAACAGCTTATCTGGTGCAGCTCAAATATCTTCAATATTATTTTTTATAGTAGTAATACTTCTAACGTTAGAATTAATAGCAAGGCGAAATCAGAGATTTTATGAAAAACATAGCAGACAAGAATCAATAGATTTAGAAGAGATTGCAAAATTTAAAAAAATATTATTTTTTATAACCTGTTTAATTCCACTGATACTTGGTTTTATTATTCCAGTATCTGTTTTATTAAACTTTGTTTTAAAGGGTTATGCTGTTGTTAATATAAGTGAAGTTGTAGATACGGCTATTACAAGCATTTCTATTTCATTTGTTGCATCTACAACAATCATGCTTTTATCTTTTCTTATGGTAGTTGTTGCAACATACAAATCTAACACTTTTCAGAAATCACTAATATTTTTAGCATCTTGTGGATATGCATTTCCTGGTACAATTTTAGCTGTTGGAGTTGTTGTTTTTGTAGGATGGTTAAATGATATATTTTATTTTCACATGAGTTATTTTATTGGGGGTTTTTTGGTATTAATTTTTGCTTATACATTAAGGTTTTTAGCTATTGGCAATGGATCAATAAGATCAGGTATTACAAGAATTAACCCAAACCTTATTGACGCTTCGAGAACAATGGGCAGAAGTTTTCTAACAACAATGAAAAAAGTTATATTACCCCTTACGTACACAAATATATTGGTTGGTGGAATTTTAGTTTTTGTAGATATTTTAAAAGAACTTCCAATTACTCTTTTATTAAGACCTTTTAATTTTGAAACCCTTGCAACATATGTCTATCAATATGCATCAGATGAAATGTTGGAAGAGTCATCATTTGCGGCTCTAATAATTGTATTAGCGGGTCTTGGCCCTGTTATTTTTTTAAGTAGAACATTAAAAAATATTCTAGTAAAACAAATTAATTAGTAGGAAAAATAAAAGCCTGCTCTTTATCTATCTCTATGCCTACTGCACTGGATTGATTCGGTAAAAAATTTGGTGGCATGTGACTATGAACGTGAACAATTTCATTATCATTATTTAATACTGATAAATGAACAAAACTATAACCGCCCATTAATTTTGAAGCCATCACTGTTCCTTTAATTCCATTAACAGGAGTTTGTGCTTGATTTAATTTAACTGCTTCAGGCCTAATGTATACATCTACATTTTTAGACTCTAGGCTGTCATCAACTTTAAACTCTCCAACAGGTGTTTCAACGGTTTTGTTTTTTACTATTCCACTAAATTTATTTGTTTCTCCAAAAAAATTTGCAACATATGATGAGTTTGGAAGATTATATAATTCTTTTGGAGATCCAGATTGTACTATCTTGCCTTCTTTATTCATAATATAAATTTTATTAGAAATAAACATAGCTTCAAACGGATCATGAGTAACAATTAAAACTGAAATATTAGACTTTTGAAGTAGATGTAAAGTATCATCCCTAACCTCTTCTCTTAAATTTAAATCTAGACTTGAAAATGGTTCATCAAGTAACAAAATATCTGGTTTTGAAATAATTGAACGTGCCAAAGCTACTCTTTGTTGTTCACCACCACTTAATTCGTGTGGATATTTATTTAAAGAATCCGATAGTTTAATTACATCTAGTATTTCCTGAATTGTATGTGAGGTAGATTTATTTTTGATAGCAAATTGCAAGTTTTCTTTTACTGTTTGGTGTGGAAACAAAGCATAGTCTTGAAATAAAAAACCTATTTTTCTTTTTTCTGTTTTTAAATGAAAATCATTTGAACTTACTAGATTGTCATTTAAAAAAATTTCTCCATCTTGGACATGAGATAAACCTGCAATGAGTTTTAATAAAGTTGTTTTTCCACACCCTGAAGGGCCAAGAATGCAGGCAATAGAATCTTTTTTTAATTCAAAATTAACATCATTTAAAATTGATTTATTATTAATTTTGTGACTGAGGTTTTTTATACTTACTGCCAACATTAAGCACTTATAGCAGGGTACTTTGCGTTAACAATAGGTATCCATTCTTTTAAATTATTTATTCGATTATCAGGTGAAGGATGAGTGCTAAAAAATTCTGAGGGTCCAGAACCACCCATATCTTCTTTCATACGCTCCCATACTTTATATGATTCATTAATATCATAACCCGCTAAGCTTGAAAAAATTAACCCCAGATAGTCTGCTTCTGATTCTTGCCTTCTATTAAAAGGAAGATCTAATCCAAATTGACGAACATATCCTGCTGCCTCAGGAAGTCTTTGTCCTAAAACAAATGTCTCTAAAGCCATTATTCCAAGATCGGTTACCATTGCAGTGCTTGCTCTTTCGGCTGAGTGTCTTGCTACAGCGTGCGCTATTTCATGACCCATAACAGAAGCCACACCATCAGCATTTTTTAAGATCGGTAAAATGCCAGAGTAAAATGCTATTTTACCACCAGGCATACACCAAGCATTTTTTGTTTGATCATCATCAACTAAAATAAATTCCCATTGAAAGTTTGATGTAGGGTCTTCCTGAGCATTAGTTTGATAATAAACATTAATTGCATCACGAATTTTAAAACCAATATCAACAATTTGATTATACTCTGATGTTCCCGTTATAAGTTTAGATTGTGATTTAAAATTGTTGTACGCAGGAAAAGTTTTTGAATATAAAAAATCATCTGACAAAATATTTAATTGTTGTCGGTCAGATAAAGCCACTTCTGTACAAGAAGGTAGAATTAATGATGAAGCACACACGCATGAGCATCCATAAATAAATTTTCTTCTTGATATGTTATTAAAAACTGACATTAATTTCTAAATATAAAAAAACATAATGAATTCAACTCTCCATATACCAAAAGCAGAAATTCATGTCCATCTTGAGGCAACAATAACGCCTTCTTTATGTAGAAAATTTGCTGAGCGAAATAAAGTTAAGCTATCTGAGGATATTTTTGGCTCTGAGTATGCATATCAATGGGAGGATTTTTATGATTTTATTAAAAGATACGACATTGTGACCGGCGTTATTTATACTCCAGAAGATTATTATGAATTAACTTATGAATATCTAAAAGAATGTGCTTCTTATAATGTGCTTTATGTTGAGGCGATGGTTTCCTCAACACATGCTAAAGCCAAGGGGATGACTTATCATTCTTTTTTAGACAGTGTTCATCAGGCATCTCAAGATGCGGAAAGAGATTTCGGGATTGTTTCAAGATATTTAATGAATGGAATAAGACACCTAGGCGCTGATTCTGTTCAAGAAACGGCAAAAGAAGTTCTTAATAATCCTCATCCAGCACTTGTGGGATTTGGTTTAGCAGGTGACGAACTAAATTTTCCACCCAATTTATTTACCAAAACATTTGATATGTTAAAGCAAGAATCATATCCCATCACTGTTCATGCTGGAGAATGGGATGGTCCAGAAAATATACGTAATGCTATTCATCTCTTACATCCAACTCGTTTAGGTCATGGTGTTCGTTCAATAGAGGACTTAGATTTAGTAAAAGAAATTGTGGAGAAAGATATTGTTTTAGAAACTTGTCCTACAAGTAATATCGCAACAAAAATTTATGAGAATTATGAATCTCATCCTGTGAAAAAACTACATGATTTAGGAGTAAGAGTAACTGTTAATTCTGATGATCCTCCCTTTTTTAATGCAACTATCCAAGGGGAGTATGACGCTATGGCTGGTATAGGTTTTTCTGCGCAAGAACTTTTATCAATGACGCGTAATGCAATTGAATCTTCTTTTCTCCCAGAAGATAAAAAAACAGAAATATTAACTAAATTAAATTAGATAGTTTAACCAAAGGTCTTGCGCCGTAATGGGAGATAATCTCCGCTGCTGCAATGGACGCATAGTTTCCGCAGGTAGCAAGATCCTTTCCTTTTGCCATGCCAAATAAAAAACCACCTGCATATAAATCTCCAACACCAGTTGTATCCACAACTCTGTCAACTTTTGCAGGATTAACCTCAATAACCTCATCATTGTTAATAATAACAGAACCATTTGCAGATTTTGTGATAGCAACAATCATGTTTAGTGACTTTGCATATTCAATAGCTTTATCAAAACTATCACTTTCACATTGGGCTTTAATTTCATCTTCATTGGCAAATAAAATATCTACATCATTTTCAATAAGCTCTTTGAATGAGTCTCTATGTCTATCAACACAAAACAAATCTGATAAAGTAAACGCAATTTTTTGATTATCTGATTTGCATATATCAACCATTTTCTTCATAGCCATTTTAGCATCTTGATTGTCCCACAAATAACCTTCTAGATAAGCAATTTCATGATTAGTTATGTGTTCTGGATGAATATCTTCAGGTCCAATTAAGGTTCCTGCTCCTAAAAATGTACACATAGTTCTTGTTCCATCGTCTTCAACAAAAATAGTACAACAACCAGTGGAGATATCAGGAGAAGTAAAACCAAGAGGGAATTGCAAACCTTCTCTAATCATATCTTTTTGAAGAAATACTCCTACTTCATCATTTTTTATTTTTCCTATAAAGCTTCCGTTCCCACCAAAAGAAGTTATACCAAACATCGAATTTCCTAGAGAGCCGCCCCCTGCCATTTCCTTGATAGAATAGTTTTTATGGAGAGAATTTTTTAAATCTTCATCGATTAAATTCATGGAGTCACGATTTAATTTATTTTTTTCAACCTCTTCTTTATTTGATGGAATAATGGCATCAACCATAGCATTTCCAATGCCTACAATGTCTAATTTTTCACTCATTTTTGTTTAATAATTATTGGTACTAATTGCACTATAATGACCCCAGAAAATATTGCAAGACATCCAAGTATTTTTTGAGTGTCTAAAGCTTGATTTAATAATATCCAACCAGCAATTACTGCAAAGACTGATTCCATCGATAGAATGATTGCAGCTGGCGCAGGATTAACTTTATGTTGTGCTATAATTTGAAGTGTATAACCAATGCCTGCAGAAAAGATTCCTGTATATAATATTTCAAACCATTCAATTTGCATATTTGATAATTTTGGATCTTCCCAAGTAAAAGCTAAAAGCATTGAGAGAATAAAAACTATGAAGTACTGAATACTTCCAAAAAGAAACGGACTATTTAATTTTTTTATAAAAATATCAATACAAATAATATGTAGGGCAAAAAAATAAAGCTGCAATAAATAGAAGTGAATCTGATTGCTGCATTTCTATTGATTGGTTAGAAGATAATAAATATGATCCATAAAGACAGAGTAATATGGCGATCCAAACTATCCAATGAACTTGTTTTTTAATAATAAATCTTGAGATAATACCAACAAAAGGAACATAAAGTGTGCTTAAAAAAGCAGCATTAGAAATCATTGATTTTTGTAAAGCATATTGCTGTAAACCCATCCCACCGAATAAAAAAAAACCAGTTGCTAAACAAAGATAAACTTTTGTCCTATCACTTAATATTTTAGAAACATTGTTCCTTTCTAAATAAATTGCAAATGGCAACACTGTAAGAAAGGCAAAGAAGAATCTTCCAAAGCTAAATGTAAAAGGTCCGATAGCACCCATACCTGTTGTTTGACTTACAAAAGCAGTTCCCCAAATTAAGGTAGCAATAAGCATAAGAATATTTGCTCTAGTGTGACTCATTGAAAATAATTAAAAAATTTATTGTTTGTCTTTATTAACCCACCAGGATTCAATTACAATTCCATAAAGTGGTATTTCTTCTGGATATTCAAAAAAATCCCAATAAGCAATCCTATCTTTATTGCTATGATATAAAGGTACAACATAATGTCCCCATAACAAAACTCTATCCAGAGCGTGGATTGCAGTTGTTAACTCTTCTCTATTTTTTGCACTAATTAGTTTTTCAATTAACGCATCAATGGCAGGACTATTAATACCAGGATAATTTCTACTGCCATCTTTTTTACCTACCTCTGAGCCCCAATAAAACTGTTGTTCGTTTCCTGGACTCAAACTTACACCCCAGTATCGTTTAATCATATCAAAATCATAGTTTAGAAGTCGCGCTTGATACTGAGATGAATCAACCGTTCTAACTTCCATAGTAATACCAAGTTTTTTTAAATTACTTTGGTAAGCTAGTGCTATTTTTTCATCGGATGGACTTACAATTAAAAATTCAAATTTAAATTCCTTACCATCTTTTGTGAGTTTGTCATTTTTAATAATCCACCCTTCTTCTTGCAAAATTTCTTTTGCTTTCAGCAAATTTTTTCTTGCATTACCACTCCCGTCTGTTTTTGGAGGTGTAAATGTTTCTGTAAATATTTCTGATGGGATTTGATCTCTCCATGGGTTAAGTAATTCAAGTTCAGCATCAGAGGGAAGGCCAGAAGAAGAAAGAGGAGAATTATCAAAGAAACTATCTGTTCTTACATAAGCATTTTGATAAATTGTTTTGTTAATCCATTCATGATCATAAGCATAACTTAGCGCCAATCTTACATTCCTATTATTAAAGATATTTTTTCTCGTATTCATGACAAGACCATTCATTCCAACAGGTCTATCGTTATTCATTTCTTTTAATATAACCTCACCAGAGTCCACTGCTTTAAAATCATACTCGGATAGCCATCTCTTTACATTATATTCTCTTCTAAAATCATATTCTCCAACTTTAAATGCTTCCACTAATACATTGGAGTCTTTGTAGTAATCATAGATTATTGTATCAAAATTATAGAGACCTTTATTTACAGGTAAATCTTTTGCCCAATAGTTTTCTACTCTTTTATATTTTATTTGACGTCCTGGATCTAAATTTTCAATTGTGTATGGGCCACTTCCTAAAGGAATATCTAAAAATGTTTTTGTAACGTCAATATTTTCATAATATTTTTTTGGAATTATTGGTAAAAAACCTGCTACTATAAGTGGGAGTTCTTTATCTTCATTATTAACAAAAACCATTTTAATTCCATTATTGCCAATTAACTCTGTTGAAATAACCTTCCCATAAGTTTTTTTCTGATTAGGCGTTCCTTTTGTTTGAAATGTTTCAAGGCTAAATAATACATCATCTCTAGTGATAGGTGATCCATCATGAAAAGTTGCTTTAGGATTTAAATAGAAAGTGACAGAAGATCTATCTTCAGGCATTTCAACAAATTCAGCAATTAGTCCATATAATGAAAATGCTTCATCCCAAACTCTACGCATTAATGTATCATTGACATAACCAAGACCTGCAGCTTTTGACCCTTTAAACGCTACTCTATTTAAATTATCAAATGAACCATATGATCCAAACCGCACAACACCACCTTTAGGAGCATCAGGATTAACATAATCTAGATGAGTGAAACTTTCTTCATATTTTGGTTTACCATGCATGGCAATACCATGTGTTTTTTCAGCGAATGATGCAGAGGTAAAAAAAGTAATAAATAATGTAACTATTAAAAGATGCCTATGATTCATCGTAACTTTCTATCAACTAAATACGGTATTTTGAAGAGGAAGTTCTTTGAAACTACTCTTTTTATAAATACGATATATATAGAAAAAGATGAAAATTTTACCCTCAGAAATAACTCCCTATAAAAATTACTTGAATAGGAGAAAATTCATAAAATCTTCTATAGCAACTAGCCTAGTATTAGGAGCATCAACAGGCCTTGAAGCAAACCACATATCAAATCAAAATATTTATAATAATCAACTTGATGAAAATGATTCTTTAAATAGCTTTGAAGAAATAACTACTTATAATAATTTTTATGAATTTGGCATGGGGAAAACTGATCCTGCTGAAAATTCTGGTGACTTTAAACCTAAACCATGGTCGATATCTCTAGAAGGTTTGATTAACAATCCTCAAGTTCTTGATTTGGAAAAACTTTTACAAAACGTAACAATTGAAGATAGGGTATATAGATTAAGATGTGTTGAAGCTTGGTCTATGGTCATTCCTTGGCAAGGTTTTCCTCTAGCAGAAATAATTAAAATGGCAGACCCTTTGTCTTCTGCAAAATTTATACAATTTGTAACAGTCTTTAGACCTGAAGAAATGCCTGGTCAAAAAAGAAAGTTACTTCCTTGGCCTTATGTAGAAGGTTTGCGTATGGATGAAGCGATGCATCCTTTAACCATCTTATCAACTGGATTATATGGACATGATTTACTTAATCAAAGTGGGGCACCTTTAAGATTAGTTGTGCCTTGGAAGTATGGTTTTAAATCTATTAAATCAATTTCCTCTATAAGGTTTGTTGATAAACAACCAGATGCTACTTGGTCAATGTTAGCACCTAGTGAATATGGTTTTTATTCGAATGTAAATAATCTGGTTGATCATCCAAGATGGAGTCAGGGTACAGAAAGACGTATAGGGGAGTTTAAAAGACGGAAGACTATGATGTATAATGGATACGAAGCAGAGGTTGGTCATTTATATAAGGGAATGGATTTGAGAAAATATTATTAAATAATGATATCCACACAATTATTTAAAAAAATTAAACCTCTAATATTTTTTGCTATTTTTTTACCGAGTCTTTTCTGGAGTTATCAATTTATTAACGGTGCTTTGGGAGTAAATCCCATAGAAAAATTAATGGATAATATGGGAGAGATGGCACTACGCTTAATTGTTCTAACTTTATTTATTTCTTCTTTAAGTGAGTTTAAAAAATTCCGCTTTTTAATAGAGGTGAGAAGAATGATTGGATTGTTTGCCTTCTTTTATGTTACTTGTCATTTTCTAATCTATATAGCCCTTGATCATTTCTTTGATATGACTTTTATAATTAAAGATATTATAAAGAGACCCTTTATCACCTTTGGATTTATAAGTTTTATTTTCTTGATTCCTTTAGCCATTACATCTCCAAAAATAATGGTAAAAAAATTAGGATTTAAAGTATGGAAAAAAATTCATTATTTAATCTATCCAGCTGCAATTTTATCGAGTGTGCACTTTTATATGTTAGTTAGAGCAAATAAAATTGAACCAGCAATTTATATTTTCTTAATTTTAGTATTATTGCTTTACAGACTTTATTATAAAATTATTCATCCTCAATTGGTTCGGTAATAGGATTAAGTTCCATACCTGCTGGTGTAATGTTGCGAGGAAGAGGCACGTATTGAGATTCACTATCGGCAGGAATAGCTCTTTTTGTCATACGATATAAACCAAATAAACCAAGTAAACCGTGAATTAATAATAAATAAACATGATAACCGTTAGGGCCAGTTATGCTCATAATTCCTGAAACAAAAAGTGGGCCAAGAATAGATCCTATCCCTAAGAGTTTAGCAAAGGCAGAACTCGCAGCGACAATTTCATTTTGCTCAAGAAAGTCATTAGTATGCGCAATTGCTAAAGAATACATTGGTAGAGACATGCAGGAATAAAGTGCGGTTAAAATAAAAAATAAAGTTAGAGAAATATAGGAAGATACTACTATTAGAATACATAAACCAGATGCGGCAAAAGTAACACCTATTAAAATTAGCCTGCGATCAATTTTATCTGATAGATAGCCAATCGGCCATTGCGAAAGTGCACCAAAGGAAGTTATTATAACCATAAAGATAGAAACCTCTAGAACACTCAATCCTTTTGCCGTTGCATAAACAGCTCCATACCCAAATACTGCACTATGGGCTAGACCTACAGATAATGCCCCGACAAATCCCAAAGGAGAAATTGCATAAAACTCAGAAAGAGAAAAACTTTTTGTATCAGAGGTATTGGGTTGTTCAGTATTTGATAGAAGTATAGGAAGTAAAGCAAATGATAATAAAATTGACACTAAGATAAACAAATCAACTTTAGCTGGATCACTTATATTTAAAAGTAATTGACCCAAGCCAACAAAAACAAAAGTGATGATCATATATACCGATAGTAATTTACCACGTGTTTGGTTTGTTGATTTATCATTTAACCAACTCTCCATAATAATAAAAATTCCAGACAAACTGATCCCAGTAAAAATTCTAATTAAAAACCAAGAATAGGGATCAAGAAATATGGAGTGTAACAATATTGCGATTGATGCCAAAGATGCTAGAGCAGCAAAGACCCTTATATGACCAACACGTTTTAAAAAGACAGGGATGATAACAGAACCTGATAGGTAGCCTACATAATATCCAGCAACAACTAAACCTGCTGAAATAAAACTAAATCCTTCAATGATAGATCGAACACCAATTAATGATCCTTGTAGACCATGAGCTAAACTAATGATTCCAAAACCAAAAAAAAGGGCCCAAGTATTGCGTAGGACAGTAAACATATTAGTTATTTTTTATTTAAAATTAATATTCTTCTTCACCTTCATCAGGTGTTTTTATGCCTGCATCAGCAGCTGGATCGATTTCTGTTTCATCTTCTAGAAGAACTGTATCATCCTCTAAATTATCTTCATTATTATCAACATCCAAACTCTCAATATCTAATTCATCATCTTTTTCTTTAGGCTTAGGCGGAATTGGATTTACTAAAGGAGCGGCATTAGTACTACCAGGTTTTCTTCCGCGTCTAGGTCTAGACATTGTGGTAACTTCAATTTCTTTACCGCATTCAGGACATTCTAATTCAGATCTACCAAGATCGTAGTATTGCTTACTACACATTGGACAAATCCTTTTTTCTCCCCAAGATTCTTTATACATATTAGTTACTCTTTTTCTTTCACGTAAATCTTACCACAATAACCACAGACAACCTTATCTTGACTATCAAAACTATAATAAACTGCGGGGTGTCCTAAACCATCTTGACCGCCATCGCAACAGATAGTTTCAGTATTTGCTGGTACTTTTTCTATTTCTTCCATCTTTGGATTTCTATAGAAAATTTATGATTTGATGTCCAACAATATTTAAATTCTATTGCTAAATTTGAAAGTAGAGAATGGATATTCCTATAACCACAAATATCGAGGGTATTATTCTTTTAGAAGCTGTTTTTTCCTTCAATAGAATCAAACCAATCAGAGCGGCAAATATGATGCTGATTTCCCGTATCGAAGAGACGTAGGCAATTGGTAAAAATTGCATACACCAAACAGCCAATCCATAGGCTAACGGAGCAAGAATGCCAAAAGCAACTCCTGTTAAAACCAGATTTTTATTTACTATTCGAAGACCATTATTTTTAAAAAAGAAAGAAGCAATAAGCGCTGGAGTACCGTTTAATAGCAGCATCCAATATAAAAAGCTGTAGGGGTTTGAGGAGTGTCTAACACCAATTCCATCAACTAACGTATAAGTCGTTATCATAATAGCTGTTAAAACACCTAAACCAAAAGCAGAATAATTAAATTTTAATCTATCGGAGTAAGAAATTAAGAATAAACCCATACATACGATCATGATTGCAATAAATCCCCATAAAGAAATTTTATCAGTTAGATAAATTAAACTTATTATTGCAAGCAATAAAGATGAGCTTCCTCTTGCGATAGGATAGATAAAAGAAAGGTCTCCATAATTATATGAAAAGATAACGAGCAATCTATAAAAACCATGTAGCAGAGCAGATGTTATAATTAATATCCAAATATAAGATGTTGGAAAGGGAACTGTTAATACAAGAGGGGTAAAAATAATTATCTCAAAAATAGATGTTATACCTAAAATTCCTAGAGGATTTTTATTGTATTTAAGAATACTATGACAGAGCGCATGAGATAAAGCTGCAATTAATAAAAGTAAAAATAAAAAATAGTCAGGCATGCAATATGAATGACTTAACTATTTTACTTCATCCCTGTTAGCGTAATTCCTTCAATAAATCTTTTTTGTGCAATTATGAACGCAACAATTAAAGGAACTGTGACAGTAACAATTGATGCCATCATTGGTCCAAATTCATCACTATCTATTCCACCTCTAAATTCTCTAATTCCAAGAGGAGGAGTAAATAGATCTCTATTGCCAGTTATAACCATACGTGGCCAGAAATAATCATTCCAATGGGCTACAACTGAGAATATTGCAAAGGCAAGTAAGGCAGGTATTGCAGTTGGCAACATTACTTTCCAAACTATAGAATATTCTCCCATGCCGTCCATTCTGGCGGCGTCAATTAATTCATCTGGAACTGTCATAAAAAATTGCCGCATCAGAAAAATGCCAAATACAGATATTGTCCAGGGGAGTATTAAGGCGGAATAGGTATCAACGAGCCCGGCCTGGGCTAGCATTACATAAAGAGGAAGTGCAATGCCGTGCACTGGTATTAGAAGACAAAATAATACCATAGAAAATACAAATTCCCGTCCATAAAACCGAAGTTTGGCAAGCGCATAAGCACAAGGTAAGGCTACAAGAACTTGAATTATAAAAATTGATAAAGTTACTATAACTCCATTCATTAAGTATCTAGGAATGGGGGCTTTTTCAAAAGCAAACCAGTAATTATAAATATAAGGCTTTGTCGTACATGTTTCTTCGGAATAACCAGTTTTGACACAAACTGGAAATGTTTGAACTTCTTGTGCTCCTATTAAACCTCCAGAAATTGATTGAATCTCTTGTTGAGATTTTAGTGACATTGAAACCATCATATAAAATGGAAGTAAAACAAGGATTGCTCCAATTATTAAAATGCCATGTTTCCAACTTTCACCAATATATTGTTTAGCTTGCATTAATAATGAACCCTCTTCTCAATGATATATCTCTGGAAAAAAGTTAATATCAATATGAAACCAATAAAGACAACAGTAATAGCCGCTCCTATACTCGTTAAGTTTTGTTGGATAGCTTTTTCAAAAATTGCATACATCATAACGTAGGTAGTTTTAGATGGGCCGCCCTTAGTAAGTATTTCAATTGTATCAAAAACTTGAAATGTTCTAATTGTTGTAATTGTTACTACAAACAAAGTTGTGGGTCCAAGCATTGGCCAAGTTACAAGTTTAAATTGTTCCCAGGTTGATTTAGCGCCATCCATTTCTGCTGCGTGATATAATTCTCGAGGTATACCTGTTAGGCCTGCTAAATATAAAACCATATTAAAACCAAATGCTTGCCAAATTCCTATAAAACATATTGTCCAAATTGCTGTATTTTTTTGCTTCAGCCAATAAGGAAAATCCATATTATTTGCACATGCCACGTGATACCAGCTTTGTTGTGAGTCAACCCATGGTAACCAATGAAAACCAAGAATAAATTCTCTTACACCTCCGCAACCATTAGCTAAAAAACTATTTACTATACCAAGTGTTGGGTGAAGAGTGAATTCCCATGCAATTGCCATAGCAAGAAGAGTCGCCATAACAGGAAGAAAGAAAATTGTTTTATAAATATCAGCTCCAAACCTCAGTGAATTTAAGAGCATAGCAGCACACAAACCAAGTACA
>CACFVT010000021.1 GCA_902569865.1 uncultured Alphaproteobacteria bacterium | reverse complement strand
ATTGATGCAAAAAAAATTCTTGAACAAGAAGAGCAGGAATACGATAGATTTCCTAGCTTAGCCAAAATTAAAAGAGCTAGAGAAAAAGAAAAACTTCAATCTAAGGAGCAAAATGATAGTAATAAAATATCAAGAGAAGTTTTTATTCCTGAAATAATCACAGTACAAGATCTAGCCAATAGAATGGCAGAAAAAACTGCTGATGTTGTAAAATCTTTAATGAAAATGGGAGTAATGGCAAACGCTGCACAATCTTTAGATGCTGATACTGCAGAACTGGTAGTTGCAGAGTTAGGTCATAAATCATTTAGAGTTAAAGCTGATGATTTATTAAAAGATATAGAAGATTTTAAGGATCCAGAAGAAAGTTTAGTTTCTAGAGCTCCAGTTGTCACCATTATGGGACATGTTGATCATGGAAAAACAAGTATATTAGATGCTTTTAGAAGCTCAAATGTAGTTGCTGGAGAATCAGGCGGAATAACACAACATATCGGAGCATATCAAATTGGAGAAAAAGATAAAAAAATTACTTTTATTGATACACCTGGACATGCAGCATTTTCCAATATGAGAGCAAGAGGTGCTAAAACAACAGATATTGTTATTTTAGTGGTGGCAGCTGATGATAGTCTGAAACCTCAAACAATAGAGTCAATTGCACATGCAAAAGCAGCAAATGTTCCTATAATTGTTGCAATAAATAAAATAGATTTACCTAATATAGATGTTCAAAAAGTTAGGCAGGATTTATTAACTCAAGAAATAGTTGTAGAAAAGTTAAGCGGAGATGTTTTAGATGTTGAGGTTTCTGCTATTAAAAAAACAAATTTAGATAAACTTAAAGAAGCAATTCTTCTACAAGCTGATATTTTAAATTTAAAAGCCAACCCTAACAGAGCAGCTAGAGGATCAATAATAGAGTCTAAATTAGAAAAAGGACGAGGTTCTGTAGCTACTGTGCTTGTTCAAAAAGGAACCTTGAAGGTAAGTGATATATTTGTTTCTGGATCTGAATGGGGTAAAGTAAAAGCTCTTCTAAATGATAATGGAAAAAATATTAAAGAAGCTCTACCTTCTACCCCAGTTGAGGTTTTAGGATTTGATTCTAACCCCCTAGCAGGAGATGATTTTATTGTTGTTGAAAGTGAAGCTATAGCTAGAAAAATAGCTGAATATCGTTTTAAAAAACTACAAATTAAAAAAAATAAAGTAGTAAAATCAAACGTAGAAGAAATGTTTGATCAAATTAACCAAGGTAAGGCATCATCTTTACCAATTATTATAAAAGCTGATGTGCAGGGATCTGCAGAAGCAATTGAGAGTTCTGTAATAAAATTATCAACTAGCGAGGTTGAGGTTACTGTTGTTCACAAAGGTGTAGGGGCAATTACTGAAAGCGATGTAGCTCTTGCTAATTCAAGCAAAGGATTCATTATTGGATTTAATGTTAGAGCATTACCTCATGCAAGAGATGCTGCAAAACGAGATGGTGTTGATATGAAATATTATTCAATAATATATGAGTTGATAGATGATGTTAAAAATTTATTATCAGGACTTCTTACACCAGACATTTCAGAAAAAATTACTGGTAATGTTGAAATTAGAGAAATCTTTAGTATTTCAAAAATTGGAAACATTGCTGGATGTATGGTTAAGGATGGAATTATTTCAAGAAATTCACAAATTAGATTATTAAGGGATAATGTTGTAATTCATACAGGTGGTTTAGCTAGTTTGAAAAGATTTAAGGAAGAAGTAAAAGAAGTTAAAAGTGGATTTGAATGTGGGCTTATGATTGAAAATTATTCTGATATTAAAATTGGTGATATTATTGAAACCTATCAAGAAATCAAAACAGAAAGAAAATTGTAAAGTATAAATTTATATATGATTAATCAAATGTCTTCACAAAGGCAAATGAGATTTAGTGAATTAATTAGATCTTTAATTAGTGAGTGCCTATTAGTTGAAGATTTTTATAATTTTAATTTTGAAACTACCTCTATTACAATTTCATATGTAAAAATGAGTAAAGATCTTAGAATTGCAAATGTTTATTTAATGCCATTAGGTGGAGAAAATAAGATAAAAATAGTTGAGGCGTTGAATGAGCAGAAGTACATTTTTCAGAAATTCTTATCGAAAGCAAAATTAAACTCTAAATTTACACCAAAAATAAATTTTTATTTAGATGATTCTTTTGATGAGGCTGAGAAGATTGAAAAATTACTTTTAAATAAAAATGTTTCTAGAGATTTAGATGGATGAAAAAAAACAAGGTTGGTTAAATATATATAAACCAGTTGGAATAAGTTCTTTTTCAACATTATATAAAATTAAAAAAAAATTTAATATTAAAAAAATAGGACACGCTGGCACATTGGATCCTAATGCCGAAGGTATATTGCCAATTGCTATTAATAAGACTACCAAATTAATTCCATTTGTTAGCGCTAATTCAAAAAAATATAATTTTAAATTAAAATGGGGAGTGCAGACAACAACTGATGACTCAGAGGGTGAAGTAGTAAATATTAGTAATAAAATTCCAAATGTAGATGAAATAAATAAAATAATTAATTTATTTTTAGGGTATATAGATCAAGTGCCTCCAAAGGCCTCTGCTATAAAAGTAAATGGAAAAAGAGCTTATGCTATTTTACGTGCAAAAAAAAACTTTTCATTAAATTCAAAAAAAGTATATTTAAAATCAATCTTTCACCTTAACTCAAATAATAATACATCAAACTTTTCAATTGAGTGTGGCAAAGGTTTTTATGTTAGGAGTCTTGCAAGAGATATAGCTCATCAATTAATGACATATGGTCATGTAATTGAGCTTAAAAGGACTAAAGTTGGTAATTTTACAGAAAAATCAACAATTTTGCTGGACGATCTTCTAAAAATAGTGCAAAGCGAGTTCGAATTTAATTTTATCCACTCTTCAATATCTATGCTGGACGACATCTTGGCTTATGAAGTTGAAGAAAGGGATGATCTAAATGATCTTTCCTTAGGTAAATCAATTTTTATTAATAAGAATAAATTAATAAAAAAACCATTAAATTCAGATAAAAAAGAATTAGTTTTTTTATCAAATAAGGGAAATATTATTTCCTTTGGCAAATTAAGTGGAGATTTGTTTCAACCAAATAAAGTTTTAACATAGGAGTTATGATGTCGATAAAAAAAGAAGTTAAAAAAGATTTAATTAGTAAATTTTCCATTAACGATAAAGATACAGGTTCAACAGAGGTTCAAATTGCAGTTTTAACTGAAAGAATAAACAATTTGATAGAGCATTTTAAGAATCATAAACATGACAATCATTCGAAAAGAGGACTTGTTGCTTTAGTAAATAACAGAAAAAAATTATTATTTTATCTTTCTAAAAAAGATAATGAAAAATATATGAAATTAACAAAAGAACTAAATATTAGAGGTTAGTTTAAGTAGAAAAGAAAAGAGAAAAAAGATGTTTGAAGTAGAAAAAGTAGAATTAGAATGGGCAGGCAAAACCTTAACAATTGAAACTGGAAAAATAGCAAGACAAGCTGATGCATCAGTTGTTGTTACTTATGGTGGAACAACTGTAATGACAAATGTTGTTGCAGCTAAGCAAGTAAAACCTGATATGGATTTTTTTCCATTAACAGTAAACTACCAGGAAAAATTTTATTCAGTAGGTAAAATTCCAGGTGGTTTTTTTAAAAGGGAAGCAAGGCCAACAGAAAAAGAAACATTGATTTGTAGATTAATTGATAGACCAATTAGACCATTATTTCACAAAGATTTTAAAAACGAAACTCAGGTTACCTGTACTGTATTATCACATGATCAAGAAAATGATTCGGATATTGTTGCATTAATAGCTACTAGTGCAGCGTTAACATTATCTGGTTTACCATTTATGGGTCCTTTAGGGGCTACGAAAATAGGTTTAGTAGATGATAAACTTGTTGTTAATCCAACAATTCAAGAAATAAAAAATTCAAAATTAGATTTAGTTGTTGCTGGGACTAAAAATGGGGTTCTTATGGTTGAATCTGAAGCACACCAATTAAGTGAAGAAAAAATGCTAGAAGCTGTAGTTTTAGGTCAGGAGTCTTACTTACCAGTTATTGATGCAATAATATCACTAGCTAAAAAGACCGCAAAAGAACCATGGGATATTCCAGAAAAAGATAGTGAGATTGCTAATCTTCCTAAATTAATTTCTGATGAATATGCAAGCAAGTTTAGTGAAGCTTATCAAGTAACAGAAAAACAAAAACGTGTAGAAAAATTAAAAGAAATTAAGAGTGAAATTGAAGAAAAATATTTAAGTGAAACACTTACGGCTGTAGTTGTATCAGATGCTATTAAGTCAGTTGAAAAGGATATTGTTAGAGGTGAGCTTCTTAAAACAGGAAACCGAATTGATGGACGTGATACTAAGACAGTAAGACCTATTGTATGTGAAACTGGTGTATTGAGTCGTACACATGGATCAGCATTGTTTACTAGAGGAGAAACACAGGCCTTGGTAGTTACAACTCTTGGTACAGGAATGGATGAACAAAGAATTGATGCTATAGAGGGTGAATATAAAGAAAATTTTATGCTTCATTATAATTTTCCTCCATATTCAGTTGGAGAGGTTGGAAGAGTTGGTTCAACAAGTAGAAGAGAGGTTGGTCATGGTAAATTAGCATGGAGAGCAATTCATCCAATGTTGCCATCTAACGACCAATTTCCATACACTTACAGAGTTGTATCTGAGATAACAGAATCTAACGGCTCAAGTTCTATGGCTACAGTTTGTGGAACTTCTATGTCATTAATGGATGCTGGTGTTCCAATTGAAAAACCAATTGCTGGTATTGCTATGGGTTTAATCAAAGAAAATGATGATTACGTTGTTTTGTCAGATATTCTTGGTGATGAAGATCATTTAGGTGATATGGATTTCAAAGTTGCTGGAACAAAAGACGGGATAACGTCTTTGCAAATGGATATTAAAATTACCAGCATTACATCGGCTATTATGAAAGAAGCGCTTGAGCAAGCCAAAGAGGGCAGAATTCATATTTTAGGTGAAATGGCAAAAGCAATTGAAAAACCCGAAGAAAAAATTTCTGAATATGCTCCAACAATTACTACGTTTCATGTACATAAAGATAAAATAAGAGAAGTAATTGGTAAAGGTGGCGCAGTAATAAGAGAAATTAGTGAAACTACAGGTGCTAAAATTGAAATTGATGATGAAGGTCTAGTAAGTGTTGCTGCTGTAGATGCAAAATCTGGTACTGATGCTATAGAATGGATCAAAGGAATTGTAGAAGAGCCTGAAATTGGAAAGATTTATGAAGGTAAGGTTGTAAAACTTATGGATTTTGGTGCATTTGTTAATTTCATGGGTTCAAAAGATGGTTTAGTTCACATTAGCCAACTAAAAAATGAAAGAGTCGAGAAAGTAAGTGATGTCATAAATGAAGGAGATATTGTCAAAGTAAAAGTTCTTGATGTAGATGGCAGAGGAAAAGTTAAGCTTTCAATGAAAGAAGTCGAGGCTGAATAGTAATTTTCTTCTACCAAAACTAATTGGTCATAGAGGGGTAAAAGACTTAAAACCCGAAAATACTTTTGAGTCAATTTTAACAGCTTTTGACCTTGGTCTAGAGTGTGTTGAGATAGACGTAAAAATTAGTAAGGATCGCATCCCTCTATTACTTCACGATGATACTTTAGACAGAACCACAGATGGATTTGGATTAGTCTGTGATTATACATTTGATGAAATAAATAAACTTGATGCTGGTTATTATTTTTATAAATCAAAAACAGAAATTAAAGTTCCAAGTTTGAGGAGTGTTTTAGATTTAGTTAAAAAAAAACAAAAATTTTTAAATATTGAACTTAAACCAAATAAAAACTACGAAGAATTAAACGTAAAAAAAGTATTACAAGAAATTAAACAAACCTCAAACGATAAGATTTATTTTTCAAGCTTTGATCTTTTAAGTTGTGTAAGTTTAAAAGACAGTGCGCCACATTTGCTATGTGGTTTTTTAAATGATGATTTTAATAAAGTTAATATCAACGAAACTATAGATATTTGTAAAAAATATAATTTTTTTAGTTGTGGTATTAACTTAAATTTTTTTAATAACTCTATCATCAACCAATTTATTGAAAATAATATTCAAGTAACAGTGTATTCTGATAATAACATTACAGAAGCACAAGCTCGGAACTTATGGAGTAATAATGTTACTAGTATATTTGTTGATGATCCGAGTGAATATTTTTAATTTTTTGGCATTCCAACAATATTAAAACCGCAATCAACATAATGAATCTCCCCAGTTATCGCTGAAGATAAATCACTAACTAAATAAAGTGCTGAATTACCTAATTCTACTAGATTTACATTTCTTTTTAAGGAAGAATTCTCACTTGTATAATTAAAAACGTTTCTTGCATTAGCAATTGCTGCTCCAGCAAGTGTTCTCATTGGTCCTGCAGAAATTGCATTAACTCTTACATTTTGATCGCCTAAATCAACACTTAAATATTTAACACTTGCTTCAAGAGCTGCCTTAGCTACTCCCATCACATTATAATTTGGCATAACTTTATTTGCTCCATGAAAACTTAATGTGACTAAGCTTCCTCCGTTATTTATTATGGGTTGGAATAATTTTGCTATTCTTGTAAAAGAATAGCAAGATATAGATAAGCTATTAATAAAATTATCTTTAGAAGTATCTAGATACCGACCATTTAATTCATTTTTATCAGAATAAGCGACAGCATGAATAATGAAATCGATTTTACCAAACCCTTTTTTAATTTGATTAACTGTATTTTGTAAATTATTTTCGTTATTTACATCGCATTCAATCAAAATATTTGAATTCACTTTATCTGCTAGAGGTTTAACTCTTTTTAACAACGTATCATTTTGATAGGTAATAGCTAGTTCAGCACCATTTGCATGTAATTGTTTAGCAATACCCCAAGCAATTGAATGATCATTAGCGATACCAATAATTAGACCTTTTTTACCTTTAATCATTATTATATCGAGAAATTAATAGTGTAGCATTTGTACCCCCAAAACCAAAGCTGTTTGAAAGGATATTTTCAATTTTATCATTTTGTTCAGTTTCTAAAATAATATTGTGATCTTTTGCTTTATCATCTAATGAATTTATATTTGCGGAACCACTTAGAAAATTATTATTCATCATCAAAAGAGAATATATTGCTTCATGAACACCTGTTGCTCCTAAGGAGTGTCCAGTTAATGATTTAGTTGAACTAATTTTTGGTATATTATTACCAAATACTTTTTTGATTGCTTCCAATTCTTTTAAGTCCCCTATTGTGGTACTCGTGCCATGCGAATTTATATAATCCACCTTACCCCTAATATTTTTTATTGCCATTTTCATACATCTCTCAGCACCTTCTCCAGACGGTTGCACCATATCGTATCCATCAGAAGTAGCGCCATATCCTGTAATTTCAGCATATATTTTAGCACCTCTTGCTTTTGCATGGTCAAGCTCCTCAAGTACCAATGTTCCACCACCACCAGAAATTACAAAACCATCTCTTTCAGAATCATATGCTCTAGAAGCCACTGATGGATTATCATTATACTTTGATGAAAGAGCACCCATTGCATCAAAAAGTATCGATAAAGTCCAATGTAGCTCTTCTCCACCTCCTGCAAATACTATGTTTTGTTTACCCATTTGAATGAGTTCATATGCATTTCCAATGCAATGGGAGCTTGTTGAACATGCAGAGGTAATTGAATAATTTACCCCTTTGATTTTAAATGGAGTAGCTAGAGTTGCAGAATTTGTGCTAGACATACTTCTTGGCACCATAAAAGGCCCAACTTTCTTAGAGCCACTATTTTTTCCCAACTCAGATGCTTTATATAAATTCATAGTTGATGGACCTCCAGACCCAACAATTATGCCTGTCATTTCATTGGATACATCTTTCTCTTCTAATTTAGAATCTTCAATTGCATTTTTCATTGCTATATAATTAAATGCTGCACCATCACCCATAAAACGCAAAAGACGACGATCAATATTTTCTTCCAGATTTATATTTGGCTTACCATGTACGAGACTTCTAAATGAAAACTCTTCATATTCGGGAGCAGAAGAAATGCCAGAATTTAAGTTTTTTAAATTATTAGTTACAGTTTCTGCATCATTACCAATACATGAGACAATACCTAGGCCTGTTATCACAACTCTTTTCATTACTATTTATTATTAGATTGAAAAAGCCCAACCTTCATATCTTTAGCTTCATATATGGTCTCTCCATCTGCTTTAAGAATGCCATCAGCTACTCCTAAAATTAATTTTCTAAGAATTAATCTTTTAAGAGAAATATGGTAAGTTACTTTTTTTATTGTATCTAAAACTTGCCCTGTAAATTTTACCTCACCAACACCAAGAGCTCTACCTTTACCTGGTTTTTCTAACCACCCAAGATAAAAACCAACCAATTGCCACATTGCATCTAAACCTAGACATCCAGGCATTACAGGATCTTCCTTGAAGTGACAGTCAAAAAACCAAAGATCAGGTCTGATGTCTAATTCTGCAACAATCTCACCTTTTTTAAATAAACCACCTGTTTCATTAATTTTTGTAATTCTATCAAACATTAGCATAGGTGGGGACGGTAGTTGTGCATTACCCTTTCCAAATAAATCTCCATTTGCACAATCGATTAGTTGCTCATAAGAAAAGGAATTTTTTTTCATAGTGATACTAAGTAAGATCTTAAATGATAATACATTATAAGTTAACTATTATTTAACATACAATTAACATTATTTTTTATGATAATATTGCTTATAGTGAAATCTAAAGTATTAATTAATGTTAAGATATTATTTTCATCTTTAGTATTTAACAAAGTATTTAATGTTTTTTGAGCTGTTACTAATCCAGCAATACCAGCACAAATACTAGAAATTCCAACAGTATCACATCTTGGTAAATCTGCATCTTCTTCGTTTGGAAACAAACAATTTAAACAAACGTGATTTTTTTTATTATCAAAAAGACATATTTGAATATTATAATTAATTGCTGATGAAAAAATATATTTTAACGAGTTCTGCAAACAAAATTTATTAATTAATTTTGAAGTATGCCAATCATCAGTTGTATCTATTATTATGTCTGTGTTCAATAATAAATTTAAATTTTCTTGTTTTAAATATTGTGGGTAGGCAGTTATATTGCAATGTGGATTTGTTTTTAATAGCTTATCTTTTGCAACTAAAGTTTTATAATTTCCTACATCTTCTAAAGTATATAATATTTGTCTACCTAAGTTGCTTTTTTCAATCATATCACCATCAAAAAAAGTTAAATTTTTAACACCAGACGAAACTAAATATTGTGCTAGAGGGCAAGCTATTCCTCCAAGTCCAACTATCACTATTTTAGCGTTATTTAATTTTAATATATTTTCTTCATTAAAATTTTTTAAAATAAACTGTCTAGAAAATAATTCATATTCTAAGTCTGAGTAACTCATTTATTTTTTATTTCATTATAAATAGAATCTATAATTAAAGTAGCACATTTGAATTTTGAATATTTTGCATAATTTATAATTTTATTTTTTGTCAAAACAGAAATTTTATTTTCATCTAAATCAAAAACTTTATTTTTTCTGCTTATTTTATTATACACTATCATATCACAATTTTTTTCTTTTAGTTTTCTTTTGGCTAATATTTTATTATCCGTTTCAGCAGAAAAACCAACAATATATTTAGGCCTATTTTTTTTTTGAGTTGAAATTTTTTTTAGAATATCAATATTTTTTATTAATTTTAGTGATTTTAATTTATCTTTTTTTATTTTTTTTGAACTTATTTTTCTTATTTTAAAATCTGCTACAGCAGCACAAAATACTGCGATATCTATTTTTTTATTATACTTATTTGTTTGAATGAGCATTTCATCAGCAGTTCTAACCTTGATTAATTTTACATTCGAAGGCGGTTGAATATTTGTTGGTCCTGAAATCAAAATTATATCTGCACCCTTTCTTGCTAGTTGATTAGCAATTTCATAACCTTGCTTTCCTGAGGAATAATTTGAGATATATCTTACTGGATCGATATTTTCTACAGTGGGTCCTGCAGTTATAAGACATTTTTTATTTATAAACTGATTATTTGTCCCAATTCTAGAAATCAACATACTTACAATATGTTTGGCATCCTCTATCCTGCCCATTCCATATTCACCACATTTAAGTCTCCCAATTTTAGGTCCAATAAACTCTACACCTATCGATTTAAGATATTGTACGTTTTTTTTATTTAAAGGATTATTCCACATCATTGAATTCATAGCTGGAATAAAAATTATGGATTTATTTGCAGCTAGCAAAGTTGTTGAAGCTAAATTATCACCAAAGCCGTTTGCAAATTTCGCTATTGTATTGGCTGTTGAGGGACACACCACTATTAAGTCATTTTTTCTTGATAAATTAATATGAAGCATCTTTTCTTTTTTTTCACTTGCTTCAGTATAAATTTTACCAGAAATATTTTTCTTTATTTTTAAAGTATTTAGTAATTTTTTTGCGTTATTTGTTATTAAACAATTTACTTCAATTTTATTTTTTTTTAATGCACTTAATATATCATAACATTTTGATACAGCAATTGACCCAGTAATAATAAAAAGTATCTTCACTAATATTTATAACCTGTGTGAATTGATACAATCCCATCAAAGAGGTCTATAAATTTTATTGATTTAAAACCTGCATTACCCATTCTTTCTTTAAGATCTTCTTGGCTAGGGAACATATCAATACTTTCACTTAGATAATTATAAGCATCTCGATTGTTAGAAAATATCTTTCCAAAAGCAGGAATTAAATTTGATTTATAATATGAATAAATATTTGAGATAATAAAAGAATTTGGTCTACTAAACTCCAGACAATAATACTGTCCACCAGGTTTTAATATTCGAAAAGCCTCTTTAAGTGATTTGTCAATATCTGATATATTTCTTAAGCAAAAAGAAATAACATATTTGTCATAACTATTATTAGTAAAGTTTAAGCTTTCAGCATTTTGTTTATAGAAACTGACATTACCTTTTTTTATACGTTTCTTTCCTTCTTCAAGCATTTCTTTATTTAGATCAACAATATCTATTTTTGCATTTAAATATCGCTTTTGGATTTCTAAAACTAAGTCTCCTGAACCTGATCCAACATCAATAATTTTATCACTATAAGTAGGATTCACTATATCTATAAATTTACTTTTCCACAGTCTATGAGCTCCAAAACTCATTACATCATTCATCAAGTCATAATTAAAAGCAACATCTGAAAAAACTTTTTGAACTAATTTTGTTTTTTCTTTAATTGTGACCTTTGTATAACCAAAATTTGATATTTTACTCATTTTATGCCTGAATTACCTGAAGTAGAAACCACTGTTAAGAGCTTAAATATATTAAAAAATAAAAAAGTCATTAATCTTGATATTCATACAAAAAAACTTAGGTATTCAGTACCTCATTTGGAATTAAAAAAAATAATAAATTATAAAATTATAAAATTGAGGAGGATAGCTAAGTATGTGATCATTGATTTTAAGAACTCTATGAGTGTAATTATTCATTTAGGTATGTCAGGTAGATTAAAAATTATAAAAATTAATATGCCAATAAAAAATCATGATCATTTAGTGTTTAAATTTAATAATATTAAATTAATTTATAATGATCCTAGAAGATTTGGGTTTATTGATATAGTTGATTCAGATAAAATAAATAATATCAGATATATTAAAAAATTGGGTATTGATGCCTTAGATAAAAATCTCTCAACAGAATATTTGTACCATAAGTTTTGTAAATCAGAAGTTTTGATAAAACAACTTTTACTAAATCAATATATAGTAGCAGGTATTGGTAATATCTATGCCTCCGAAATATTGTTTGATGCAAAAATATCTCCATTAAGAAAAGGAAGTAGTTTAAAAAAGTACCACATTGATACAATTATTAAATCTATAAGAAAAATATTAAGAAAAGCAATTAAACATGGGGGCTCATCTATTAACGATTATGTGTCTCCAGAGGGTACTTTAGGCAATTTTCAAAATAATTTTAAAGTATATGGAAGAGAAGGCCAGAGAATCAAAGGTTTCGTCATTAAAAAAGAAGTATTGTATGGGCGTTCTACTTTTTTTTGTTCTAAGATACAAAAATGATTTAATATTAAAGTTGACTTTAAATTAATAAAATTTATAGGCTTTTTTAATGGCTAATCATAAATCAGCTAGAAAAAGATCAATTCAATCTAAAGTTAAAAATACTGTTAATTCTCAATATTTTAGTAAAATTAGAACTAATCTAAATAAATTTACCAAATCTCTAAAAGCTGATAATTCCGAAGAAGCAACAAAATCTCTGCAAGTGATTAACTCAATCATGGCTAAAGCTGTTAAAAAAGGGATATTGAAAAAACAATATATGTCCCGAAAGTTATCCTCGTTATCAAATCAAATCAAAAAAAATTAATTTTTTTTTTTAATTTTTTCTCTTTTATTCTTGATTAAAATGCGTAAAGAGTATTGATTATCTTTATTATAATTGGTGATTATAATTTACGGTTATAGTTTTACGGCTTTGATTTTTTTACGTAAAATTTATTGGAAAAAAATCAATTACTATTAGGGGGCTAATGCAGAATCCAACTGAAGAATTTAATGAAACTAAATGGGCCTCTTTAAAAAAAGATTTAAAGAAAACAGTAGGAGAAAGTGCATATAATAATTGGTTGAAACATTTAAACTATGTATCAGTTGATAACGATACAATCACATTGTCTTTACCAACTAAATTTTTAAGAGATTGGATAGTAAATAATTACTCTGATAAAATAAAAATTGAATCAAAGAATTATTCAAAAAAAATAGATGTTATTAAGTTTGTTGTAAAGCCGACTGGAGGGAGAATAGTCCCAGGCACTGCTAGAACAGTAAAAAGTAATGATAATCACTGGAAATCATCAATGGATATTAGAACTAACCAAAACTCATCATATCCTAATGAGTTTGGCGCACCCTTAGATCCACGATTTACATTCGAAAATTTTGTAGTTGGCAAGCCAAATGAATTAGCTTTTGCAGCTTCAGAGAGAGTTGCAGAAGCAGATGAAGTTTCTTTTAATCCTCTCTTTCTATATGGTGGAGTTGGTTTAGGGAAAACTCATCTTATGCATGCCATCGGATGGAAAATTAAACAACAACAACCCGATAGAAAAGTTATCTATTTATCTGCTGAAAAGTTTATGTATCAGTTTGTACGTGCTTTAAGATATAAAGATACTTCAGCTTTTAAAGAACAATTCAGGTCTATTGATGTTTTAATGATAGATGATGTGCAATTTATAAGCGGTAAAGATAATACACAAGAGGAATTTTTTCATACATTTAATGCATTAATAGAACAAAACAAACAAATAGTTATTTCTGCTGATAAATCACCATCTGATTTAGATGGTGTTCAAGATAGATTAAAATCAAGATTAGGTTGTGGTTTAGTCGCAGATATACATCCAACAACATATGAACTCAGACTTGGAATACTAATTGAAAAGGCTCAAAAAAGAGGAGTTGAAATTCCTCCTAAAGTACTTGAATTTTTATCGCACAGGATAATTTCGAATGTTAGAGAAATGGAAGGAGCTCTCAATAGATTGGTAGCTCATGCTACATTAGTAGGTACAGAAATCACTATTGAAACTGCTCAGGTAGTTCTCCAAGATTTACTGAAATCTTCAAATAAAAAAATTACAATTGAAGAAATTCAAAAAAAAGTTGCTGAACATTATAATATTAGAATTACTGATATGCACTCTCCAAGAAGATCACGTTCAGTAGCAAGACCTAGACAAATTGCAATGTATTTAGCAAAATCAATTACTTCCAGATCTTTACCAGAAATTGGTAGAAAATTTGGTGGAAGAGATCATACTACAGTAATGCATGCGGTTAAAAAAATAGAAGAATTGAAACTACAAGATATAAATTTCAATGAAGATATTGAACTTCTTAAAAGACTTATAGACTCTTAATATAAATTTATTTATATTTGTTTAATGAAGTTTGTAATTGAAAAAAAAACTATTTTTAGATCACTTACCCATTTACAAAGTATTGTTGATAGAAAAAATGTATTACCTATTCTATCTAATATTCTAATAGAGGCTAAAAATAATGAGTTAACAATGTCTTCAACTGATATGGATATTTCAATAAAAGAAAATATCAATTGTGAGGTAATTGAAAAAGGAGCAACAACAATTAATGCACAGTTAATATATGATATAATCAAAAAACTTCATGATCAAAGTAAAATAGAAATTATTTCAAATGATGGGAAAATACTAACTTTAAGGTCAGGAGTTTCTAAGTTTTCTCTAGCATGTTTGCCAAAGGAAGATTTTCCATTAATAGAATCTAAAATTGAAGGAAATAAATTAACAACCAAAGCAGAGAATATATTTAATTTGATAGATAAAACAAAATTTGCGATTTCAAATGAAGAGACAAGATATTTTCTTAATGGTTTATATTTCAGTATTAATAATGAAAATGATAAAAGTATGTTAACTTTTGTTGGAACAGATGGTCATAGATTAGCTAAACTCTCAATTCCTAATTCAACAAAAATTGATGATATTAACGGAGTAATTATTCCAAAAAAAACAATAAATGAGCTATACAAACTTTTATCAGAAAACTCTGATGATATTCAGATAGAAATTAATTCAAATAAAATAATTTTTTATATAGGTAAGTTGATTTTAATATCGAAACTTATAGATGGAACTTTTCCAGATTATAAGAGAGTGATTCCGAAAAATAATAATGAAAATTTACTTGTTAATAGATTAAACCTCCTTTCTGCAGTTGATAGAGTAAGCACAATTGTTAATGAAAAATCTCCAGTAATTAAATTTAAACTTTTCAAAAATATGGTTAACTTAAGCACATTCAATAAAGATAATAGCAGTGCTACAGAGGATATTGAAGCTGATTTTGAAGGTAAAGAAATTGAGATTGGTTTTAATGCTAAATATATAATGGACATGTTAGAAAATCTTAAAGAAAATGAAATACAATTATCGTTTATGGATAATTCATCTCCTATAATTGCGAAGGAAAAAACTAATCCTGATTTAATATATGTTCTAATGCCTATGAGAGTTTAATTATTGGGCTATTTTAAAAATATTCAACTTAACAACTTTAGAAACTTTAATGAGTTTCAACTTGAATTTTCAGATAAATGTAATGTTTTATTTGGAAAAAATGGGTGTGGAAAGACAAATTTATTAGAAGCATTATCTCTTTGTATAAAAGGTAGAGGTATTAGAAATGATAAAATTGTAAATTTTATAAAAAAAGATGAAAATTCTTTTTATAATATCGCCTATTTTGTTAATGAAAATATAGAATATGAAATTAAAGTTATTAGTGAGCTAAGCAACAATAAATTACAAAAAAAAATATTATTATATAATGAATTTTCTAGCGAGGTTAATAAAAAGATTCAATCCTTAATAACTTATTTAATTTATTTGCCTGAAAATGAAAGGATTTTTATAGCCTCACCAACAA
>CACFVT010000020.1 GCA_902569865.1 uncultured Alphaproteobacteria bacterium | reverse complement strand
AGGCGCAATAAACCAAATATGTGCTTTGGAATTATGCATTATTAAATTGAACCCTTTTTCCTTCTTTATTAAATAATAAAGCTTTATTAGAAACTCTTCTAATGTTTACTTTTGAACCACTAGAAATCTCATGTGTTAATTGCGGTATACCTCTAACAATTATTTTATTCATTCCATCTTCTGTATTTACATGAAAGAAAATATCTGACCCTAGATTCTCTCTATAAGAAACTGTTGCACTAAAAGTATTTTCATCACTTTGATTTGTAATTTCTAAATGTTCAGGTCTAATACCAATATTTAGCTCTAGATTTGATTCTGAACTTTTTCTTTTTAAGGTGAGATTTAGCAAGCTTACAGTTCCACTTGAATCTGATGAACCTTTAAAAATATTAATTTTAGGACTTCCTACAAATTGAGCCACACTTAGCGATGAAGGATTATCATATACTTCTTGAGGGGTATCAAGTTGTAATAAATTTCCATCAATCATAACAGCCATACGAGAAGACATTGTTAATGCTTCAGCTTGATCATGTGTTACATAAACAAATGTAGTTTTAAGAGAATTGTGAAGCTCTGATAACTCTGATCTCATATGAACTCTAAGTGCCGCATCTAAATTTGACAGAGGCTCATCCATCAAAAATGCAACAGGCTCTCTCACCATTGCTCTACCAAGAGCTACTCTCTGTCTTTGACCACCAGATAGTTGACCTGGTTTTCTATCAAGTAGCTCAGATATCTTAAGTGTCTCAGAAGTTTTACTGACTAATTGATTTATAGACTCTGTTTTTTGTTTCTTATTTGGAGACAAATTTCCAATTAAAGGTAATCTTTCAAATGAACTATAATCTCTAAGTCTAAGAGGGGTTTCTAAATTTCTTCTTACTGTAAGATGAGGATACAGAGCATAAGATTGAAATACCATTGCTAGGTCTCTTTCACTAGCTCTAATTCTGTTTACATTTTTATTATCAATTAAAACATCACCAGAAGTTTGTTGCTCAAGACCTGCTATAATTCGAAGCAAGGTAGATTTGCCACAACCAGATGGACCAACTAATGTTAAAAATTCACCTTCTGTTATATCTACGTTTAGATCTTTTAATACCTGGGTAGATCCAAATGATTTTGAAATATTTTTAAGTGATATTGTGCCCATTTGATCCCCCCCTTTTTTATATATACTTTGTATTAAATTTTATGATTTTTTAAATAAATTTATTTCATTTTTATCTAAATTTTATGAACAAAAAAATAAATTATTATTGAGTTTAAGGAACATATAACTATAAATTCAATTTTTAAATTATATATTAATCATTGTGTCTGAAAATTTAGTAATTAATAACAGAGAATATCCAAGCACATTTTCTAAGACAGCTATAGTTATTTGTCTTGATGGAAGCCAAAAAGAGTATCTTGAAGAGGCATCAAAACTAAATCTTACACCTAATATTGATGCATTAATTTCTAATGGACAGAGTTTACTTGTTCATAGTGCTATCCCAAGTTTTACAAATCCAAATAATATATCAATTGTAACAGGGCAACCTAGTTCTGTTCATGGAATATGTGGTAATTTTTTTTATACTCCTGAAACAGGAGAAGAAGTAATGATGAATGATCCAAAATATATGCGTGCACCAACAATATTTGAAAAATTTTATAATTCTGGATCAAAGATTGCTCTTGTTACTGCAAAAGATAAACTTAGAACTCTTTTGGGAAATGGTTTAGGATTTGATGATAATCGAGCAATATGTTTTTCAGCGGAAAAATCTGATCAGGCAACAAAAGAACATAATGGTATTGATAATGTTAATGAATGGTTAGGAATGCCTGTTCCGGAAGTATACTCCCAAGGTCTTTCCGAATTTGTCATGGCAGCTGGAGTAAAACTACTTGAGGAATTTAAACCAAATATAATATACTTATCTACAACAGATTATATTCAACATAAGTATGCACCAGGAAATGAAGTGGCTAATAAGTTTTATGCTATGTTTGATAAATATATTGGTCTTTTAAATAAGGGCGATGTATCAATAATTATTACGGCTGATCATGGTATGAAACCTAAATCAAAAGACGATGGTTCACCCAATGCAATTTTTTTACAAGATTATCTGGATAAAAAATTTGAACCAAATGTAGTAAAAGTTATTTTACCAATAACTGATCCTTACGTTGTTCATCATGGATCATTAGGTTCATTTGCAACAATTTATCTTGAAGATAAAACTAAAGTTAATGACGTTATAAAATCAATTAAAGAAATTAAGGATATAGAGGTAGTGTTAACCAAAGACGAAGGTTGCAATACATACAATCTTCCACCTGATCGAATGGGTGATATAATATGTATGTCCTCAGAATTTATGACCATTGGATCATCGGAAGATAAACATAATCTTTCTGGATTAAATGAACCTTTACGTTCCCATGGTGGTTTGCATGAGCGAGAAGTGCCTTTTATATCAAATCTAAAAATACAAAATTACAATAATGAAAAACAGTTATATAATTATGATGCGTTCTACTATGCAATTAATGGAGCTCTGTAATGGAAAAGAAAATGATTAATGAAGCTATGCGAATTGCTGGCAAAAAAGTAACTTTTGAAAAAACAATTGATGTTGAGTATCCTTTTACGGGTGAAGTCATTGGTACTGTTCCTGCAGGAAATGCTGAACATGCAAGACAGGCCCTTGAAATTGCAGCAAATTATCAATCAAAGCTTACACGATATGAAAGACAAAAAATACTTCAAACTGCAGCTGAGGTACTTGTAAAAAGAAAAGAAGAGATTTCTGATATTATTACCTTAGAACTTGGAATTTCAAAACAAGACTCATTGTATGAAGTCGGCAGAGCATTTGATGTTTTTTCTTTAACAGCACAATTGTGTATTTATGATGATGGAGAAATTTTTTCATGTGATTTAACTCCACACGGTAAAGCTAGAAAGATATTTACAATAAGAGAACCATTAACAGCTATTTCGGCAATAACACCATTTAATCACCCTTTAAATATGGTGGCTCACAAAATTGCACCTTCTATTGCAACGAATAATTGTACAGTTTGCAAACAGACAGAGTTAACTCCATTAACAGCAATGGTTCTTGCTGATGTTTTGTATGAAGCTGGTCTACCACCAGAAATGTTTTCTGTTGTTACAGGATGGCCACAAGATATCGGTTCAGAAATGATAAAAAATCCCAATATTGATCTTATTACTTTTACGGGAAGTGTTGGTGTTGGAAAACTAATTGCTGAACAGGCAGGATACAAAAGAACTGTTCTTGAACTTGGCGGAAATGATCCCCTAATTGTTTTAAATGATTTAGATTCAGATGATTTAAAGAAAGCTGTTGAATTAGCAGTAACTGGTGCAACAAAAAATTCAGGACAACGCTGTACTGCAGTTAAAAGAATTCTTGTTCAAGAAAAAATTGCTGATCAGTTTGTTGAAATGGCTTTGGAAAGAGCTAAAAAAATTAAGTTTGGAGATCCAATGAGCATGGAAACTGATTTAGGTACCGTTGTTAATGCTCAAGCAGCTGAACTATTTGATAAAAGAGTTTCTATGGCAGAAGCAGATGGTGCGAAAATTTTATATCATCCTGGAAGAAAAGGGGCGTTATTGCCTCCTATAGTAATTGATAATGTTGATCCTAAAAGTGAATTAGTATTGGAAGAAACTTTTGGACCTGTTATTCCAATTATACGCGTTCCCAATGATGATGAATCTGTCATCAAGATCTCAAATTCAACTGCTTTTGGATTATCTTCAGGGGTGTGCACTAATAATTTTATGAGAGCAAAAAAATATATTCAAAACTTAAATGTTGGAACTGTCAATATTTGGGAAGTACCTGGATATAGAATTGAAATGTCTCCTTTTGGGGGAATTAAAGATTCAGGACTGGGTTACAAAGAGGGTGTTATTGAAGCGATGAAGAGTTTTACTAATGTTAAGACTTTCTCCCTACCTTGGTAAAAACCTTAGTTTTTATATAAAAATTTATCATTCTGTGGAAAAAATACTTTTTTTTTAAAAATTATTAAAAATTAATACTAATTGATTTTTATCTTCATGTTAAAAAACTACAATTTTTAAATATAATTGGGAGGATTAGATGAAAAAATTAATTACAGGATTAGCAGCCATATTAGCTTTTGGTTTTTATGGTTCAGTTAATTCAGCGAAGTCTATAGAAATAGAAGTAGCTTATCCTTACTCAGGTTTATTTGATGTTACTTATCAAGCTATTATGCCAGAGTTTGAAAAAGCACATCCAGATATTCAAGTAAAGTTTAGAGCAACTTACGAAAACTATGAAGATGCAACTGCTACAATTTTAAGAGAAGCAACTTCTGGTAATCTACCTGATGTTACAATGCAGGGTCTTAACAGACAAGCTCCTCTAGTAGATAAAGGTATTGCAAAATCTTTAGAACCATTCATTGCAAAAGAAGCTGATTTTGAAAAAGACGGTTACCATTCTGCAATGTTAAGTCTTTCAACATTCGGTGGCGAAGTTTATGGTTTACCATTTTCTGTATCAACTCCTGTTGGATACTATAATATGGATTTATTAGCTGCAGCAGGCATAGATAGCATTCCAACTAACTGGGATGAAGTTATTGATGCTTGTGGAAAATTAGAAGCAGCTGGAAGTGGAACTTTATATTTCGGTTGGAACATTACAGGTAACTGGTTCCACCAAGCATTAATGCATACTCAAAATGTTAAAATTGTTGAAGATGGAAAAGTTAACTTAGGCGGAGATGCTGGTTTAGCAACTTTACAACAAATGCATGATATTATGAGCGGATGTAACATGCCTAACTATTCAATTGCTGATGGTCAAGCGGCATTTAATGCAGGCACTATTGGCATGATGTTCTGGTCGACTTCAAGCTTAGGTTCAGTAAATGCAGCAAAAGCAGATTTCGTCCTTAAGACAGCTCCATTCCCTGGAATGGCAGGCGTAAACAATGGAACTCCAGCAAGATTACCAGCAGGTGGAAATGCAGCAATGTTAACTTCTACTTCTGATGATCCTGCAAGAGTAGACGCAGCTTGGACATTCTTGAAGTTTATTACTTCAGGTATTGGTGCAGCATTAGTTGCTGAAACTACTGGTTATGTTCCACCAAACAAAGCAGCTAATGATTTATTAGGTGATTTCTATAGTGCAAATCCAAATAAACTTACTGCAGTTGATCAACTTCCACTCTTAGCAGATTGGTTTGCATATCCTGGTGAAAACGGACTAGCAATCACTCAAGTAATCTATGATTACACTGAGGAAATTGCTACTGGTAGTGCTGATGATATGGGTGATCTTCAAGAAGAGATGATGGAAGAAATAAACGATCTTTTATAAAAAAGATTGATTAATTATTAACTTTTTATTGCAGCGGCTTTATAAAAGCCGCTGTTTTATTTATAAGAATCAACGGAGAATATATTATGCCTCTAATTACAACTACCATCGGCGCTTATCCAAAACCAAAAAATACTCCTATTAATGATTGGTTTTTAGGTACTAAATCTGAAGAAGAAAAAAAAGCTGCTAAAGGATTATTGGCAAATTGGTCACCTGGTGCTTACGAAAAAGCAATAGAGAAAGCTGGTGATGATGTAGAAAACTTATTTTTAGATGCAATTAAAGAAGTTATAATAGATCAAGTTAATGCTGGTATTGATATACCAACAGATGGGGAAGTAAGAAGAGAAAGTTATGTTTTCCATCAATGTCGTTTTTTAAATAATATAAGCTTTGAAGAAGTAACTTATAAGTCAGTAAGACAAGGTGCTTTTGAAGCAAGTGTTCCAACAATAATTGGTCCGGTTTCAAGTAAAGAGATACGCATGCCATTAGACTGGAAAAGCGCTCAACAATTTACTAAAAATCCGGTAAAGATTACTCTTCCTGGCCCTATGACGATAACCGACTCAATTGCAAACAACTATTATGACGATCTTAAAAAACTGGGTTTTGATTTAGCATTAGCTCTAAACGAAGAAATAAAAGCACTCGTTGATGCTGGTTGTAAATATATTCAAATTGATGAACCGGTTTTTGCAAGAAAACCAGAAGAAGCTAATACATATGGCATGGAGAACTTAGAGAGAATGATGCACGGAATCCCTAAAGATGTTCAAAGGGTTTGTCACATCTGTTGCGGTTATCCAAACTGTCTTGACTCTGAAGGATATAAAAAAGCAGACTTAGATGCATATGATAGAATTGCTACTTTAGTTGATGACTCTACTATTGATGAAGTATCTTTGGAGGATTCTCACAGACATAATGATTTAAATCTTTTAGAAAAATTTAAAAAAACAAAAGTTATTTTTGGATTTATTGATATTGCTAAAAGCAGAATGGAGTCTGTAGAGGAAGTGAGAACTCGAATGAAAGACTCTTTAGAACATATTGATGAGCATCGTTTAATTGCTGCCCCAGATTGTGGTTTAGGATTCTTTACAAGAGAGCAAGCAATTGAAAAAATGACAATTTTGTCCAAAGCTGCAAAATCAATTTAACAAAATGTGGAGTTACTATAATCCGGTAGAGATTATATTTGGTGAAAATAAATTTAAAGAAGTACATTCAGCACTTAAAAATAAATCCTATATAATTATTACTCACCCAGAAGAAATTTTTAAAAAATATAGTGATGAGTTGAGTTCTTCCTCTAATCCGCCACTGTCTATTATGACAGATGTTCAACCTAACCCAGACTATAAAGATATATTAGAACTTCAAAATAAATTTGCCTCAATCAATAAAACTGTTGATTATATTCTAGCTATTGGCGGAGGTTCTGTAACAGATACAGCAAAAGCCATTGCTGCTTTTAGAGATAAACAGGAATACTTAACTGATTTTGTAAGAAATAAAAAAAATCCGAAAGTTGAAAATCCTATTAAAATTATTGCTGTTCCTACGACATCTGGCACGTCTAGTGAACTTACTTGTTGGGCTACAATCTGGGATAAAGAAAAAAATAACAAACTTTCTTTAGCACATAAAACACTTTACGCAGAAAAAGCAATTATTGATCCATCAATTATGATTGACAAACCTCTTGGTCTTACAATTTCAACTGGTTTAGATGCATTGTCACACTCGATGGAGAGTATATGGAATGTTAACGCTAATCCAGTTTCAGCATCACATGCAATTCAAGCATCAAAATTGGTTTTAGAAAATTTACCATTACTAGCAAAAGATTTAAAAAATATTGAATTACGTGCTAATATTGCGCGTGCATGTGTTCATGCAGGATTAGCATTTTCAAATACTAAAACTGCTATTGCTCATAACTTGTCTTATCCAATTACTCTAAATTATGGTATTCAACATGGTATTGCTTGTTCATTTACCCTTCCGATTGTTACTAGAAGCATGATTGGAATAGATAAAATTGCTGAAGAAAGATTACAATTAATCTTTAATGATAATTTAGAAAATTCATCTTTAAAATTAAGTGAATTTATGCGTTCTTTGGAAGTTCCATTAAACTTAAATGAAATAAAAGTTCCTGTTCAAGAGTGGAATAATATTGTAGATGATGCTTTCTTAGGTGAAAGAGGTAAAAATTTTATTGGGAATAAAGATGCTTTTATCTCGTCTGCTAAACTAATGGGATTGTTTTAGAATGAAAAAAAATTTTAGATTTTATGATAACAGGCAAAAATATTTGCTGTTTGTTACAACAACTAATGAAAAAAATCAGATTGCTGATTTCATTCGTCCTCACATAAATAAAATTAAACCAACAAAACCTGGCATTAAAATATTTGATGCAGGCATGGGTGACGGATCATTATTAATGAATGTAATGAGACAATGTCATGAAGCAAAACCAAATATACCTCTTTTCGTTTCTACAAAGGAAATTAGTATAGAGGATGTAAGACTTGGTTTAGAAAAATTACCAGATAGATTTATTGAACACAAAAATACAGTATTTGTTATATCAAACCTGCATTATGCTGAAGCAGCAAATCTAAAATCTAATAATCCTGCAAAACAGAAGAAGATTAATTGGCATGTTGTTAAGCTTAAAGGAGATACCTCACTTGATTTTGCAGAACAATTAAGAAGTCAAAATTCTTTTTTAGAAAAAAAATGGAATATTGAAATTAATAAAAAAAATGGCAATCCAACTTATAAAGAGCCATCTGTAATGATTATATATAGAGAAGATCAAGAATTTAATGTGAATGAATTAATTCCTAGAATAAATAATGGTGCAAATAAATTTGATCTAATAATTGCTTCACAACCTTATAGGTCAAGAATTTCAGCAGAAAAAAAAGTAAAATATGTCATACACCCTATGATTGATGCTCTAAAACCTAAAGGTAAATTATTAACTATTCACGCCTCAGGGAATGATCCAGCTAATAAAATTATAAAAAAAATCTGGCCAAAAGAAAATCCATTTCCTTCATTAAGCAATTCTATAATTCACTATTTGAAAAAAAATTTAGATAAAAATTTATTATCTAAATTAAATTTTAGAGATAAAAAGATTATTAAATGTAAACTTAGAGCTTTACCTAATGAGTTAAGTGGGAGCATAGCAACATCGTTAATATTTTCAGCTTGGAATGCATCTATTTATGTTAATCAAATCGATGATGATAAAGTGATGAATGTTGAAAAATCTAAAAATTATGAAGATGTTGTTCAAAAAATAGTTACTAAAAATAAAGGTCTTTATTTTAATAATGAAATTTTTGTTATTGAAAAAAAATAAATATTTATTCTAAAGACGTTTTAAAAAAAATATATTTTTTAAATTCTTTTTGTAAATCAATACTCACTCTTGCATGCACTTTGCCTTGCCGGCCCTGAAAAGAACTTTTTTCTTCAATTGGGAAAACTCCTTCATGCCATATGTTAGGATGAATGTATAATCCTTGCGAACCATCAAAATAAAAAGCTTTAAAATCACCAACTTGCACATCATCTCCTGGTAAGGCTAAGGGTGAAATAAAAGGAGTTTTAACTGATGGATAAAAAAGCTGTCCGCCATCAGGATGATAATTAACATGCCAAATATAAATATTTTTTGGCGGTATGTATTTTGTTGTAGCTTCACTATCAGGAGGTAGGGAATGACCAAGTATGTATTTCCCATCTACTTCATAGTCGCTGTTATGTTGAACAGCATTATTTTGCCCGTACAGTGTACTTCCTTCCCACCAAGCATCGAAGGATCCTTCTGTACTCCCACCTTCATTGCCTGTACCTTCATCAATTTTACGCCAACCCTGTTTGGGCCAAGTGACAACTTCAATATCACTATTTTCATATGAGTCGATTAAATACCCATACCCTTTAAGTGTTTCATTGGTAGCTTTAATTAAAGGAATTTCAACCGCATCCGAACTACTCATAAACTTATCTTTAAATCGCTGATTACCTCTTTAACAGCTGTAAGTGTATCTCTCATATCTTCTTCATTTAAATTACCAATACATCCAATACGAAAAGTATCAGCGACAGTTAATTTTCCAGGATAAATTAGAAAATCTTTATCACTAAGAGCATTGTAAAATTTTTGAAAATTAAAGTTTGGATCACTTGGTTGTTTAAAAGTTATGATGATTGGTGCTTGCAACTCATCAGGTAAGAGTTGTTCAAAGCCAATCTCTTTCATTCCATCACATATTATCTTACAATTATTTTTATATCTTTCGTGTCGCCCTTTAATTCCACCTTCTTTTTGATGTTCAGCAATTGCTTGATTGAATGCGGCTAATACATGTGTTGGCGGGGTAAAACGCCATTGTTTATTTTTTTCCATTGCTGTCCATTGATCATACAAATCCAAACTTAATGAATGACAATTTCCTTTTGCATTTTCTATGACTTGGTTTTTCATTAAAATGAATCCAACACCCGGCACGCCCTCTAAACATTTATTAGATGATGCTGCAACAGCATCAAAAGTAATGTCTTTACTACTAAGAGGAAGAGCTCCAAAGGCACTCATCGCATCTATAAACAAAGATAAGTTTTTTTTCTCAACCAAACTTGCAATATCTTCAATAGGATTAAGAATACCTGATGTTGTTTCACAATAAACAGCAAAAACATGGGTTAATTGTGGGTTTGCATTAATGATGTCTTCTAATTTTTTTATATCATGAGGCTCATGTTCCGCAACCTCGTATTCAATTATGTTTCGACCCAAATAAGAGCACATTTTTTTCATTCGTTGCCCGTAGGCACCGTTAATTAAAATTAGAATATGAGCATCTTTTGAGGTCAACGAACTTATCATGGACTCAACAGCAAAAGTGCCACTTCCCTGCATAGGCACACATTGATAGTTTCCCTCTCCATCAATCAACTTGATTAAAGAGTCTCTGATGGATTGATTTAAGTCTATAAATTTTTGATCGCGTGAACCCCAGTCATGAAGCATTGCCTCTTTTGTGCTCATGGAAGTTGTTAAAGGTCCTGGAGTTAAAAGTTTTTTGTCCATGAAATTTTTTCTATTCTTCTTAAATCTTTCTAAGAGTGTTATCAAATGGTTTAACTTATATTTGAAAAAAAAATCCTAATAAGTTAAAACACAAGTATGTCTGAGAATGTCGTTGATTATTTGCTCGAATTACTAGAAAAAAAAGGATCGGACATTCAGTATGGTAATGAGGATGTCACGCAATTAGAGCATGCACTTCAATGTGCCGAACTAGCAGAGCAAAATAACAAATCTGATGCCTTTATTACAGCAGCACTGCTACATGATATTGGTCATCTTTTATACGAAGATAAAGATCCAATTCATGAAGGTAAAGACGGTGTCCATGAAGATTTAGGAGCTGACTATTTGTCAAAATATTTTAGTGAAGAAGTAACACTTCCCATCAGAGCGCACGTTGCTTCAAAGAGATATCTTGCTGCGATAGAAGATGGGTACTATGATCAATTATCTGAAGCATCCAAAGAGTCACTTAAGGTACAGGGTGGCATTTTCACAAAAGAGGAAGCAGACGAATTTATCAACAAACCACAAATGAAAGAAGCTGTTGAAATGCGTCGGTATGATGATCAGGCAAAAATACTTAATAAAGCAACACCATCAGTTGAGCATTTTAGACAATATGTAGAAAATTCATTTCAAGCATCTGCAAACTAAGAATGTTTGATGCATGTGATTTTATCGACTCAAATAAATTTGCTGGTAAAATAGTTTTAACTTCTTTTCCTGGTTTAAATGATCAAGGAAAATTTGATGACAATATTCTTGCATCACAACTAGAGCTATTTTCAAAAAACCAATGTAGTTCAATTACTTCTTTTGTGGAAGATAAAGAATTTGAAAAGTTATGTGATAAAAAATTGTTTGTTGAAAAAATTTACCGACAACATTTGAAATGGTATCACTTACCCATTCAAGACTTAGGCGCGCCCAATCAGGATTTTAAATTTAAATGGGAGACAACAAAAGTATTACTTAAAAATGAACTTATGGAGGGATCAAATGTTGTTTTTCATTGTCGAGGTGGCAAGGGAAGAGCAGGAACAATTGCTGCAATATTGTTAGTTGATTTTGGCTATGAAAAAAAAGATGCAATTCAACTTGTGAGAGAAAGAAGAAAAGGGGCGATAGAAACTAAAGTTCAAGAAGATTTTATAACAGCGTACCGAGCTGTAAATTAAAAAGATACTGTTAAGTTAAAAATATTAGAGAGAATAAATAAAAGTATCATTGATATTAATGCTGCAATTATAGGAAGCGTAAACCAACCAATTGTAATTCTGCCAGCAACAGACCATTGCACTTCTTTTCCTCCTTTTAATAGACCAATCCCAATCACAGCACCAACAACAGCCTGCGAGCTTGAAACGGGAACCAAGGGAATAGAAGGTAAATTAATTGATTGCAAAAAATTACTAATACCTTGAGAGGCAAATAAAAATAAAACAATAGAGTGGGAGATAACAACAATAAAAGCGGCAACAGGTGACATCTTTAATAAATCGTTACCCACAGTGAACATAACTTTTTTAGAATATGTAAAAACACCAACTGCAATAGCTAATCCTCCAAGTAAAAATAATTGCTCCTTCGAACTAAAAACAAAAAAACTAGAAATAGAAATATCCGTAAACGGCGATATAGGAACAAATACACCCATTACGTTAGCAATATTGTTTGCTCCTAAACTATAGGCACCAAAAGCACCTGCTAATAAAAGAGCTGTTCGTGTGTATGCATCTAGTCGTAGAATATGTAATTTTCTCTTTAAAATAAAATTTTTTGTTAGGGTGAAAAAACCCATGGCGATTAGTCCTGAAATAACTGGACATAATACCCACGTTCCTAAAATCGTAATGAGAACTTTTATATTAGTTGCTGATCCTGTGTATAAATTCCATCCAACAATGGCCCCAACAATAGCTTGTGTTGTGGATACAGGTAAGCCAGCTTTTGTCATGAGGTACACAGATATTCCTGCAGCAACACAAGCAGCAAAGGCACCAGGCAGTGCATTGATGGAACCTAACTTACCTAAAGTTTCAGTTGTCCCTGCCCCACTAATGATAGCACCGAGTATAATAAAAATACTACACACAATAGCAGCGGTTTTAAAACGCACCATTCGTGTTCCAACTGCTGTTCCAAAAACATTAGCCGCATCATTTGCACCTAAAGACCATCCAAGAAATAATCCACCTAAAAGAAAAATAATGATGGAGATGTCCATTAATTATTAAACGGATCGTTTAATTGCATAGATCTGAACTTCATCAGCAATATCTTCTGCTTGATCACAAATACGATCAATTTTTTCGACAAAATATCGAAGATGCATTTTTTGATCTAAAGGTAGTTCGGAATCAAAAATTCTTCTTGCTAAAGAACTGAATTTTATATCTGATTCTTTTTCATAAAATGTAACTTTATGTCCGTTATCACGAACACTTTTAATATCACGAAAAAACGAACGTACTGTTAAGCATAAAGCTTCTACACAATTAACAACTGTTTCAGTTAATTCGATTAGATCTTCATGAAACTCTTTTGGAAAATGTGGTTTTTGAATAGAGAAGTGATAACAGTTGCCTTGGTACATACCAATTAATTCATCCATATGCTCGAGAAGACGTAACACATCACTTCGTGCATCAGGGATGAGCGTTTCCTCATATAATGTGTGCTCCACTTCTTTTGTTATTTTATCTGCTTTACTCTCCATTTCTTTAACTTTTTCAACCATTTCATCAAATTTACCATTGGCTGAATGGTTGAGATAGGTTGGTACAATACTTTTAAATACTAAGCCAACCTCCGAGAGAATATCGACAAATCCATCAATTTCTCGCTCAAGTTTTTTTGTATCACTAAATAAAGAGCTACTTTTTAATCCAAACATCGGGGGCTTATAGAACTTTTAAAAAAAAAATAAAGGAATGTTACAAATTTGTTACATTTAAACAAAATTTCAAATTACTGTAATATAAGAAATATATAAATAAATTAATTTTAGGAGCATCAATGAGTCTTATTACAACAAACAATTTAAAGTGGTTAAGTACAATTTTAATTTTAACTGGAATACTTCTAACCAATCTAAATAATTATCCTGTCAATATTTTTATTCATGGTTTGGGGGCTATCGGTTGGTCTATTGCTGGCTTAATAACTAAAGACAGAGCGTTGATGACTAACTTTGGTCTACAAATTCCACTTTTTATAATTGGATACACTTACTACTTGTCATAATTTATTAATGAAAAAAATTTTATTTATGTGTGTTGCAAATTCAGCTCGTAGTCAAATGGCTGAGGGCATTGCAAGAGCACTTTTCCCAAATATTGAATTCCAAAGTGCAGGTTCAATGCCGTCAAGGGTTAACCCCCTTGCAATTGAAGTTATGAAGGAAATAAATATCGATATTTCTAATCACTCTTCCAAAGATTTTGAAAGCTTGAATGATGATTTTATAAATAATTTAGATTACGTTATTCCTTTATGTAAAGAAGAAGTATGCCCTTTATTAAATTCTGATGCTATTGTTATCCCAATCCCACTTGAAGACCCTGCATCAGAAAATTTTTCTGATCATCAATTAAATAAATTCAGAGAAGTAAGAGATTTAATTAAATATAAATTAAAGGAATTAATAATTAATTTTGGAGATTAATTTCAAATATATAATTTTATTTTATAAAAATTTAAATAATAATATTTTGTTCATATTTTTGTAAAATTAAATCATTATTAAATTAACATCACTCACACTATTCTTTTTCTGCCGTATATTTTGTTGATATAGTTGTGAGTGATTTAATATTTTTTTGAATATATAAAAAATTTTCCAACAAATGATGCAACTAGTGCTCCAATTACCTGTGCTAGAATAAAGTATAAAACACTCGCGGGATGAATGCCTGTAAAAGTATCTGTAAACATTCTTGCAATTGTAACTGCAGGATTTGCAAAACTAGTTGAAGATGTAAACCAATAGCCAGCTGTTATGTACAATGCAACCGCTACAGCTAGTTTTTCTTTATTTTTTGCGCCTATAATAATAATAGTTAATATAAGACCGAATGTGGCTACAATTTCAGATATAAAAGTTGAAAAACTATAGCGCTGATTAGTTGACCATTCAAAAATCTCTTTTTCAAAATAAATATTAGAAAGTAGGCATCCTAAAACTCCTCCTATTATTTGAGCAAGTATGAATATTGTTGATATGTTTAGAGATATTTTTCCATTAATATAATCACTAATAATAACAACAGGATTAAAGTATGCACCTGATATATTTATAAACATTGTAATTATAACAAATAAAATTGCACCAGTTGCAATAGAATTACCAAGAAGAGTGAGAGCTAAATTATCAGATAAATTTTCTCCCATGATCCCACTACCAACAACGGTTAATACAAGAAAGAATGTGCCAATAAATTCAGCTAAAACTTTACTGAAGATAGTATTTTTCATATCCTAAAATAAATTTATTTTGTTAAACTTTTATTTCATTTAAAAATAACCAGTAATTTCTTGAATATCAAATAAAAACATCTAATAAATCTCTATGCAAAAAGTATGGTATAAAAAAAAATCATACCTACATGGCTCTGGTCTTTTTGCTTTATCTAATATTAAAAAAGGTGATCAAGTTATCCAATATATTGGAGACAAGGTTACAAAAAAAGAAGGTGATCGCCGTGCAGATATTCAGTTAAAAAAGGCTGAAAAAAATAAGAAAAATGGCATGGTGTATGTTTTTGAACTCAATAAAAAATATGATATTGATGGCGGTGTTTTAAGGAATTATGCAAGATTCATTAATCATTCTTGTAATCCAAATTGTGAAGTGGAAATTACTGATAATCAAATCTGGATATATGCCATAAAGAATATTAAAAAAGATGCAGAGCTAACTTATAATTATGGATATCCTTTTGATAGTGATTTTGAGGATCATATTTGTAAATGTGGATCAAAAAAATGTGTAGGATATATTTTAAGTGATGATGATTGGCCCAAGTTAAAAAAATATGAAAAAAAACATAAAAAGGGCACTAGATAAAACACCTTTAATTACAATTGTTATCGATATTGATAGGAATGTCACTTACTATAATAATTTTGCTAAACAAAAATTTCTTTTTCTTGAAGAAGGAAGGGATATCAATACTGTAATTAGATCTACAGATCTAAATATCTTTATTAATAAAGCGTTTAGTGAAAAAAAAGATTTCAAAGTTGAATTTCAACCATCTAATTTTGAAGATTGGTATTTTATAGCTGATCTTGTTTTTTTTCATGAAAATGATGGCTCAGATTCTGAATTAACTATGATGCTAACAGATCAAACAATGCTCTATAGTTATGAAAAAATGCGAACTGATTTTGTTGCCAATGTTAGTCACGAATTACGAACACCCCTCTCCTCTATTGTAGGTTATATTGAGACTATAAAGAATGATATTAATCTTGATAAAACGACCACTCATAAATTTTTGGATATTATGGAAGATCAAGCATGGCGGATGACAAGGTTGGTTGAGGATTTATTGCTATTAAGTAAATATGAAACTGAAGATAAGCCTCTTCAGTTTAAAGAAGTAGAAATTGTAAAAGTTGTTCAAAGCGCCATTGATAACTTAAATAAAAAAATAGAAGATAAAAATTTAAAAGTAATTTTAGATGATCATTATAATAAAAAAATCATCTCTCTTAACAGTGATTCTATGATTCAAGTATTTATTAATATTATCGATAATGCCATTAAATATTGTCAGGAAGGCAGTAATATCAATGTTGCTCTTAAGGAGGCTATGGTGGATGACAATATATATGTTCAAGTTAAAATTGAAGATCAAGGTGAGGGAATTTCAAGTGAGCACCTCGGTCGTTTAACAGAGCGATTTTACAGAATTGATAAAAACCGCTCTAGAGATTTAGGCGGTACAGGATTAGGCTTATCAATTGTTAAACACATTATAAATCGTCATAATGGAAAACTAACAATTGAAAGTGAGCTTGAAAAAGGGAGCACTTTTAGTGTTTACTTACCTGCACTAAATTAATAAATAAAAAATAAATCTTTAATATTTCTGTAACAATAGACTTCTATTAAAAATTTAAATTTATTTATAAAGAGGTTTAGAATGAAAAAAATTATTGTTAGTTTACTTGCTCTTTCTTTTGCAGTAACCAGTTCAGCTTCTGCAAGAGATTACATATCTATTGTTGGATCTTCGACGGTGTATCCTTTTGCAACATTGGTTGCA
>CACFVT010000019.1 GCA_902569865.1 uncultured Alphaproteobacteria bacterium | reverse complement strand
CTAAAAGCCAACAAATAGAAATAATAAAAGATAAATATTCAAAGGAAAAATTTAACTTAACCTTAATTCATAAACCATCAATTTGGGATCAAGTACATAAAGAGTGTGATTTAATGTTATCTGGACATACTCATAATGGACAAATTTTCCCCTTTAACTTTTTTGTAAGAATGCAATTTAAATTTAAATACGGACTATATGATTCTAATAATTCAAAATTGTATGTATCTTCTGGATCCGGTACTTGGGGCCCTAAAATGAGATTAGGCACATTTAATGAAATTATTTTGTTTCATTTGAGCAAATAATTTAATGAAATTAGAAAATAAAAATTATTTAGGAATTTTTCTAGGTTTTTTAGGTTATGTTATTTTTGTTTTATTAGATTCAATTATTAAAAAATATCTTGTTAATCATTACCCTGTAATTGAAATTAATTTTTTTATTTGTCTTTTTAGTCTGATCCCAATATCAATTTCTTTGCATTTTATTAGTGGTTGGAAAGTCTTAATTAATAATAAAATACATATTCAATTATTTAGAGGTGTCTTGGGTCTTATTTGTGCAGCTATAATAATTAACTCTTTCAAAAATCATGCCTTTAGTGAAATATATCCTATTCTCTTTAGTGCACCTTTAATTATAACTGCTCTTTCATACTTTGTATTAAAAGAAAAAATTGGTCCAAAAAGATTATTAGCTGTAATAATTGGTTTTGTTGGGGTTTTAATAGTTGCTAGACCAGGAACTATTCATTTTACGTTTAGTTTATTTTTACTTTTTATAGGAGCAATTATTTTAGCAGTTAATGTTATATTAATAAGAAGTTATGCAAGTAATCAATCTTCAATAGCTTTTGCTTTTTATGGATTTTTAGTAGGACTAATTATTAGTGCTATTATAACAACACAAATTTATGTTCCTTTAATTGATAGTGACATATATGTATTTGTTTTATGTGGAATTATTGCTGGTACAGGAGGGTTATGTATTAGTGCAGCATCTAAGATGCTTGAATCAAGTTTATTTGCACCTTTGCAGTATTTTCAATTAATAGCAGGTTTTGTATTTGGGTATCTTTTTTTTGGTGATGTGCCAGATTATTATGAAATTGTAGGATCATTAGTAATTTCTATAAGTGGGTTATTTATTATTTATAGAGATTATCAGACAGGTATTAGGTCTTTTACTAGTAAAGGTAGTGGATCTAGCGATATTATTAATAGAGATCATTAAATTATAAATATTACAATTAGCTACTATTAATTATAAATTTATTAATTAATTAATCTGTAATGTCATTTTCAATACCTTTCGTAATATCACATAATGAAATAAATGATATTCCGAAAACTACATAAGGATGACCTGCTGCTGCAAATATTTCTTTATAATTAGATAAATTTGTATCTATTAAGATCGACTTTGGAGAATTTGTATGTGCAACTGGAGCAACGCCTCCAATACTGAAACCTGTAAATTTTTTACATTCATCAGCATTGGCTTTTGTAGCTAGAGAATTATATATTTTTGATATTTTTTCTAAAGAAACGAATTTATTTCCTGATACTAAACAAAGATGAAAATTATTTTCTAAGTCTTTAAACAAAAGACTTTTTACAATAGATCCCACTTCTGTATTAAGTGATTTGGCAGCATCAATAGCTGTTCTTGCAGTTTCATCTAATGCAATTAATTTTATATTATGATCATATTTTTTAAGAAATGACTCAACTTTTTTAACATTTTTTTTTTCTAATAAATTATTCATGATTATTTTCTTAAAATTTTTCGCAAATTAAAAAATCATCCTCAAGCCAATGATTTTTTAAATAAGAATTATTTTTTTTATAATTCTGTAAATAAATTTGTATAAAAAACTTAATAGAAGATTTAAATTCTTCAATATGTTTTTTATAAGACTCTTCTTCATTTGTATTATAAATTTTAATATCTTCTAGAACAGCTGATTGTAAAAAAATTTTATATCTATTTTCATATTCTTTACTATTTGTATCCGATGGATTGATAAAATATAATGCTCCATATATTGCTGCACATCTATTCATAATAATTAAGGAATTTATATCAGATGAATGATTTTCATTTAATATTTCATTCAAAGGTTTCAATTCGTTCGCATTGATATTTTTCAAAAAGAACAATATTAATAAAAAAATTATTAGATTAATTAATTTATTATTAGATAATAATTTTATCATTAATGTTTATTATACCACTTTCTAAAGGTTTTAAATAAACTCCCATATCTGAATGTTTATAAATTTTGTTAATTTCTAAAGGAAGATTAATAGTGTTAATATCTGTTTGAGGTTTTAAATTTGTTGCACTACATCTTGGTATATGCATATCTACTTTAAATTTAATATTATTAATAGATATTATTTTACCTACCCACTTTCTTTCTTCCCATGGGTCAATATTATCAATATATATATTTCCTCTAAATCTCTGAAATTCAATTACAGTACTTATTTTATCCGAAAATTCTTTAATGCTGTTTAAATTTATTAAAGATATTGTATTATGTGTTTCTTTTGAGTGTGTTGTATCAAAAAAAGGGAACTCTTTATTTTGCAACAAAAATGTGGGTTCTTTTATTGAATTTTCAAGCTCTATTAATCTCTTACATAATAGATTACGTTCATTTTTATTATCTAAATTTATTGTTAAAATTTTAGAATCTTTTGAAGATAGTATTAGTTTTCTTCCATCTAAATAAAATGAATATTTATTTAATGATACTGTGTTTTTTAATGATAAAAAATCTTTATGATTTCTTGAAACAGAATTTTGTTCTAATATTTTTGCAGTTTTTAAATCTGCATTTCTTGTAAAAGCTATTAATCTATCATTTTTAATTCCAACATTTTTTATGATCTCACATTCGTTAGTATTTTGAAAAGAGAGAGATTTAACAGGACTAAAAAATAATTTTTTAATAATAGCCATATAAATATCTTTAACGTAATGCTGCCTGGATATTACCTCCGTCGACCGTCATAATATCTCCTGTTGTTTTTTTAGCTAACGAAAGAAACAAAAAAGCTTTTGCAACATCTTCTGCTAAAACTTCTTCTTTCAATAGATTTCCTGACATATATTCTTTTTCTGAGACATTTCTTGCTTTGGCTCTAGAAGAGATCATATTTTTAGTTAGAAGTCCTGATCTAATTCTATCCGCATTAACACCATTTGATCTTATTCCAAATTTTCCATACTCTATAGTATAATGTCTCATCAGTGACAAAGTTGCTGCTTTTGGTATACCGTAAGGACCAAAATTATTTCCTGGATTAATAGCTTGTTTAGAAATATTAAATAAAAGAACTCCACCTGTATTTTGTTTTAACATTACATTAATACATGATTGAGAGAGATACTGATGAGCATAAAAATTTAAATCAAAACTTTCTTTTAAAACTTTATTACTAACTTTTGCCATTTCTCCTTGCCAAGCTGCACCAGCACTAGAAATCATAATATCTATCCCACCATACAAATTAACAACTGTAGCAATTGCATTCTTTACATCACTTTTATTTGTAACATCGCATTTTATAATTGATGCTAATTTAGCTATATCTTGAGGAGTTTTATTTATATTATTAATATTATTTTCTAAAAGAACAACTTCTGAACCATGTTTAAGAAATTCTCTTGCGATTGACAAACCAATAGCACCACAACCACCACTTATTACTGTAACATTCCCAGTTAAAATAGCTCTTGTAGCATTTTTTAGCTTTGCTTGTTCTAACGACCAGTACTCAACTTTAAAAATTTCTTTATCAGGTATGGATGTAAACTTTCCTAATGATTCAGCCTTGGAAATAATTTCGACTGTTGCTTCTGCTAAATCACCAGCTATTATAGCTTCTTTTTTTGATCGACCAATTGCAACAATGCCAAATTTTGGAATATAAATTAATCTAGGATTTCCATCAAGTTCCATAGTATTTTTAACAAATTTTTTATTTTTTAAATAATATTTTTTGTAATTATTTTTATATTTTTTTATTTCTTTATTTATAAAATTATCAAGATTTCTTTCCTCCATATTTTTAATTTTAAGTATAAGAGGTTTTGCTTTAGTTCTTATAACATGATCTGGAGTAACAGTTCCTTTACTGGTAAATATTTTAAGATTTGAATGATCTAAATAATTTAATATCTTTTGATTAACTCGTATATCAAATATCCATTTTGTATATGTACCGTCCAAATTCTTTGTAGACAAGTTTTTTCTAATTAATGGTAAAATAATTTCATGATTAAAATTATTATTTTTTTTAATATTTTTTTTTCTATTTATTATATTATTTTTATATTTACTTAGTTTTTTTTCAGCAATTGTTACATATTTTATCATACGGTCATAACTTTCTTTTGCTGTATTACCAAAGGTAAATATACCGTGATTTAGTAAAATTAGACCTTCGACCTTTTCATTCTTTTTAAAAATTTTATATGCTAATTTTGCTAAATCAAATCCAGGAATAACATATGGAACAATTCCCATTTTATTGCCAAATATTTTTTTACAAATTTCAATATCATTAGGTTGATCAATTAAACTTAGAATTGCATTAGCATGAGTATGGTCAATGAACTTAAATGGAAGAAATGCATGAAGTAATGTTTCAACTGAAGGGTTTGGTGATTTAGAGTCTAAAAGATATTTTCTTTGAAGGTTGACCATATCAAAATCATTTAACTTAGATAATTTTTTTGTTTTTAATAATGGCTCTAATTCAACTGCTGGCAAACCTGGAGAGTCAATTGATCCCATATCCCATCCACTGCCTTTAACATGCATAATATTAATTCTTTCATTAAAAATATTTTTTGTTGTTGTTTTTAATGATGTATTTCCACCACCATGGAGAACTAATTTATTATTTTTACCTAGGAGTTGTGTAGTATAAATTCTTAATGCTAAATCTTTTGAAATATTTTTTTGTTTATACTTTCTGATATAATTATTTGCTTCAATATTGTTCCAGTCATTTTTCATAATGTTTTAGTTATATTATTTTTTAATAAAAAAACTAATAAATTATTTTTATATTTATAAAAAATTAATTTTTAATTTTAAAACTATTCATCTTATCTATACAATCATCAAAATTTATAATGCCTGCATCAGAACCTAATCCAGTTGCAACTAGACCTGATGTAATTGTTGCAAATTTAAGAGAAGTTTCGATATCCATTTCTTTAATCAATGCAACTATCATTCCTGCATCAAATGCATCACCACAGCCTGTCGTATCAACTACTTTAATATCAAAAGCTGGTGTAATTATTTTGTTTTCTTTATTCATAAATAAGGATCCTTCACCACCCATAGTAAGTACACAATTTTTAACACCTCTATCTAGGTAATATTTTGCAATATCTTCAGGATTATCCAATCCACACATTATACTTGCTTCTTCAATACTTGGCATAAAATAATCTATGTGGGGAAGAAGCGGTTCAACAATAGTTGCAGTTTCCTCAGTTGCTCCAATTAAATCCCACGTAGTAATACAATTTCTGTTTTGAGCTTCTTTTAATATATCTACTGAAATTGGACCATCAAGTTTTTTGAGTAAACCAGTACCACCAAGATGAAAAACTTTACAATCATAAATATCTACTTTTTCTTTTTCAGGTGGAAGAAAATAATCACAAGCGCCTCTTAAGTGTAAAGCTGGTCTTTCTCCGTTAGGTCTTATATTTAAAATTGTTGATGATGTTGGCACGCCTTTTAGTCTTTCAAAGCCAATAGTATCAACACCAAATTTCTCAAGTGTTGATAATACAAAATCTGCTTTTTCATCATCCCCAACTGCACCTACCCCTAAAGTAGAAACTCCAAGTTTAGCGCAGTCTATTACTGTACCTCCAGCTGTACCGGCAACAGTTAATCTTAATTCATCAATATAAGCTAGATTACCTCCATCGGGAATTTTTGAAACAGGTCTTCCTAATATATCTAAAACAACTAACCCTAAAACTGTTGTATCGTATTTCTTTTGCATATTAATTATTCAAGATCTTTCTCAATACTTTTTAAATGATTAATTGATTGTTCAGTGTAATTATCTTTGAACTCTTCAGCTCTACCACCTCTAACGCACGCAAAAGGATCAGATACTGGGGGGATAAGTTCCATCGTTATATAATTATTAAAATTTATATCTTTTAATGCTTGAAGAATTGGTTTGAAATCTGTGTGTCCAGTACCTGGTGCAGCACGATTAGAGTCAGCGATATGACAATGGTTTAATTTAGATGCAATTTTTCTATAGGCGTTTGCAATATTAACTTCTTCAATAGACATATGAAATGTATCACCATGAATACCTGCATTTGTTAACTCCAATGCATCCAAAATTTTTTCAGCCTGCTCTAATCTATTTATAAAATATGTTTCATATCTATTCCAAGGTTCTATGGATATACTAATGCCAGCTTTTTGTGCATACTCGCCAACTTGCTGGATGGACTCAATTGCATATTTCATTTCTTCCTCTTCAGATTTCAATGATTCTATTTTGCCAACAGGGGAGGGTGCTACAATCATTGTAGTTGAATTAATTTCCGCACCCATATCTGCAATTTCTTTGCAATAATCTATTGCTTTTATTCGCATTGATTTTTCAGGATTAATTAAATCTCTCTCACTTGTAAATATTGAACATATAGAATTTACTTTAATATTGTATTCTTCATTCAGTTTATTTACTTCATTGAAGTTGTACCAACTTGGCTCTCCAACAAGTTCAATTCCATCATAACCAAATTTATTCAATCTTTTGACTTGAGTAAGGTAATCTTCACCTGAATAAACAATTGTATTATAAGAATATTTAAAAGACATTTTGTTTTTTCCTCCTAAAGTTCAACATTAGTTTTTAGCCATTGTTTACTATTTCCAGAATTAATTACTGCTTCACAAACTTTTTGTGTTTGTAATGCATTTCTAAAATTTGGTTGTGCTTTATTTTCACTGTCTACAGAAGCTAAGAAATCAGCTACGCCGTGAGTAAAAGAATGTTCAAATCCTATATTAAGTCCAGGCACCCACCATTTATCCATATAGGGTTGATCTCCATCTGTTACGTGTATATCTCTCCAACCACGCACAATTGATTCATCACTATGATCGAAATACTTTAAACGATGAAGATCATGTAGATCCCATGATATTGATGAATTTTCTCCATTAATTTCAAATGTATATAAAGCCTTATGGCCACGAGCATATCGTGTTGACTCAAATATTGCTAATGATCCATTTTCAAATTTAGCAAGAAAGGCACATGCGTCATCAATTCCAACTTTTTGAACTTTTCCAGTAAGGCTATGCGTTCTTTCTTTTATAAATGTTTCAGTCATTGCGCTTACTTCAGTTATCGCACCATTTAACCACATAGCAGTATCAATACAATGTGCTAACAAGTCTCCAGTCACACCACTTCCTGCTACATCTACATCTAATCTCCATAAGCCTTCTCCACCTTGAGGTAAATCAGAAGAAATTGTCCAATCTTGAAGAAAATTAGCTCGATAATGAAATATTCTTCCTAACGATCCTCTATCGATAATATTTTTTGCTAAAGTTACAGAAGGTATTCGTCTGTAGTTGTACCATACCATATTAGGTACGCCTGCTTTTTCAACAGCTGCAACCATCTCTTCTCCTTCTGCAACATTAAGTGAAAGAGGTTTTTCTGTTAAAACCCACTTACCATTTTCCGCTGCAGCAATAGCAATGTCATGGTGCATATTATTGGGCGCACAAATGTCTATTACATCTATTTCTTTACTCTCAACAACTTCTTTCCAGTCAGTAACAACTTTTTCATATCCCCAATTAGAGGCAAAACTTTTTGCACGTTCTTCATTTCGTGCACAAAACATTTTTAATTCAGGTTCATATGGAAGATCTGGAAAAAATTTTGCAGCTTGACGAAAAGCATTTGTATGAGCTTTTCCCATAAAGCCATAACCTATCATACCAACTCTTAATTTCTTTTTCATTTTAACCTCCTATATTAAAATTTTAACCATTTACTTCCACCCAAACCTGATTCAACAACCTTTGAAATAAATTTTACACCCTTTAAACCATCTTCAATTGATGGAACTAAAAGTAATTCATCTTCTATTTTTTGATTTTTTTTGAAAGCGATTATTTGTTTAGCAAAATCTGAATAAATATTTGCAAATCCCTCTAAATAACCTTCTGGATGTCCTGGTGGTATTCTGGTTACTCTTCCAGCAACATCTATAGTTTCATTACCTGCTCTACGAATTATTTTTTTTGCTTCACCAAATATATCAACTCTCAAATAATTTGGATTTTCTTGTTCCCACTCCAAACCACCTTTATCTCCATAAATTCTGATTTTTAAAGCATTTTCATTTCCTGGAGCTACTTGAGATGACCATAACATTCCTTTTACACCATTTTCATATCTTAATAGTACGTGAGCGTTATCATCATTTTTTCTTCCTTCAACGAAACTACTAATGTCTGCACATAATTCTGTAAGTTTTGCACCAGTAATAAAGTCTACTAAATTAAATGCATGACTCCCAATATCTCCTATAGAACCACCCATTCCAGCTTTTGATGGGTCAGTTCTCCATGATGCTTGTTTTTGACCTTCATTTTCAATAGGTAATGTCAGCCAATCTTGAGCATATTCAACTTGTATGACTCTTAATTTTCCAATTGATCCATTGTGACACATTTCTCTTGCTTGTCTTACCATTGGATAGCCAGTGTAATTATGTGTTAACGCGAACAAAGCGCTAGAATTTTTTACACATTCAAAAAATTTTTCAGCATCTTCTAGATTATGTGTAAGTGGCTTATCACAAATAACATGTATGCCTTTCATTATAAAAGCTTCAGCAATTGGGTAATGAAGATGATTAGGTGTAACAATAGCAACAACATCTATTCCATTTTCTATGTTCGACTCTTTTTCTGCCATTTCTAGATATGTCGAATAAGATCTATCTTCTGCAATTCCCAATTCTTTGGCAGATGAATGTGCAACTTCAGGATTGCTAGCTAGAGATCCAGCAACTAACTCATAGTGATCATCAATTCTTGATGCTATACGGTGGACAGAACCAATAAAAGCACCTTGCCCTCCACCTACCATACCTAATTTTAATTTACTCAAATTTCCTCCAAGTTTAAATTAACTTGAAGTATAGGATTATTTGATTGAAATTAAAAACCAATAAAGTTTTTTTATATATTTTTTTTTGGAAATTTATAATTGATCTAGATTATTTATCTTTTCAACTTTTTTAGCTGATCCACCACCTTGAAATTCATTCGAAAGCCAAATATCAACTAGTTTTTTTGCTACCTCTGGACCAGTTATTAGAGTACCCATTGTAACTACTTGTGCATTATTAGAGGCAATTGCTCTTTCAGCTGTATAAGGGTCATTTATACAAACTGCTCTTACTCCTTTAACTTTATTGGCAACTATAGCCATTCCAGCTCCAGTTCCACAAAAGAGAATACCTCTCTGAAATTTTGTACTTGCAATCTCTTTGGCTAATTTTTCCCCTATATCAGGATAATCTATCGGATTATTTTCATTAACTCCAATATCTTCAACTTCGTAATTATTATTCATCAAATGTTCTTTGATTGAATTTTTTAATGGAAGACCTAAATGATCAGCACCTAAAATTACTTTTATTTTATTCATTGAAATTTATTATACATTATTATTGATATTTTGAATAAAAAAATGTTTAATGTAGATATGGCTTTTAAAAAAATTATTAATGATCCCTATCAAGTAGTTGATGAAATGGTTGAGGGTATAGTTCTTGCTCACAGTGATTTGTTAAAATTTGCAAATAATAACAAAAGAGCAGTTGTTAGAAAAGATGCCCCAATAAAAAATAAAGTTGGTGTATTGATTGGGGGAGGCTCTGGTCATGAACCTGCATTTTTAGGATATGTAGGAAAAGGTTTAGCTGATGGAGCTGCAATTGGAAATGTTTTTGCATCACCTTCACCAGACCCTATTGTTGATGCAACCAAAGCGATAAATGGAGGAAAGGGTGTTGTCTACATGTATGGTAATTACGCAGGCGATATAATGAATTTTGATATGGCTGCAGAAATGTGCCAGATGGAAGACATACCTGTTAAGACTGTTTTAGTTACTGATGATATAGCTTCATCACCACTCGAAAAAAAATCTGAAAGAAGAGGCGTTGCAGGAGATTTTTATGTATTCAAAATTGCTGGTGCTGCTGCTGATATGGGAATGGAATTAGATGATGTATGTCGTCTAGCTGAAAAAGCAAATGATATGACTATATCTATGGGAGTTGCATTAGGTCCTTGCTCTCTGCCACATACATTAGAGCCTAGTTTTGTATTGGAAGATAATGAAATGGAAATAGGTCTAGGAATTCATGGTGAAGCAGGTGTTAGGAAGGGTCCACTACAGTCAGCTGATGAAATCACTACTGAATTAATGGATAAAATACTTAATGAAATGGATGGATCAAAAAAAGTTAGTGTTTTAGTCAATGGTTTAGGATCCACACCACTTATGGAACTTTATATTATGTACCGAAAAACTTATGAAATATTAAAGAAAAACCAAATTGAAATACATTCATCATTTGTTGGTGAATATGTTACATCTTTAGAAATGAACGGAGCATCTATAACATTAATGAAGTTAGATGATGAGTTGCAACCATTATTAGAGCGTGAAACTTTATGCTCTATGTTTAGAGTTTAGTATAATTTATGAAGTGGATTGGCACTAGTTGGAAAATGAATAATGATATTAGGCAAACCCAGCAGTATATTAACACTCTAGTAAAAAATAAAAAATATCTTAAAAAAAAAAGTTTAAATTTTTTATAATACCCCCTTACACATCTTTAACTTCATTTCAAAAATATTTGAGAGATTTACCAATCGTACTTGGGGCACAAAATATTCATCATCAAGATTCCGGACCCTTTACAGGTGAAGTATCTGCTTCTATGGTCAAGTCTTGCGGTTGTAAAATAGTAGAAATCGGTCATGCGGAAAGATATAAATATTTTAATGAGACTGATATCTTAGTGAATAAAAAAATTATTCAAGCAATTAACAATAATTTAATACCATTAATATGCTTTGGTGAAGAAAAAAAAATATCAAATTTATTATTAAGAAAAAAAGAATTAATAAAAAAAATTAAAATAATGTTTAAAAGCGTTAATTTAAAAAAAAATAAAAAAATAATTTTAGCTTATGAGCCAGTTTGGGCTATTGGCAAAAAAAATGCAGCAAGTGCTGTGTATGTATCTGAAACTGTAAATATAATACGTGAACATTTTATAAAAAAATTAAATTTTTTTCAGAATCAGATAATTATTATTTATGGAGGAAGTGTAAATAAGATTAATGCAGAAAAATTATTAAAAATTAAAGATCTTGATGGAATTTTTATTGGAAGATCTGCAATTAATGCTAATAATTTTATTAATATATGTAAGTTAGTTGAAAAATGAAAAAAGAATTAAGTACAAACGAATTTATCAAAATTATTATAGCAATATGTGACAATGTTGAAAAAGAAAAAGATTATTTATCAGAGCTAGATAGAGCTACAGGTGATGGTGATCACGGAGTTACTATGAGTATTGGTTGGAGTGCAGTAAAAGAAAAAGTATCAACACTTGAAAATAATTTTACATTCGATAAAATTTGTATGCAAATAGCTTCAAGTTTTTTAAGTGCTGTTGGAGCTTCTGCAGGCCCCTTATATGCTACTGCATTGATGAGAGGTGGGGCAAAATTAAAAGATCTTACTGTTATTAATAGTTCACAACTTTCTGAATTTTTTGATGCAGCAGCAAATGGAATTCAGGATAGAGGTAAAGCAAATCTTGGTGATAAAACTATGCTTGATGTTTGGCTACCAACTGCAAAAAAAATTAAAGACATATCATCAAGTACAGATAATATTATTGAAATTTTAGAACAAGGTTCTTTAACAGCAAATGAAAAAATGCTTTCAACTAAAGACATGTTATCAAAAAAAGGAAGATCAAGCAAACTGGGTGAAAGAAGTAGGGGGCATATTGATCCAGGTGCAGCTTCTAGTGCCTTAATTTTTAAAACATTTTATGAAGCCACTCAAAATCTCTAAATTTTTTGATTAAATCAAAAGAAAATATTGGAATTTTTTTTGGAGCTTTAGCTTTTTTTACTTTTGCTGCCTCGGACGTTATACAAAAGTATGCAACAATTAATCATACGATTTTTCAAATAATTTTTTTTAGATATCTTTTTCTACTTATTGTTTCGTTCATAGAATCAAAAAGAAAACAAAACAAATTTTTTTATAAAACTAATAATATTAAAATTCAATTAAGTAGATCTATTGTGTCTGTAATTGAAACTGTTTTTTTTGTTTCTTCTTTTAAATTTTTATCATTGACTACTGCTCATAGTGTTGCTTCTTTAGCTCCAGTTTTTGTAGTTATTTTATCGATGTTAATTTTAAGAGAAAGAATTGACAGAACATTATGGGCAGTTATTATTTTTGGTTTTATAGGAGTATTAATTATTTTAAGGCCAGGCTTTGATGTTTTTGATATTAAATCTTTGTTACCTTTAGGTGCTGGATTTTTCTTTGCACTGTATCAAGTAATAACAAAAAAGGCTTCTGAGTATGACTCGGATGAAACATCTCTATTTTTTACATCAATATTTGGTCTGGTAATTATTACAACTTTAGCTTTGTATTTTTGGCATCCTCTAACTTATTTTTCTTTTTTTATTTTACCCGTAATTGGAGTTATGATGACACTGGCTCATTATTCTTTAATAATTGGTTTAGCAAGAGCTCCTGCAAGTAAAATACAACCATTCCATTTTACTTTAATTTTTTGGGCAATTATTTTTGGATATATATTTTATAATGATATACCAGATATACCTACAATAATTGGCGCAACAATTATTGCAATATCAGGCGTATATATAATTAAAAATCAGACTAAGTCTAACTAATGTTAGTTTTTATAAATTTATAACCTTCTTCGTAAACTTCTTCTTTTGAAGGGAAAAAATCTCTCCAAACTCTAGTTGCGGCTGCTAAATCTGGTAATGCTCTTCCAAAAGCCTCAATAGTTAACCAACCATCATAACCAGAATTTTTTATAGCTTCAAATGTTTCCGCCCAAGGAACATTACCTTTCCCTGGTGTTCCGCGATCATTCTCAGATATATGAATATGATTAATATTTTTTATTGTTTTATTAATAATGCCTACAGGATCTTTTTCTTCAATATTTGCATGAAATGTATCGTATAGGTATCCAAAATTATCCCGATCAACTAAGTCAACATAATCTGAAGCATCCTGTCCAATATTTAAAAAATAACATTCAAATCTATTGAGTGGTTCAATTGATAAGTTTATTGATACTTGCTTAGCATAGTCGGCTGCATCTTGATGAACTTTTGCGGCATATTCTTTTTCTTTTTGCGAAGGTGGCTCACCTGAAAATATACCCAGTGGTTGATGATAGGGTCCTCCTAGTATTTCACTGCCTAATGCGGCACTGCAATCTATTGCCCATTTCATGTATTCTAACGCATTTGCACGTGACTTTTCATTATTGCTAATTGGACTTCTATCTTCATCAGGAATAACGGTTACACTTGTGCAATCTAGTCCATTATCTTTTAGAGCTTTACCTATATTAGCAAAATGAGAAACTTTTTCTTCACCACCAAATATTGGTATTTCTACACCATCGTAACCAACATCCTTAATCTTTTTTAATAAATCAAATTGATCCTCAACAAGATTTGTTGTCCATAACAACATATTGAAACCAATTTTCATAATTCTGAATATAAAATACTATGAGAATAAATCTATAAAGAATATTTATATAATAGAATGGTAATTAATAAATTTAATTTGGATAAAAGTAAATTAACCTGCAATTGTAGAGTTTATTGCATCATTAACCACCGATGGTTTTTCTATATGCGCCATGTGTCCACAATCTTTTTCTATAATTATTTTTATGTTATCGTTTAAAACTTTATGGTGATTAGATGGAATAATTTGATCTTCTTTCCCCCAAACTACACAAACAGGAATTTTAATAGAATTAATTTCATTAATTAAATTATTTTTTTGTTCACCATTAATGATTATTTCATTTTGAATTTTTGCAAGAGTTGTTTGAACATTATCTATTCTCAAAAATTTTAAAACCTCATTTAACATATCACGAGTTATAATATCAGAGTTAAAATAAAGTTTTTCAATTTCTTTTTTCAAATCTCTTCTTGATTCAGCATTGATAAAATTTTCTAAATAAGTAGAGTCTATTTCTTTTCCTAAACCAATAGGGCTAATTAATGTTAGAGAATTGATTAGATCAGGATATAAAGAAGCAGTTTTTATTGAAATACCTGACCCAAAAGAATGACCTACTAAATTTACTGAATTAATATCATTTGCAATACAAAAAGATGATATTAAATTTGCTAAATCATCTAAAGATGAGTTATGTATATTTTTCTCTGACATACCATGCCCAGGTAAATCAATAGCATAAGTATTAAATTTTTCTGAGAGTTCGTTCTGATTAAACATCCAATTATTCAAATCTCCACCAAAGCCGTGAATAAATAAAATATTTTCATTATTGGAGTTAATATTTTTAATAAAATTTATTTCTAAATCTGAAACTTTGATTTTCTCATTTAGATCTTCTTCATCTTCTTCTAAATTAATATCAGCTTTAAAATTTGAATTAAATTCCTCAATAAATGCATCAACTTCTTCATTAGATGCATCTTGTTTGCCACAAACTGCAATAATCGATCCTACAGGTACTGTATCACCCTCACTTGCACATATTTTTATAATTTTACCATCTTCAGGTGACTCCATTTCGTTCACAACTTTTTCTGTTTCAATTTCTAAAATCATATCTCCTTTTGAAATATCGTCTCCATTTGATTTAATCCATTTTAAAATTGAACCTTCTTTCATCGACAAGCCCCATTTAGGCATAGTTATAGCTACTAAGTTAGTGCTCACAATAATTTAGAGAATTTCTTTAGCGACATTAAGCACTTTTTCTTCACTAGGAAGGTATAAATCTTCTAATGGCGGTGAAAAAGGCACAGGAGTATGCGGAGGAGATACCATCTTTATTCCAGCTTTAAGACAATCAAATGATTTCTGACAAATTAATGCAGATATATCTGTAGCAATGTTACATCTTGGATATGATTCATCCACAATAACAATCTTACCTGTTTCTTCTGCTGCCTCTAAAATTGAGTCTTCATCAAGTGGTGATAAAGTACGTAAATCAAGTACAGTTGCTGTTTTACCTTCTTTTTTTTAATGTATCAGCAACTTTATTACAAATATCAACAGTTTGCCCCATAGCAATAAAAGTTATGTCTTTTCCTTCACGTGTAAAATTAGCTTCACCAAAAGGAATTGAATACGACTCATCAGGCACTTCTCCAGAAGTATCATATAGATTTTTTTATGCTCCATAAATATTACTGGATCATTATCTCTGATTGATTGAATTAATAATCCTTTTGCATCATACGGATTAGAGGGTAGAACAACTTTTATACCAGGAACATGAGTAAACATTGGATACAAACATTGGCTGTGTTGACTGGCAGCTCTTAAACCGCCTCCATACATTGTTCTAATTGTTAAAGGTGTTACAGCTTTTCCACCAAACATATATCTAAATTTTGCAGTTTGATTTAGTATTTGATCAAAACATACTCCCATGAAATCTACAAACATTAATTCTGCTACAGGTCTTAATCCTGTTAACGCTGCACCAGATGCCATTCCCATTATAGCAGTTTCAGTAATGGGAGTGTCGATAATTCTCTCTCTACCAAAATGTTTTAGCAAACCTTTAGTTACGCCTAAAACTCCACCCCATGCATCTTGCTCTCCATTTGTACCAGCACCTCCTGCAACATCCTCTCCAATAACAACTACATTTTCATCTTTTTGCATTTCTTGAAGTAGTGCTTCGTTAATTGCTTCTCTATAGGTTTTTAATGACATATTTTTTCCAATCTTTTAATATTTAATATAAACATCGGTTAGCAAATCTTTTGATGTTGGAAATTCTGCTTTTTTTGATTCATCAATTGCAGTTTTTATTCTGGATTTAGCTTCAGATTCAATTTTTTCTAATTGTTCTAATTCTAATAATCCTGCCTCAGTAACTTTCATTTTAAAAATCTTTAATGGATCCTCATCATTTTTAATTCTCTCATTTTCTTCCTGAGTTCTATATGAAATAGCATCACCTTCAAAATGACCATAAACTTTACTTGTTTTAATATGAAGTAGAGCAGGACCTTTGCCGTTTCTAGCATTTTCAATTACATGTTTTGAGATTTCATAAACTTCAAAAAAATTATCTCCATCCACTTCATGAGAGTCTAATCCAAAAGCTTTTCCTCTATCTAGAATTTTTCCTCCAACAGCATATTCACTTGCTGTTGACTCTGCATATCCATTGTCTTCACATACAAAAATAGCAGGGAGTTTTAATACAGCAGCCATATTCATAGATTCTGAAATTGAACCTTGATTTGATGCGCCGTCACCAAAAAAACCAACTGAAACATTATTTGTTTTTTTTGTTTTATAAGTTAACGCAGCTCCTAATACAATTGGTGGTCCCCCTCCCACAATACCATTAGCACCTAACATACCTTTTGATAAATCAGCAATATGCATTGATCCACCTTTACCACCACATATTCCATCTTTCTTTCCATATAATTCTTTCATCATGTCAGTAACATCGCATCCTTTAGCAATACAATGACCATGACCTCTGTGTGTACTTACTATTGTATCTTTTTCGTTTAAGTTCATACAGATACCCATAGCTGATGCTTCTTCACCAACATATAAATGAACAAATCCTGGCATTGCGTCAGCTGCAAATTCGTAATGAACTGCGTCATCAAACTCTCTAATTAAGCA
>CACFVT010000018.1 GCA_902569865.1 uncultured Alphaproteobacteria bacterium | reverse complement strand
ATTATGATAACTCCCAATTACCCAAAGGGCACCACCATCTTTCAATACTCTCTTGCATTCTTTAAGCCATATTAAACAAAATTCATCATAAGCTTTATACGTTTCAAATTTATCCCAATCATTAGTAACCGCTTCAACCGTTGTTTGGTCTGGTCGATACAAAGTATCTCTTAATTGCAAATTGTATGGGGGGTCTGCAAAAACAAGATCAATTGATTTATCAGGAATTTTTTTCAGTAGCTCAAGGCTATTTCCCTGTGTGATCGAATTTTTCTTAATCATCTAAAAAGAATCTTTAAGGACAAAAGGAATATCGTCAACGGAGTTATCAACAGGGAGAATCTTTAGTTATGGATAAGTGATTTAATTGGCTCAAAAGTTTTTCTATGATGTATTGTTGGGCCTAAACGATGAATATTTTCTATGTGCGTTTTTGTTCCATATCCTGCATTTTTTTCCCAGCCGAAATCCTGAAATTTTATTGATAGTTTTTTCATTAACCTATCACGGTGAACTTTTGCAATAATAGATGCCGCTGCAATTGATAAAGATTTATTATCGCCCTTTATAATAGATTGTTCTTTGTAAGATTTGTAGTTTAATGAAAAATTACCATCTATAATTAATTGTGCATTTTTTAGATTAAATTTATCTATCACTCTTTTCATCGATAATTTAGTTGCCTCCAATATATTAAGATTATCAATTTCCTCAACATTTGCGATACCTAAATGAAAATCAATAATATTTTCTTTTTTTAAATTTTGAAGACACTTAAACGATAACTCTCTTTTTTTTGCAGAAAGTTTTTTTGAATCTCCAATAAAATCTTTAAGATCATTTATAATTGTATAATTTTTAAAATGACAACCGCAACTAATTACTGGGCCAGCTAATGGTCCTCGACCAACTTCATCTAAACCAATAACTGGAGAATTAATTTCTTCTTCAATTGAAAAGTTGGGCACTATTTTTCACTTAGTCTTGGCATAATTTCAACAAAATTACAGGGACGGTGACGAATATCAAGTTGGTATTTTAGAATTTCATCCCAACCATCTTTACATGCTCCATTAGAGCCAGGTAAACAAAAAACATATGTTGTATTAATAAGGGCAGCTAGTGCACGGGATTGAATTGCTGAGGTTCCAATTTTAGAAAAACTGATTTGACGAAATAGCTCACCAAACCCTTCTATTGTTTTGTCAGCAATTTCTATTACTGCTTCAGGGGTAGTATCTCTTCCAGTTAAACCCGTACCACCAGATGTTATAATGCAGTCAATTTCTTCTTTATTTGAAAGTGCTTGTAGTGTTTCTCTAATAAGCTTCACATCATCAGGAATAATTTTTTTTTCAATACATTTATGCCCTGCAGAGTTGATACGTTTTTCAAGAAGAGCACCTGATGTATCTGTATCAGTTGTACGTGTATCTGAGATTGTTAAGATAGCAATATTGATAGGTACAAATTTTAATGAGGTATCTATAGGCATAAGTATTTAATAAAGTGGATCTTCACCATTGGCTAGCATTTTTAAGGACGACATATCTTGTTGATTTTTATTTTGATAAATCCAATATTTTGTGAGTATTTTCTCAATGAACCATCGAGTTTCTCTTGATGGGATGCTCTCCATAAAAAAAAGAGGATCATCTAAAAAGTTTGTTTCTTCTTTCCACTTTTTCAAATTTCCTGGCCCTCCATTATATGCAGCTGCTAAATAAATTAAATTATTAGAGACAATTTCTAGATTTAATAGATATTCTATATATTCTTGACCAACCTCTAGGTTAATCTCAGGAACTTTTAGAATATTAGAATTATTTCTTTTCACATCTTTACTTGATGTAATAAATTTGGCTGTAGATGGAAGGACTTGCATAAGACCAACTGCACCTTGTTTACTTTTTGCTGACGCATTAAACATCGACTCTTGGTGCATAAAAGCATAAATTAATTCTTTATTAATGGTAAATCCACCTCTAGGTTCCCAAACAGGAGTTGGATAATATAAGCTTGTTTCCATAGTTAAACCGTATCGCTCAAGTTTGTTAACAATTTTTAATTGTGTGTATGCAAGATTAAAATGCTGAGCTATATTTACAGATTCTGCAGCAATCTCCTTGTTTAAAACAGAATTTATATGAACTATTTCTTTTTCTAACTCATCATTGAAACCAACTTGAATTAAAGATTGTAATCTTTTGCCAGATGGCAGATTTAATAGTTTACTATTTGAAGTGTTGAGAGTTTTGTTTAATTTCCATTCTATTTTTTCTTCTACACCTAATATTTCAAGAGCAAGCATACCATAAAAACTATTAGGGTTCTGGGAAGCGCGTTGAAGCCAAAAATTGATACTATCATATTTTGCAAGTTTAGCATATGACCTCGCTGCCCAAAAGCTTCCTGAGGTCTGATGCCATGCATCATCTTTTAAACTAATAGAAAATAAAGAAAAAAAATCAGCAGCTTGTTGATATTCTTCTAATCTCCAGGAAGCTAGTCCTGCTGTCCATGCGGCATAAGGCACTTGCATAGTTGAGTTAACTAATGCTTCACTAGCATACTTGATTGCTAACTCATTCTTATTTGCTAAAAAATATCCTTTTGCTATTAATTCTTTTTGTTGATCTAATTCAACTTGATCAAGTAGTATTTCTACATCTCTTTGATTTAAAATTTTTACTGCACCAGTAGGCCATCCTCTATTTACTCTTGATTTAACAGCATTAATTATTTTTTGTTTTTCAAGTCGTTGGTTTTTCGATAATTTTTTTGAACTCTTGTATTTTGAAGATTTTTTTGAGGTAGTATTATCTGAAATAATACCGCTTGGTTTAATAGGTTTATTTGGACTTTTATATCCTCCCGGCATTCTTTTTATAGCCAGTCGATAAATTCTTTTTGCCTGAGGATGATCATTATATTTTTTTAACCAGTAATATAATTCTAAATATTTTGACCGGTAACATTTAGGATGTAAATAACGCTGGGCTAATATATGCCCCATTAATATCTTATCTGATATTTTTAAAATATGTTTATTGGCACTTTTCCATTTACACTCATCTTGAAATTTGTAAGCTAGACGATAATTTTCAATATCATTTTGTGATAAAATATCTTTAGAAAAAATTTCTTTATATTTTCCAGCTACTGAAAATTCAAATGCATTGCTTACTTTCCAAAATAATAAAATGTAAATTAAAAACAAAAATTTTAAGAAAAGATTAATTTTCATTAATTTTTTTTTCCAGAATTTGTAAATCGCTCCATGCATCTTTTTTATAATTGGGTGATCTTAGTAAAAATGCTGGATGATAAGAAACTAAAACATGAATTGGAGTATCTAGATTAACAGATTTATATTCGTACCACTTCCCTCGTAATTTGCCTAAACTTAGAGGAGTTGATAAAATAGCTTTTGCAGCAGTTGTTCCTAATAAATAAATAATTTTTGGTTTAATAATTTCTATTTGTTTTTGAAGGAAGGGTAAGAAATCTAATATTTCTTGATCAGTAGGCGTTCTATTCTGTGGAGGTCTCCATGGTAAAACATTTGTTATGTAAACATTCTTCCTTTCTAATTTTATGGCGGACAGCATTTTGTTTAGAAGTTGTCCAGCCCTACCTACAAAAGGAATACCCTGTTCATCCTCTTCTTGTCCAGGCGCTTCGCCAATAATCATTAAATTAGATTGTAAATCGCCATCATAAAGAACTAGTTTTTTTGCCGTCTTTTGCAATGTACTTTGATGATTAGATATTAAAGAGATTAATTCTTCAATTTCATTTATTTCTCCTAATTCTTTAATATCTTTTTTTATTAAAGGTTTTTCATTTAATTCCTGTGTTTTTAAGAGATTGTTTGGTTTTTCTTTTAAAAAAGTATGCACACCTGATTGTATCAAAAAATCGATATATTCTTTATTTGATTGAAACATTAAAAAATTAAATTAATTATTTTTGATAAGATATATTAAATTATTTGCAAATGATAAAAAGCTATAAAACTTTCATTTATCTTTATATTTTCTTGTTTTCTAAAACAATTTTAGCATCAAGCAGTGCCTCATTCCTAATTTCGCAAACTGCTTTTAACAATTATGATTTTACTCAAGTGTTATATGAATATAGCGCCAATCAGAATCAAGACTCCAAGAATGATTATCTTGATGAACTTATTTCTGCAGTTGTTAAAGAAAATATTGTTCTTGCTCAAAATATTGCAGAAAAATTCTTATTAATAAAGCCTGATAATCAAGAAGCAAAATTAGTAAGTATGATAGAGGCTTTTAATAGTAAAAATGAAAAAAAATTACATGCCTTACGCTTAGATAGTTCTGGAAATAAAAATGATTTACTTGAATTTATTTTTTTTCTAAATGATAAAATCAAATCTAAAAATAGTATTAGTAATTCTTTTCTTGAAATCGTAAAGTCATCTTATTCTAATAAAGATACAAACTATCCTCAGAACTATAATTTTTTATTATTTTATACTACACTTTCTATTCTAATAAATAATAAAAACTATGAAGCAATTTACATTAAGGGACAGTTATTACAGTTAATTGAAAATTATTTTTTTGCTGAGGCAACATATTTAAAAATTCCTGAAAATAATAATTTGTTTTTAGATGCACAAAGAAATATTGCATTTAATTATTCTCAAGAAAATATTTTTGATGATGCAGAAAATAAAATTATTCAAATCGTTGAAAAAAATAATGAAGACTATGAATTAAAAAAAATATTAGCTGATTTTTACCGAGTTAAAAAAAAATATAATTTAGCTATAAATTTATATTCTGAACTAATAGAAAATAATTCTTATGATGTTTGGTATATGTTTTATTTGCGTGGAATTTGTTATGAACAATCTGATAATTGGCAAAAAGCTGAAAAAGATTTTATAAAATCTCTTAAATTAAAAAGAGACTCTCCAAATGTATTAAATTATTTAGCATATGGTTGGATTGAAAGAGATATAAAAATCGAAGAGTCTTTTGAAATGTTAATCGATGCTCATAATGCAAATCCTGATAGTCACTATATTTTAGATAGTTTAGCTTGGGCATACTTTAAGAAAAACGATTTTGTAAAAGCGGCAGAATTAATGGAAGAAGTTATTGATATGGTTCCAGGGGAGGCAATTTCTTTAGATCATCTTGGAGATATTTATTTTGCTATGAATAGGAAAAGAGAGGCTGCTTATTTTTGGAAACAAGCTAGAGATTTAGCTAAACCTGAAGATAAGATTATTGAAAAGATTGAAAAAAAATTAAGAGAATATAATGCCAGCTGAATTTACAGAATTATCACCAGCAAAACTTAATTTGTTTTTAAAAATTATAAATAAAAGAAATGATGGATATCATAATTTAAGAAGTGGTGTAACTTTAATAAATATATTTGATGAGGTAATCGCAAAACAGGATTCTAAATTTAGTGTAAGGTATGTAGGTGAATTTTCTCCTAGAAATAACAAATTTCAAGACTGTATAGTTGAGAAAATTTTTTTAAAATTTAATTTACCTAAGCCTAATTATTGTTTCACAATTAAAAAAAATATTCCCATTATGTCAGGTCTTGGATCTGCATCATCAAATGCTGCTACTGTAATAAGGATATTGGAAAAATTAAATTATAAAGATTTAAAGAATAAAAATTTCACTGAAATTGGCACTGATGTTCCTTTTTTTATTAGCAATCATGATTCATTAATAAGAGAAATAGGAGATGTGATAATCAAACAAGCTTTTCCAAAATATTATTTTCTTATTATTAAACCAAAACATAATTGTTCTACAAAAGAAATGTATAATGAAATTAATTTAGACAAATTAAATTTTAACTTAAATTTTGATACAAATGAAATTAATGAAACTGATAGTGGAAATGATTTTGAAAAAATTTTAGAAAATAAACTTAAAGAAATTAATAATCTTTTAAAATTTATGAGAAGCCTTCCAAATGTTATTTTTTCACGATTAACTGGAACGGGCTCTTGTATTTTTTCAGCATTTGAGTCAAAAAAGCAAGCAGATGATTCTTTAATAATTTTTAAAGAAAGGTTTCCATTATTGTGGTCTAGAGTTGTAGAAAATAACTTTAATCATAATTAGAAGAAATTTGACTATCTTAATGTAAATATTGTATAGGGTTAATTTCTTGGGGCGTCGCCAAGCGGTAAGGCATCGGTTTTTGGAGTCGACATTCGCAGGTTCGAATCCTGCCGCCCCAGCCAATAATTTAGCTTTTTTGTATATAAGACATGAATTTCCAATAAATTTCAATTAAAGGTTGTATAAAATTAATTTTATAAATTTCATTCTTATAAACACCCCAAATATTTTCTTTCTTTATCCATCCTTCATTTTTTTTATATTGAATTAAGCACCATTGAGTTAAGCATTTTTTTATTTTAACAATATTATTTTTTCCTATACTTCCAATTTGTGTACCTTTAGGAAAATTAAATAGTTTAGATTCTTCATTTGAATTCGATATAATTATCCCATAACGATCACCTTTAAGTAAACTACCTAGAATCCATCCTGAGTTTCCATCAATATCTTGAATTTGTCTCCAACCAGCATGTTCTTTAATAATCTCAATCGGTAAATTTTTTTGTTTATAATTTAATATTTTTGGATAGTTTTCGCTTGGTCCCACTCTTAAATTTACATCACTAGATTTAAGGGATACAAATCTCGGTATTTTAAAACCAGTAGTCTTGCCAATATTTTCTGCATAAATTTGATTGGTAAATAAAAGTATAATTAGAGATATTGTCCTGACCATTTTTTGTAAGATGATTATAACATTATAGTGTTTATTCTACTAACCTTTAAAGTCTTACGATTAATAGCATTTAATTTTTTTATTAATGTAGAGCCTATAGCGCAATTGGATATAAAGCCAGACTATGGATCTTATATAGATCATTTTATAGTTGTTCGTCAGTTTTGAACTCTTACTACACATAATGAAAAACTTAGGAATCTTTATTCTCAGTACTTAGGGGAATTACGCATTGATTTGTAGATACGTGGTAATAATGATATTTATTTCTTAAAAAATTATAATTTATTGTAAATAAGTAAATTTAACTCATTGACAAATCAAATCCGAATTGTTTTAAATCATAAATATGAAAATATTATTATTTTTGATCTTTATACTAACGTCTTTTTGCAAATTTGCATTTTCAGATGAGCATTCAGATGAGCAAAAAATTATTGAAATGGGTGATGTAGAATATGGACAATATTTAGGTGCTGAATGTGCGTCATGCCATCAGCAATCAGTAGCAAGTGAAGGTATACCTTCAATTCACGGTATAGACGTAGAGGTTTTCGTTGCTTTAATGCTTGCTTATAGAGCAAAAGAGATGGAAAATCCTGTTATGCAAATGATCGCTGGAAGACTTGATGATGAACAAATTGGTTCATTAGCTCTTTATTTTAGTGGATTAGAACCCCCAGAATGATCATATTTTCATTTACTTAAGGTAAAAATTTGATAACATCTCATCATATTACAATTTTTTTGGGGAGGACATAATGTCAAAAATTTCAAGACGTCTTTTTAATACAGGTATTGCTGCTGCCTCAGCTGCAACACTTGCATTTCCATCTATTTCACTTGGTGCTGTACCAAGAGTTGTAGTTATTGGAGGAGGAGCAGGTGGTGCAACCGCAGCAAGATATATTGCTAAAGACTCTGGTGGTGCAGTTCATGTAACACTAGTTGAGGCATCAAAGCGATATTACACATGCTTTTTTTCTAATATTTATTTAGGTGGATTTCGAAATTATGGTTCGATAGGACATAATTACTACGGTCTAGCTGTAAACCAAGGTGTTAATGTGGTTCATGAGTGGGCTGTATCAGTTAATTCTGCTGCTAAAACTGTTAAGTTAGGTTCTGGAAACACAATTTCATATGATAAACTTGTAGTTTCACCGGGAATTGATCTTAAATATGATTCTATCAATGGATACTCTGCCGGAGTCCAAGATCAAATGCCTCATGCATGGAAGTCTGGTACTCAGGTACAGTTATTGAGAAATCAGGTTATGAATATGAAACAAGGTGGAACTTTTGTTATGGTTCCTCCACCTAATCCATATAGATGTCCTCCTGGACCTTATGAAAGAGTGTCTATGATCGCTCATCAATTTACACAATCTAATCCTACAGCAAAAATTGTTATTTTAGATCCTAAACCTAAATTTTCTAAACAAGGTTTATTTGAGGCAGGATGGCAAAAACATTATCCAGGAATGATAGAGTGGATTAGTTCAGAGGATCATGGTGGGCTTAAAAATGTAAATGCTTCTACAATGGAGTTTGAAACAGATTTAGATACATTTAAAGCTGACGCTGCATGTGTTGTTCCAGCACAAAAAGCTGGTGCTATTGCAATGGCAGCAGGTGTTAACGATGGTGATTGGTGTCCTATCGTTCCTGCATCTATGCAATCTAAAGCAGATGAAAATATTTATGTTTTAGGTGATGCATCTGTTGCTAAATCAATGCCTAAGTCTGGTTTTTCAGCTAACAGCCAAGCCAAAGTAGCAGCTAATCACATCAGAGGCGCTTTGACAGGAAGTAAAGTATTTGATGCTCGTTATTCAAATACCTGCTGGTCACTAATTGCACCTGATGACGATGTTAAGGTTGGTGCGAGTTATGTTGCTGGTGCAGAAGCTATTGATGTTGAAAGTAAATTTATTTCACAAGCTGATGACAGTAGTGAAACAAGAGCAGCTAATTATCAAGAATCTATAGATTGGTATAATGGTATAACTGCTGATATGTTTTCTTAAAACTTTTTAATTAATAGAAACAAATAAAGGCGGCTAATAGCCGCCTTTTTTAAATCCCCTTAATTTTTACAGGATTGTTATGTTTTGGTTTGATACTTTTTTCACCAGACACATAATCTTCTAATAGTTTATAAATAGGAGGTCCTTCAACTTCAGGATTTATTGATCCCCAACCACCGATAGTATATTTTTTTTGCGATTCAATTTTTTTACCATTAGATAATTTTAAATCACTTATTCTATTTCCCATTGTGTTCTTAGGATGGCAAGTATATGTCATTCCTCCAACTCTAACCATATCACCACCTTGCTGGAAAAAAGGGTCAGGATTAAAAATATTATCACATACGTCTTCTAAAAGATTTTTTATAGTTTCACCATTCATCTCAGTTCTATATACTTCTGGATAATTCATTGAAGTTTGTGAATAAATATCATCAATAGTTATCTTTTGACCTGGTAATAAAGTTGTTCCCCATCTAAAACCTGGGCTCAATGAAATTTCTGTATCCCTTTCCTGAATAATTGCGTCACAAATCACACTATCCCAAGGTCCACCAAAATTACCCCTTCTATAAAGTAAGGTTTCAGCTTCCCCGACAACACGGTTACATTCTTCTTCATACGGTTCTCTAATTTTATCAATCAATCTTGTCATTTCTGGATCAGGTTGAATTATATCTGAAAAAATAGGTATTAAATTTGATGAGAAATCAACAACTTTGCCATTGTCAACTTTTAGATCAATCCTTCCCAAATATTTGCCATGAGATCCAGATGAAAGAAGCAAAGTATTTTTAATCTTAATTGCTCTTGGAATGGCATCATGAGTATGTCCAGTTAATATAACATCAACATTATCTAGAATAGATGCTAATTTCTGATCTACATCAAACCCATTATGCGATAATAAGACCACTACTTCAGCACCATTCTTTATTGCTTTATTTATATTTTTTTGAATGATTTCTGGTCTTATTCCAAAAGACCAACCATCAACTAAGTACCTTGGATTAGCAATAGGAGTATATGGGAAGTGTTGTCCAATAACTGCAACTTTAACACCCCCTTTTTCAAAATATGAGGTACTTTCAAAGACAGGTTCATCCCATTCTGTATCAAAAACATTTCCGCCCAGAAATGGAAAATCTATTTTATCAATTAGTTCACTAAGACGTTCTTTACCAAGCGTAAACTCCCAATGCCCTACCATAGCATCTGGTTTTAAGAGGTTCATTGCTTCTAACATATCCTCTCCTTGAGTTTTTAGAGAAGTGTATGAACCTTGCCATGTGTCACCACCATCTAATAAAAGTACTTTGTCATCCCCTCTTTCTGCCCTGATTTTTTTAATCACGCTGGCAGTTCTGTCTAATCCTCCCAGCTTGCCGTACTCTCTAGCTAATGGAACATAGTCCAACATAGTATGTGCGTAAGCGAGCGGTGTATTAGGTTTAATGCCAAAATGATCTAAAAAAACTTTTCCAACCAGATGAGGAGGGATACCTTCGAATTTTCCAATGCCAAAATTTTCTGATGGTGGCCTAAAAAAAACAGGTTTAAGTTGGCCATGCATATCAGTTATATGCAGTAAAGTAATTTGACCTTTTGAATCAAATTTTAAAAGATCATTTTCGGAAATTTCTTGTTTTGCGGCAACAGCGCTCCAACTTTTGCCACCAATCAACATTGCTGTAATTGTAGCTAATTGAAGAAATTCTCGTCTAGATTGCATTATGTTGCCCTAAATAATTACCTTTAATAACTATTCGTCTTCTGGAGTTACATCAATATCTCTAGCTTTTCCAATAATTTTTGTAGATACTTTACAATTACTCATACAAGGGTTACCCTGTGTATTCATGATATCTGGTCTTGGATCAGGTAATAAAAAACCATCTCTATTTGGCATCTCTATTTCACCAATGTTTATATCTGATAAAACAAAATCTTCTTCGATTATATCACTCATATATAAGAGATAGGCTACGATTCCATAAGTTTCATCATACGATAGGGATTGAGAATTACCATATGGCATTGCTCTGTAAATATAATCGTAAATTGTAGATGCATAGGGCCAGTAACTTGAAGTAGTTTTCTCAGGATCATGTGAAGCTAAACTACCTTCACCTCCAACGAGTGGGGGCCACCTATCTGCCCCTTCACCAAAATCACCATGGCATGCTGCACATTGCTCAGTGTATATTTCTTCTCCAAATAAAGCAGTCCCACTTCCAATTGGTGCGCCCAATCCATCAGGCCTTACATCAATATCCCATCCTGCAACTTCTTCTTTAGAAGCAATCTCCCCTAAATTGAATTTTCTGTCACTAGCAATTGTTGTGTTCGCTAAAAATATTATTAATGCAAAGCTTAGTATGCATTTAACCAAGCCTGACATTGTCAACCTTTCCATTTTTAGAAACTAGCCAAGTTGCTATTGAATTATTATGATAAATTGAATTCACACCTCTGATTTTTTGAAGTTCACCAATAGTTGGTTGGACATAATTTGTCTCATCAATTGCTCTTGATTGTAATAGTAATTCCTCACCGTTCCATTCAAATGGTAAAGTAAATCTAGTTAATGATTTACTTAGAACTGGTGAGTGAAGTTGAGCAGTTTTCCAATTCTTACCACCATCAATTGAAACATCTACACGTTTAATTTTACCTCTACCTGACCAAGCAAGACCTCTTAATTGATGCAATCCTTTTGCAAGTATTGGTTTTTCGGGACTTGGCGAAGTTATGACCGACTTAGCATCCATAACCCAGGTAAACATTCTAGCTTTTCCACTAGTTAACAAATCTGTATATTTAGAGGTTTCTTCTCTAGTCATGTAGGGCTTGTCACCAAACTCTAATCTTCTAATCCATTTTACCCACATATTACCTTCCCAACCAGGAACTACTAGGCGCGCAGGATAACCTTGCTCAGGCCGTAATGCTTCTCCATTCATTGCCCATGCAATGATACAATCATCTAATATTTTTTCTATGGGTATAGAGCGTGTCATTCCTGATGAATCACTTCCTTCAGCTAAAACCCACTTGGCTTTTTCTTTTAAACCTGTCTCTAAAAGAAGATCCGATAATTTAACACCAGTGTATTGAACGTTATGCACCATTCCAAATGTGTATTGGCAACCATTTAATTGAGATCCTTTCCATTCCATACCACCATTGGCAGCACACTCAAGAAAGTAAAATTTATTTGTTTGAGGAAAGCGTTTTAAGTCATCAAGAGTAAATATCATTTCTCTATCTACCAAACCATTGATCATCAATCTAAAGTCTTGTGGATTAATAACTGAAACACCTCCATGATGTCTTTCAAAGCATAGGCCATTAGGTGTTACAATTCCTTCAAGATCTTGTAATGGAGTAAAATTGACTGACGATTCAGTACTTGCTGTAAGCCACTCAACATTTCTTCTTATGACATGTCCCTCAAATTCAGAAGGCATACCGTAAGGATTTACATCAACGCCGTCACCAAGGTATGGTGTCCACTCCGGAATGTTTGGTGGCAAGTTTGCAGAATTTGCTTCTTGTGATAAAAGGTTTTTTGGAGCCAATGAAATAGCTCCAATACTCGAAGCACCAATTATTAACTCTCTACGATTAAATTTTTTAAAATTAGATACTTCATTTTTTTTATTTTTTTTCACTATTAAGAAACAATCATTTCTTTTGAGATTGAATATCTTTCCCCATTATCATCTATCCATTCAAGATCAAATTTACCACTTTCTTTGGCTTTATATTGAAAACTAATATATGGGTTAGTTGATATAGAAGCCTCAAGATCCATCTGGAAAACTACTTTTCCATTAAATTTAGCACTAAAAGAATTAATTATCTGTCTTGGTATTATTTTACCATCAACATCTTTCATTCTACCACTATGCATCGGGTGTCTAATTAATGTTTTAATTTCAATAATCTCATCAATAGATACTTCCTTAGGTATTTTTACTCTTGGTTTAATTGAAGCCATAATTACTCCTTATATTATCCGCCACATCCGCCAATTGTGACTTTTACTTGTGCATTGGTCATGAGAAATTGTCCACTATTATTTTCAGCTAATAAATAAACATTTTGAGTTTTTGCTAATCGTATTCTTGTTGTCGCAGAACATGATCCCATTTCTGGTGTGAAAGAGAATTTCGCAACATTTGGTGAGGGGTTTCCGTCTGCTAAAATATAAATAGTTTTAATATAATCAGACTCTGTCATAGGGCTATCCATTTCAAAACTAACTTTTACCTGATTACCATTTTCTGCAATTTCTGGTAAGTCCAACCAAATATCACTTTCAGTTGCTCCCAATCCCTTTGTAATTTCATTTATTCTGTTTAAAGCTTGGTTAGATTGAGCAAATGATATTGAAGGAAAAATTGCTGTCCCTGTAAAACCAGCAATAAGTATCAAAGCATTTCTTCTCGAAATTTTGCTTAATTTTTTTAACTTCATTGATATCCTCGTAAATTATAAAGAAAGTAAATATTTAAAGTATTACTTAATAATAAATTTATTGAAATCAATCAAATACTTAATCAGAAGCAAGAATTTCATCTACTTGCCACCAAAACATTTCTGCACTAGAGTATCCTATAATGCGTCCAATTTCTTCTTTTTCCTTAAAAAAAACAAATGTTGGTGTAATTTTTGTTTCATTATTGTCTAAGTCATTCCTTATTGAGTGTTCATCAAGCTCAATTCTTTCTAAAGGGAAACTTTTGGCAATATCAGTCTTAGGGTAAATTTTACCAATTTCTTTTTCCCAAATTTGACAATAAACACAATAATCAGCAGTTATCATCAGAAGTTTATTATCAGCAAAAGAACTATTGGCATAAAAAATTAAAGATAAAAAAATCAAGATTTTCATAAACTAACTATATCACCATTCTGTCAAAGGTTAAGAGGGTTATTTTTAGGTTAACACATGGGTATGTTTACCACACTGTGACCACATCGGTGAGCTATTATGTGGCAAAATTTATGCTATAAAGGTAATAACAAAATAACAATAATGGAGAGTTAAGTTTGCGTTGTGGTTAAATTTAAAGTTGCGCCCGTAGCTCAATTGGATAGAGCGCCAGACTACGGATCTGGAGGTTAGGAGTTCGACTCTTCTCGGGCGCGCCATATAATTTTGATATTTAACTATATTATTTCTAACCTGAGAGTTTTGTTGTATTAAGAATTATGATTGAAAATATAAGTTTGACAGATCTTGAAAACAATCAAGATTTAAATAAATATTTTTTAACTGCAAAATTAGAAAATATTAATCAAAGTTGCACTTATTATAAGGGTAACTTTTATTTAGATTCTTTTAACTACTATCCAATAACTGAAGATTATAAATCTTTTGATGAACTGTTTGTAAGAGTCAATAAAAATTCAGTAGCCCATTATCACACTGAAGCTTTTTATAAAAAACTCAAAGGAAAGTTGGATAAATTAAAAGTTTTTAGAGATAGTTGTGTCATCGGAAGCAATCCAGGAAATAATTATTTTTCAAATTTGATTCATTTTTTACCAAGAATTTTTTTTGAAAATGAAAACCATATTAAGATTGCAGTTCATAGAAATTTATCAAATAAATTTCGATCATTTATTGAACATTTGTTTACTTTAAAGAATGTAAATTTAACTTATGCATATTTAGACGACGATTTTTATAAATTTGAAAATTCAAAAATTCCTCAATTTTTAAATACATTGTCTTCAATAAATATATTAAAATCAATAAAAAATATTATTCCAAAAACAAAATCAGAGTTTGAAAAAATATATGTAAGAAGGGAAGATGCAAATTATAGAAACATTTTAAATGAAGCTGATTTAATTTATAAATTAAAAAAAAATGGGTTTAAAATTATTAGCACTAGTCAATATGAGATACTAGAGCAGATAAATTTTTTTGTTAATGCAAAAATAATTTTATCACCATATGGTTCTGGTTTAGCAAATATAGTTTTCTGTAATCCAGGAACAAAAGTTTATGAAATTTCACCTGATTTTAATAATGTTAATGATCAAAATCTATCAAAAAGATATGAAATATTATGCAAACTATGTAATTTAAATTATCATAAATTTATTGCTGATTCTGTAGATGTAAAAAAATTAGATGAAACATCTAAAAAATATATTCATGAAAAAATACTAAAAGAAAGTAATTATTACAAGAATATGATTCTAAAGGTAAGTGAAATAGATAAAGTTATTAAAACTATTCAACAACCAATTGATGAATAAGACAATATACTAACTATATTCATTTTCATTCTATTGCATATATCAATATAATTATCTTCAATATCTCTATTTTTCATAAAATTAATTGAAATTAATTTGTCAAATAAAAAATCTTTTTGTTTGTAGTTTTTATAAACTTTAAAGTCTTGAAATTTATTTTCTTTTATTATTAAATTTAATAATTCATTTAAGCTCATTTCATCATCAATTAAAAAATTATTTTTAGCTTGAAAAGAGTTAAAAATTAATCCACCAATCTGATCTTTAATTATTTGTTTCTCTAACTTTCTATTTTTAGAAACTAACTGGATAAAATCTGAATTAATTTTTTGAACCATTTTACTGAGGTGGTCTAACTCCTCATTGGTTGGTTTTCTAAATGAATTAAATAAATCTTTTGATTTACCAGCATTAGTTGAATAAACTTCTATTTCATTTTCTACCTCTATTGTCTGCCCTAAAAAACCAGAGGAAATTAGTTTTGGCTTATTGAAATAAAACCAATCAGGTCCTTTAACGCCTATACTTCCAATAATAGATCCATAGCTTGCATATATTTTTTCTCCCGAAAGAGCAGACCAATAACCACCAGAAGCTAATACTTCAGATGTATGAAAAATTATACTCGCATTAGATTTTTTCTTAAAAGTTAAAAAAGAATTGTATAATTCATTTGATGCGCTGACGGTTCCTCCAGGTGTATTTATTGAAACTATTAAAATTTTAGGATCAATTAACTGAATTTCTTCTAATTTATTTTGAGTTTTAATAGGAGATATAAAATTGAATCCAACTAATTCATTAAAGGAGCTATTATTTTCAATTATAGGACCATTAAGCTCTAATATAAATATTGTATTATTAGATTCTTCATTACCTTTTACTAAATTAAATCCAACATTACTTTGACTATTTGTATAGGTCGATATTCCAATAATTATTAGGAAAAATAGTAAAATAGCAAAAAAAAACCCTAAAGTTCTAGAGAAAACATTAAAAAAATTATTCATAAGTGCTGTTTTTATATATGAAAATATAAAAAAAAATGTTTTTTTTTCAAATTTGGACTTGATAAGAATTTTTTAATGCTTAAATGATTAGCACTCTATTAGTAAGAGTGCTAATAAAAAAATGTTAAATTTCAATAATTTAAATTGAGGAAAATATGAACTTTAAACCATTACATGACAGAGTACTTGTTAGAAGAGTAGAATCTGATCAAAAAACAGCAGGTGGAATTATAATTCCAGACACTGCGCAAGAAAAACCTATGGAAGGTGAAGTGCTTGAAACTGGTTCTGGCGCAAGAGATGAAGTAGGGAAATTAGTTCCATTAGACGTAAAAAAAGGAGATAAAATTCTTTTTGGCAAATGGTCTGGGACTGAGGTTAAAATGAATGGAGAGGATTATCTAATAATGAAAGAATCTGACATTATGGGAATTATCACTTCAAATAAAAAAAAGAAAAAATAAATAAATTAAGAAATTAAGAGAGGAATAAAATGTCTGCAAAAAATATATTTTTCGGATCTGATGCCAGAGCAAAGATGCTTGCTGGTGTTAATAAATTAGCAGATGCTGTTAAGGTCACTCTTGGCCCAAAAGGTCGTAACGTTGTTATAGATAAATCTTTTGGTGCACCAAGAATTACTAAAGACGGTGTTAGTGTTGCTAAAGAAATTGAACTTAAAGACAAATTTGAAAATATGGGTGCACAAATGGTACGTGATGTTGCAAGTAAAACAAATGATTTAGCTGGTGATGGAACAACTACTGCAACTGTACTTACTCAAGCAATTGCAACTGAAGGAATGAAATCTGTTGCAGCTGGTATGAACCCAATGGATCTTAAACGTGGAGTTGATGTAGCTGTTGATGCAATTGTTTCAGAGATTCAAAAGAAATCTAAAGTTATCAAAACGGATAAAGAAGTTTCTCAAGTAGGAACAATCGCATCAAATGGCGATACTGAAGTTGGTAAAATGATTTCTAGCGCTATGCAAAAAGTCGGTAAAGAAGGCGTAATAACAGTTGAAGAAGCTAAAAGCCTTGATACTGAACTCGATGTAGTAGAAGGTATGATGTTTGATCGCGGTTATTTATCACCTTACTTTGTTACTAATGCAGAAAAAATGATAACGGAAATGAGTGATTGTTTAGTTCTTTTGCACGAAAAGAAACTATCAAGCTTACAACCAATGTTACCACTTCTAGAATCGATTGTTCAATCTACAAAACCACTTTTAATTATTGCTGAAGATATTGAAGGTGAAGCCCTTGCAACTCTTGTTGTTAATAAATTAAGAGGTGGTTTAAAAATAGCAGCTGTAAAAGCTCCAGGTTTTGGAGATAGACGCAAAGCTATGTTAGAGGATATTGCTATTCTAACTGGCGGCCAAGTAATAAGTGAAGATCTTGGTATTAAGTTAGAAAATGTAACTTTAGATATGTTAGGTGTAGCTAAAAGAATAGTAGTAGATAAAGAAAATACAACTATTGTTCAAGGATCTGGCAAAAAGAAAGACATCGAAGGCAGATGTAATCAAATCAGAGCTCAAATTGAAGAAACTACATCTGATTATGACAGAGAAAAACTTCAAGAGAGATTAGCTAAACTAGCTGGAGGAGTTGCAGTAATACGGGTTGGTGGAGCTACAGAAGTTGAAGTGAAAGAGAAAAAAGATAGAGTTGAAGATGCTATGCATGCAACTAGAGCCGCTGTTGAAGAAGGTATTGTGCCAGGTGGTGGAGCAGCTTTAGCATATGCTACTAATGCACTCAAATCTGTTAAAACTTCTAATGATGACCAAAAAATCGGTGTTGATATTGTCAGAAGAGCTCTATTTCATCCACTAAGACAGATAGCTGAAAATGCTGGTGTTGATGGTGCAGTTGTAGCTGGAAAAATTAGAGAAAGCAAAGATAGCAATGTAGGTTATGATGCCCAAGCTGATAAATATACTAATATGATATCTGCAGGTATTATCGATCCAACTAAAGTTGTTAGAACTGCATTACAAGATGCGGCTTCAGTAGCTGGGTTATTAATTACAACTGAAGCTATGGTTGCAGATGCTCCTGAAGATAAACCTGCTCCTGCTATGCCTGATATGGGCGGTGGCATGGGTGGCATGGGCGGCATGGGCGGCATGGGCGGCATGATGTAATCACCTAAAGATTTTGAATTTTATGAGCCTCCTTTAAGGGGGCTTTTTTTTATAACAAATTATTTATTTTACTCAATATTTTAGCATTATCAGGTTTGGTCATAGAGGACCATGAAGAATTGAGTTTTCCATTTCTGTCAAAAAGATATTTATAGAAATTCCATTTAGGGCTTTTACCATATTCTTTAACTAACCAACTAAATATTCCATGTGCATCATCACCTTTTACACTTAGTGGAGAAGAAGTAATAAATCCAATATCATAGTTTACTAAACATATTTTTTTAATATCTTCATTAGACGAATATTCTTGATTAAATGAGTTACTTGTTATTGCCAATATTGTTAAGTCTGTATTTTTGTATTGCATAAAAAGATTTTGAAGATTTTCATATTGAGGAGTAAAACCACACCTTGATGCTGTGTTGACCATAAATATTGGCTTACCAGCAAATCTATTTAAATAAACAGAGTTTCCATCAATATCTTCAAAGGAAAAATCGTAAATTGTCATATTTTTTGTATATCCTGTGTTCCAATAAAAAAACATTAATAAAAAAGTAATTAATCTAATGGATTTCATGGTATTAATAGTCATAACTTATAAATAAATAGAAAATGGAAGCTATCAATAGTTTTAAGAAACTTTTTTTAGAAGTATGGAATGAAGGTATTTTTGGCCTAAATGCTTCTGAAATTATAATAGGTTTTATTATTTTTTTAGTATTTTATGTTTTACGAAGGTTATTTGCTAGATTTATTATAAGTAAATTAAATAAGTTGGTTAGCAAAACTTCAACTAAAATCGATAACACTGTTGTAGAGGTAATTGAGGGGCCTTTAAAGTTTCTACCAATTGTTTTAGGATTTTTTATTGCAACTTCTTACATTGAAC
>CACFVT010000017.1 GCA_902569865.1 uncultured Alphaproteobacteria bacterium | reverse complement strand
CAGGACTAGTACAGTTTGCTACTTGAATATTGTCTTCTGCGCACATTTGTAAAAAACGCTCTAATCGTGAACTTGTATGCTCAGGACCTTGTCCTTCATGACCATGTGGTAATAACAAAGTCAAACCAGACATTCTTAGCCATTTTCTTTCACCGGTAGTGATAAACTGATCAATTATTGTTTGAGCGCCATTGGAAAAATCCCCAAATTGAGCCTCCCAAATAACTAATGTTTTTGGATCTGCTTGTGAATAACCATATTCAAAGCCAAGGACACCAAACTCAGATAAAAAACTATCAACAATTTCGAACAGTGCTTGTTCTTTTCTAAAATGACGAAGAGGAACAAATCTTTTTTCATTCTCCTGATCATATAATACGGCATGACGCTGACTGAAAGTCCCTCTGCCAACATCTTGTCCTGAAAGACGAACACCATAACCTTCCTTAAGTAATGTTGCAAACGCAAGAGCTTCTGCTGTAGCCCAATCAATATTTTTGCCATCATTAATTGATTCTTGACGGTCATTATAAATTTTTTGTATTCTTTTATGAGGAGTAAAATCTTTAGGTATAGAATGAATTTCTTTAGCCAAAGCCTTTATATCTTCTTCTGTAGATGAAGTTTTGCCTCGTCTTGCATCAATAGATGCTATCTTTATTCCTGTCCAAGTTCCATCTAACCAATCTGCTTTATTTGGTTTATAAGATTTTGATAGCTCAAACTCACTATTTAAAAATTTTTTAAAATCAGAAATTTTACTTCTTGCTTCTTCCTCAGTTAATACTTCTTCTCTAACTAATTGTTCTTTGTATATATTAAGAGTTGTTGAATGACTCTTAATTTTTTTATACATTAAAGGTTGAGTAAACATTGGTTCATCCGCTTCATTATGCCCTGATCGTCTGTAACAAAACATATCAACAACAACATCTTCTTTAAATAGATTTCTATACTCTGCTGCAAGTCTACAAACATGAACTACTGCTTCTGGATCATCACCATTTACATGAAAAATTGGAGCTTGAACCATTTTAGCAATCTCTGTGCAGTAAGGGGCAGAGCGTCCATAATAAGGAGTGGTTGTAAAACCAATTTGGTTATTTATAACAAAATGTATAGTGCCCCCTGTTCGGAATCCTCTAAGTTGCGACATTGCAAATGTTTCCGCAACAATACCCTGTCCAGCCATAGCAGCATCACCATGAATTAAAATTCCAAAAACTTTATCATTGGTTTTGTCCTTTGTTATAGTTTGCTTTGCTCTTACTTTGCCTACTACAACTGGATCTACTGCCTCAAGATGTGAAGGATTCGGAGTTAGAGATAAATGTATTTTTTTTCCATCAAACTCTCGGTCACTTGATACACCTAAATGATATTTTACATCACCTGAACCTAACACTTCATTAGGGTCATTTAAATCTCCTTGAAATTTTGATAAAATTCCTCTGTAAGGCATCCCTAGGACAGTAGATAATAATGTTAATCTACCTCTATGTGCTGTTCCAAAATAAATATCTTCTACTCCTAATAAACAAGATTGTTTAACCATTTGCTCAATACCAGGCATCATAGATTCACCACCTACAATTCCATATCTTTTGGTTCCTAAAAATTTTTTATCTAAATATTGTTCAAATAATTCTGACTCAAGCAATCGTTGAAAAATTGCTTTTTTACCCTGTTTGGTAAAGTTAGTTTTATTATAAACTTCTTCTATTCTTGCTTGTACCCATTGTTTTTGTTCAACTGATTGAATATGTAAAAACTCAACACCTATCGAAGATGCATAAGTTTTATTTAAAATTTTAATTATTTCTTTAAGACTTGCTGTTTCTAAACCTAAACTGCCATCAATGAAAATTTCTCTATCTAAATCATTTTCATTAAAACCATATGACTTATAGTCTAATTCTGGATGATAATTTTTTTCATGTAATTCAAGTGGATCTAAATTAGCAATAAGATGGCCGTTAATACGGTAGGCACGAATTAAGCGAAGGGCACGTATTGAGTCTAAAGTAGAAGTTTTAAAACTATTAAAATCTACCCCTGATGATGCGCGGATAACTTTATCAAAAGAAATATCATTAATAACATTGGTTTCTCTTTTCTTCCACTCAGGTCCCCCAAAATCTGCAATGATTGATATTTCATCTTCATTTAATGAAGAAAAAAAACTCTTCCAACTCTCATCAATACTTTTAGGATTCTGAGTATACTTAAAGTAAAGTTCAGCTACGTATGGAGCATTGGCACTATTTAAAAAACTATCATTCATTTTTTATGTTTATACACTGATTATATTCTATAAGTATTATTAGATTTCAAATTTAATTATACCCTTTTTGCATCTCTGATAACATTGTTTCGCCCATTTTAGCAGGAGAGGGTGCTACAGCAATATTAGCTGATTGCAAAGCATCAATTTTTGATTGCGCAGTTCCTTTATTGCCAGCTATTATAGCTCCAGCATGACCCATTCTCTTCCCTTTTGGGGCTGATACACCTGCAATAAATGCAGACATCGGTTTTTTTATTATTGATTTAGATATGAATTCTGCAGCATCCTCTTCAGCTGTTCCCCCTATTTCACCTATCATTAAAATCCCTTTTGTATCGTCATCCTGTAAAAACAAATCAAGACAATCTATAAAATTCATTCCATGTACTGGATCTCCACCAATACCAACACAGGTTGTCTGACCAAGCCCAACTTCTGATGTTTGCCATACTGCTTCATAAGTAAGCGTGCCTGATCTGCTTACTATTCCTATTTTGCCTGGCTTATGAATAAAGCCTGGCATAATTCCGATTTTGCATTCACCAGGTGTTACTAATCCAGGACAATTAGGTCCTATAAAATAGGTTTTTTGTTCAATAATTCTTTTTTTTATCTCTACCATGTCAAGCACAGGAATACCCTCTGTAATGCAGGTAATAATTTTAATATTAGTATCTAATGCCTCATGAATAGCTTGTGTTGCAAATTTAGCTGGAACATAAATTACAGTTGCATCTGCTTGTGTATAATCTTTTGCTTCTTTAACTGTATTAAATACAGGCAAACCTAAATGTGTTGTTCCTCCTTTTCCAGGAGTTACACCTCCGACCATTTGAGTTCCATAATCAATAGCTTGCTGAGAGTGATAAGTCCCTTGTGACCCAGTAAATCCTTGGCATATAACTTTAGTATTTTTATCAATGATTATTGACATAATTATCCTTTAGACAAATCCACTACTTTTTTCGCTGCTTCTGTAAAATCATCAATAGAAATTAATTTTAGATCAGAATTATTAATTACATCTCTTCCCTCACTTGAGTTTGTTCCTTGAAATCGAACAACTAAAGGTAGTTTAAAATCTAATTCTTTTACTGCCTCAACAATTCCATTAGCAATCATGTCACAATGTATGATGCCGCCAAAAATATTAATCAATATAGATTTAACATTTGGATCCGATTGAATGATTTTAAAGCCCATTATGACTCTATCTTTATTTGCTGTGCCTCCTAAATCTAAAAAATTCGCAGGTTCTTCGCCAAATTGTTTGATAATATCCATTGTTGCCATAGCTAAGCCAGCGCCATTAACCATACACCCAATTGATCCATCAAGCTTAACATAATTCATATCATGTTCTGCTGCTTGCAACTCCAAAGGATCTTCTTCGGTTAAATCTTTTAATTCTGCTAATTCAGGATGTCGAAAAAGTGCATTATCATCTAAACTAATTTTTGCATCTAACACAACAAAACCTCCTTGCTTATTTAAAACAAGCGGATTAATTTCAATTGTTGATGCATCAATAGAAGTAAAAATATTTAATAATTTATTGATAATAGAAGTTAAATCATCAAGTTGATTTTTAGTAATATCAAGTTTTGTCATTAAACTTTCATCTAAAGAAACATCTTTGTATGTTGTAAAATGAATATTTATAATTTGTTCAGGATTAGTTAACGCAACTTCCTCAATATCCATACCGCCAGCAGAAGAAATCATCATCATTATTTTAGAATTATTTCTATCAACCAGGAGGCTAATGTAAAACTCTCTAAGAATATCACATCCTTCTTCAATAAAAATGCGGTTTACTATTTTACCTGCCTCACCTGTTTGTTTTGTTACAAGCACGTTACCCATCATTGATTGAGCAATAGAGGGAACATCTTTTTTTTCAAAAACAACCTGGACACCGCCTTTATCATTAAAAGAATTTTTAAAATGTCCAGCACCTCTTCCACCAGCATGAATTTGTGATTTTACAACCCAAGGTGGGCCATTTATGTCTTCTATATCTGCATGAAGTGTATCTAGATTTTTATTATAGGATTTACCTTGAAGAACAGGTAGTCCAAAATTTTTAAGAATTTCTTTAGCTTGGTATTCATGAATATTCATTGGTTAATCTTTAAACAATAACACTTGCATTATACTGACGTTATATATTTTAAACCCTTATTTTGATGTTAATTTTTTTGCTAAGGCTGTAAGATTTTTCACTGCTTTAACAGAATTATTGAATTGTTTTTTTTCTTCAGCATTCAGCTTTAACTCTATCACTTTTTCTACACCTTTTTTACCAATGATAACTGGAACACCAACATACAAACCTTTGACACCGTATTGTCCATTTAAATAGGAAGCACATGGTAGAACTCTTTTTTGATCTTTTAGGAAAGACTCAGCCATGGCAATAGCTGATGAAGCTGGAGCATAAAAAGCAGAAGCTGTTTTCATCAGTCGTCCAATTTCACCACCACCATCTCTTGTTCTATCAATAATTGCATTTATTTTTTTTGTAGTAGACCATTTTAACTTAATTAGTTCTGGAACAGGAACACCTGCAACAGTCGCATATCTAATAATTGGAACCATCGTATCACCATGACCCCCGAGAACAAAAGCACTTACATCTTCTACAGAAACTTTAAACTCTTCGGCTAAGAAATATTTTAATCTTGCACTATCAAGAACGCCTGCCATACCGACACACATATTAGTTTTTAAGCCAGCAACTTTTTGTAAAACACTTACCATCGCATCAAGTGGATTAGTTATACAAATAACAAATGCTTTAGGGCAATTCGTTTTTATTCCTTTTCCTACTTGTTGAATAATTTTGGAATTTTTTTCAACTAAATCATCTCGCTTCATTCCAGGCCGTCTTTGAAAGCCTGCTGTTACAATTACAACATCAGCATCTTTCATATCACGGTATTTTGAAGAGCCACTTAGATTTGTATTAAAACTTTCAATAGAAGAAGATTGGGCTAAATCAAGGGCTTTTCCTTTTGTCATACCATCTGCGATATCTATAAGAACAACATCACCTAGCTCTTTTAGTCCAATCAAATGTGCAAGGGTTCCACCGATATTTCCTGCTCCGACTAGAGCAATTTTCTTTCTCATGAGGAACCTATACAAGAATTATAATTCTGTAACAATAGCCTTCTTTAAATCTGCAATTGCTTTTGCAGGATTGAGTCCTTTAGGACAAGAGCGCGTACAATTCATAATCGAATGACAACGATATAGCTTCATTTTGTCGTTTACTGCTTTCAATCTATTCTTTCTCTCAGAGTCTCTAGAGTCGTTCACCCATCTAGCTGCTTGCATTAAAACTGCAGGCCCTAGATACTCTTCACTATTCCACCAATAGCTTGGACATGCAGTTGTGCAACAAAAGCATAAAACACATTCCCATTGACCATCTAATTTTTCTCTATCTTTTGGAGTTTGTTTTTTTTTCCTGACTAATACTTGCTGTGGCACTAGAATTATCATTAGAGCGTTGTAGCCAAGGTTTAATAGAAGCTAACTGTTCGTAAGCCTTACTAAGATCAGGGACTAAGTCTTTAACAACAGGCATATGAGGAAGTGGATAAATTCTAATCTCACCGTTTACCTCTTCAATAGGTTTTAAACATGCTAAGGTATTGACCCCATCTATATTCATGGCACAAGAACCACAAACGCCCTCTCGGCAAGATCTTCTAAAGGTTAATGAAGAGTCAATTTCATTCTTTATTTTCATTAAAGCATCCAAAACCATTGGGCCACATTTACTTAAATCAATTTCATAACTATCTAAACGGGGATTATCTTGATCTTCAGGATTCCAACGATAAATTACAAGCTTCTTTGGTTTTTTTGATACTTTCTTCACTGGGTGAGTAATACCTTGTTGTACTTTTGAGTTGGCAGGTAAAGTAAATTCAACCATCTTTAATACACTCTTTTCTTTGGTGGAATAGGCTGAACATGATTAGTTAAGGTATTCATGTTTACAGGTCGTGTTCCCATTCTAACACCACCTTTATTATCAAGCCATGATAAAGAATGGACCAGCCAGTTAGAGTCATCTCTTTCTTGATGATCTTCTCTTGCATGCGCTCCTCTACTTTCTGTTCTATTTAAAGCGGAATGGAGAGTAACTTTTGATTGTGCCATTAAATTATGTAACTCAAGAGACTCAGTTAAGTCTGTGTTAAAGATCATGGATTTATCTTTTACATCTATGTTATCCATTGAGCTTTCTAAATGACTAAATTCTTCAATACCTTTTGAAATAAGTTCATACGTTCTGAAAACAGCACATTTTTCTTGCATAACTTTTTGCATCGAAGTTCTCACTTCACCAGTTGAGCTATCCCCTTTGTTATATCGAATTTTATCAAAACGATCTAATATTGGCTCAACTGTGCTTGAATTAATATCAACTGACTTACTGTTAGGTTTCACTTTTTCTTTGGCTGTAATACTTGAGGCTTTTCCAAATACCACAAGATCAATTAAAGAGTTTGTTCCTAAACGATTAGCTCCATGTACAGATACACATGCCGCCTCACCAACTGCCAATAATCCTTCACATATATTATCAGGATTATTTTCTGTTGGGCGGAGCACTTCAGTCCTATGATTGGTGGGAATCCCTCCCATATTATAGTGTACAGTCGGCAATACAGGAATTGGTTCTTTGGTTAAATCTACACCTGCAAAAATTTTTGCAGTTTCTGAAATTCCAGGTAATCTTTTGTGAAGAGTAGTGGCATCAATATGCTCTAAATGTAAAAAAACATGATCGGCATCTTCTCCACAGCCTCTATTTTCATTTATCTCAATTGTCATAGCACGACTAACTACATCTCTTGATGCTAGATCTTTGGCATTTGGTGCGTATCGCTCCATAAATCTTTCACCATCACTATTTGCTAAATACCCACCTTCACCCCTAGCTCCTTCAGTAATTAAAACACCAGCACCATAAACACCTGTTGGGTGAAATTGAATAAATTCCATATCAGATAAAGGTAAATTTTGTCTCAAAGCCATAGCACTTCCATCACCTGTACAAATATGCGCACTGGTAGACGAAAGATATGCTCTACCATATCCGCCTGTAGCAAGAACTGTTTGATGAGATAAAAAACGATGTATTGTTCCATCCTCTAAACACCAAGCGACAACACCTTTACAATTTTCATCTTCATCCATAATTAAATCTAAAACAAAATATTCTATAAAAAACTCTACATTGTGTTTAAGTGATTGTTGATAGAGAGTATGAAGCAAGGCGTGTCCTGTTCTATCAGCTGCTGCACATGATCGCATAGCTGGAGCACCTTCTCCATTATTAGTTAAGTGACCACCAAAAGGTCTTTGGTATATTTTGCCATCATCTGTTCTGGTAAATGGCATTCCATAATCCTCAAGCTCAATTACTGCCTCTGCTGCATTAGAACACAGATACTCTATGGCATCTTGATCACCCAACCAATCAGAGCCTTTGACCGTGTCGTACATATGCCATTTCCAATTATCGTCACCCATATTTCCAAGAGCTGCACCAATTCCACCTTGAGCTGCGACTGTATGGCTTCTGGTTGGAAATACTTTTGAGATACATGCTGTCTTTAAACCAGCTTCTGCTGAACCTAAAGTTGCGCGCAATCCAGATCCTCCTGCCCCTACAACAACAACATCATAATGATGATCTATTACTTGATATGCCTTACTCATGAAGTAATTATATAAAAAAGAGAAATGGTTGTTAAAATCATGAATATATAGGTCAATGAACTTATAATTAACTTAGTAATTTTTTTTAGATTATTTGAAGTGATATAATCCTCCACTATAGTATCATTGCCTAATTTTGAATGATAAAGCATCGACATTATTAAAATAAAAAAGAGCGAAGTGTTTGTTTTTGAAAAGAAAAAAGCTCTAATTTGATCATATTCATAACTTGAAAGAAGCACACATTGATAAACGAACCAAAAAGTAAGAGGTATTAATATTACAGCAGTTAGTCGCTGCATTATCCATTTAGAAGCATAATTTTTCATATTGAAATCCATACTAACATTGTCGATAAAATTGATAAAATTATCACGACGTAACCTGATTTGTATACAGTGCTTAGATCCATCATTTTGCCATAACTCCAAAATAAATACCTGACTCCATTATAAAGATGATAAAAAATAGTTAGCGTCCAAAGAAATAAGAATATTTTAAAAAAAATTAAAGAACTTAAAGTCTGAAATATAGAATAAAAAGAAGGGCCAAGTGCAATCAGAATAATCCAAACGGACAATAAGATGGCTCCTAGACTAAGACAGATACCTGTAAATCTATGAAAAATAGAGAAAACTGCTGTTAGCACTTTCTTATGAATAGATAGGTGTGGGGATAAAGGGCGATTCAATGACATTTTATATAGTAAAACAGAAACTTTATATCTTCTAAGTATATTTTTTTTGCAGAAATTCAAAAAAAATCCTGAATCTAAAGAACAAAAGGGGAATTATGCTAATGTGTATAAGTCTGTGGATAGATTAGATTGTAATAATAATTTTTCTTTAGAATCCAACAAAATATTAACAAAATTTTCTTCTAAAAGTTGAATTTTTTGCCCTTTAATTGTAATCTGGTTTTAGTCGGATTGTAACTCATTTTCTTTGCTTCGGAGGAACGCCTAGAAATTGTTTTCATCTTACCCGCCGTTTGATGATAACCGAGTTTTTTTACTAGAGAAGTGTCTGCCAAGGTACAAACTAGCAAAGACAGTCCGACTTTTTTATTTTAGATTATTTTCAAAGAAATCTTTCATTTTTTCTGCATATAAATCTGGATATTTAAACATACCATCTACATGATATGAATTTTCAGCTAACCAAAACTTAGATTTAATATTATTTTCCTCTGTATATTTTTTAAAATAATAGTAGTGTCTTACCAACATCCTTTCATCTTTGTCACCATGTGTAAAAAAATAATTTTGGTCACTAGTTAATTTTTTAGCTGGATTTAAATTAACAGGGTCAACACCTGATAATAACTTTCCAAAAAAACTAACAGCAGGTCCAAATTCAATTGATAATCCATATCTAGCAATTTCATCTTTAAGCACCATACTAAATTCAGCTAAAGAACTATCTGCCCAAATAGCTTTAATATCTTTTTCTGCATTAGCAGCAAAAATTGCAGGAACTGCACCTAATGAAATACCATGAAGGCCAATGCTATTACTCTTAAAGCCAATCTTTTTTAAAAAATCATATGCACCTAAAACATCTTTATAAGATTTTAATCCCAAGTCTTCATAATCGCTCACTTTATCGCTTTGCCCATAGTTACGTAAATCTATAGTTAAAGCATTAATTTCTTCCTGTATTAGCAAACTTGCAATTAAATTTGATTCAGGTTTACATTTGCCATTTGGAAAAAGACCATGAATTATAATAACAACTGGACGATCTGCATAATAGTTAAATAACCATCCGTTAATTTGAATTCCATTTTCTCTTGATGGAAAATAGACATTTTTCCATTCGTCAAGATGATATTCATTGGAAGGAAAATTAGATCTCAATCTACTTCTTGATAAGTTTTTATATTCATGAGCATCAATTTTAGTACTCCAAGTATTAGGTTTTGAATTTTCATGCAAACCGCATGTATGATCTATTTTAAGAATACTATATGCAACATAAAACCCTGCTGATCCATAAATTATGAAACCAAAAAAAATTATAGAAGGCAATAGTATTAAAAGTAATTTTTTCATGATGTTTTTATGATAGTCATTTCATATAATCTGCTTGCCGTTCTCTGAAATTCTTTTGAAAGATTGGCAATTTGGCATAGTGAAGAAATAGGATTTTCGGCAAGAATAACAACTGAACACTTATTATCGTAAAGCATGTCTATAAGGCTTATAAATCTTCTACATTGATCAGAGTAATCATTTGTCATTTTTGGAACCTTTTCAATAAATATAAGTTTAAATTCTTTTGCAATTCTTGCATAATCTTCGTGTGCAAGATTAGTATTACAAATAAATTCAAAAGTACAATAAGCTACATTTGCTGAACATTTCGTAAAATTTATTTCCCTACTTTTAACTTCAATTTTTTTCGTAGTGATATTATTAATATCCACTAACCTATTAAAAAGTAAATTAAATTCTTCTTCGGTATCCCTGTTAATAGGAGTAAAATATGTCTTTGATTGATTAAGGGCAAGCCTTCTATAATCAGTTTCACTATCAACACTAATGACATCATAGTTTTCTTTTATGTTTTTTATAAAAGGTATAAAATCTGATCTTTGCAAACCATTTTTATAAAGATCATCTGGCTTAAAATTTGAAGAGATCATTACGAATATATTATTTTCTTTCAAAAGAAGAAAAATTTTTCTAATAAGAAGAGCATCAACTATATTAAAAATATGCAATTCATCGATAAAAAGAATTTTAATATCTTTGCAGAATTCTTTAATGAAGGTTTCTAGTTTTTTATTTTTATTTATATTTTCTTTTGAATTAATAGCTTCATGAATACTGTTCATAAAGTGATTAAAATGAATTTTCTTTCCAGACTTACTATATTGACAAAATAAACTAAGTAAAAAAGTTTTACCTGTGCCAACAAAGCCATAAACATAAATGCCTATTTTTTTCTTATTAGAAAAAAAAAGGTTACTTTTATTGAATTGGTCCCAGGCAAAAGAAATTTTTTTTAATAAATCAATTTGACTAATATCTTTTTTTATAAAACTATTTGATACAAAACCTTTATAATGATCAAGAACAGTAAAGCTCATTAATTTTTTCCTAAAAATTTTTTTAAACTATTCAATGTTTCTAATTCAGATTTTGATAACTGCCCATCTTTTTGTTTTTTTAATAGTCTTTCATATTCTAACATTAAAAATTTAATACTTTTAGCTACTTTTTCTGTCATGGAAGTTTTTTATAAATAGGAACTAATGTTGAAACAACTATTAAAGTTATACTAATCGTAGCAATGGTTGTAATTCCAAATCCCCAGTCGATTAAGTATCCAAATACTAGGGGGCCAAACGCACTCGCAAATACAGATCCAGCATGGAGCAATGCCTTAACAGTTCCCAAACTTTTTACACCATATATTTCTGCCCATAATGATCCGATGAATGGAGCGCTAATACCCATATTAAGACCATATAAACACATGTAAGCCATTAAAAAAATTATATTATCAAATAAGAGAAGTATAATTACTGATAATAATAGAGGTACTAAAACTGTAATTGCAGTTTTTTTTGTGTTAAATTTATCTATGATAGGCCCTCCTATTAAAAGACCAAGTATTGAAAAAAAACCAAATAAAATATAGCCATTTCCTAACATTTCTAAGGACCATCCTTTTTGACCAAAAATATAAATTTGATGAAACATCAGACCTGTAGATATAAATGGCGCTGCTATAGACAGAGGCAAATAGATATAAAACTTTTTATCTTTAATAATATCTCTTGTACGAAGTTTTAAATTTAAAGGATCATTTATTAGTTCTTGATCAAATTTATTATGTCTAGCTTTCTGATCTGATAAAGCCAAAAAAATAAATGGAATAAAAAAAATAATTGAAATAGAAGCATAAAGCCAAAGCTGGCTCATTTCTATATTTTTAAAATAATTTAGAGTTATATAAGGAAGAAACATTACTCCTGACATTCCTCCAAGTGTTGCAACTGATAATGCTTTTCCTCTATTTTTTCCAAAATATCTCGCCATGGTTGTTTCTCCAGCATGAGTCATCGCTCCTTGCCCAAAAAATCTAAGCATAAAAATTATTAGAAAAAGATAGAGAACATGATCAACTAACATAACCATACTGAAGCATGCCAATAAAAGTCCGATTGTAACTATTAATGAATAAGTTCGTAAATCTATATGATCAATTAATTTTGCAAAACTAATAAGAATAAATGAGCTAAATAAAGTAGAGATAGCATAAACAAAACCAAATTCACCATCTGATAATACATAAAATTCTCTGATATCAGTATTAAACAGGGATATAAAAAAAGTTTGACCGTAGCTAGCAAAAAAAACAATTAGAAATCCATAAAGCAAAAGTTTTGGATCATAAGAGAAAAAATTTTTCATTTACGGTATTTTAATTACATTTAAAAAATTTTGATTAGTTTGAATTATTATTTTTATACTAAATTTTTTACAGAGATTTGTTAGACGTTGTTTTTTTGGAAGATTTACTGTTTTAAAGTTAAGGTTGTCATGACCAAATAATAATCCCTGACCAATGCTTTCATAATATTTTGTATAAATGCTTGATTTTCTCCTTATGGGCATTATCGATCCAAAACTTTCTGAACTTTTTTTAATAATCTCAACATTTTATTTTCATCTATTCTTCCAGTATTTACATTTCTGGGACTTGGATGGTAAGAACCAATTAAAAATTTTTTATCTGGAAGAATATATTTAGCTCCATGATGAAATATATAATCCTTTCTTTTTAAATCATAATCTTGCATATAAAAATTTAGACATGCATCAAATGCAATTTTTCCTAAAGCAACAATTGTATTTATTTTTGTTAAATAATTTATTTCTTCTTTAAAAAACTTAAAACACATTTTTAATTCATCAGGCTTAGGCTTATCTTCTGGAGGAACGCATTTTAATGCTGTAGTTAAATAAAGATTGTTTAGCTTTAATCCATCGTCCCTGGATATTGAAATACTTTGATTTGCAAATCCTGCTTTATGTAGACATTTAAATAAAAAATCAGCAGACTTATCTCCTGTAAAAACTCTTCCTGTTCTATTCCCACCATGTGCCGCTGGTGCAAGTCCAATCATAAGTAATTGAGAATTAATATCACCGTATCCAGTTATTGGTTTACCCCAATATTCTTGATTAATATATTGTCGCCTTTTTTCAGTAGCAATTTTTTCACGAAAATTAACTAAACGCTCACACTGACGGCACTTCGTAATTTTATTGTTTAATTTAATTAATGTCATGAAGGTTGGTCTTCTATATTATAGCTCACATATGAATGAAAGAGCAAAAGCAATTTTAGATTTCTGGTTTATTCAATCTAGTATGGAAGATTGGTTTAAAAAAGATGATAAATATGATGAAAAAATTAAAAAATTATTTCTAGAGGACCTTAAAAAAGCTACTAACAATGAGTATGATGAATGGCAAGATACTCCGAAGGAATGTGTCGCTCTAGTAATACTCTTAGATCAATTTTCTAGGAATCTTTATAGAGACAGTTCAGCTGCATTTGCACAAGATTATAAAACTCGCTTAATTGTAAATGAAGCAGTTGATAGAGGATACCTTGAAGAATTAGAACAAAATAAAATCCATTTTCTTTTGATGCCTCTTATTCATAGTGAAGATATCAGTGATCATATCTTTGGACATAAGCTTATTGATACTTATTTAAAATCATTTGAACATTTTGATAAAATTAAAAAAGCATGGAATGATCATACTATACCAATAAAAAAATTTAGGAGATATCCTCATAGAAATAAGATTTTAAAACGTAAGTCTACCCCTGAAGAAGAAGCTTTCTTAAATCAACCTTACAGTTCTTGGTAGTTTACAAATATATAAATAAAAAAATAATGTATAATAAAAATTGGTCTCGTGGTGAAATGGATATCACACGTGTCTTCGGAACATGGATTTGGGGTTCGAGTCCCTACGAGACCACCAATTAGTTAAATTGAGATATATTCTGTATGCTTGGAGATTACTAGCTCAGCAATTTGAACTGCATTTAGAGCTGCGCCTTTACGAAGATTATCTGAGACAACCCATAGATTTAATCCGTTATCAACTGAGTCATCATTCCTTATTCGGCTTACATAAACTTTATCTTCGCCAGCAATTTCAACTGGAGTTACATACCCCTCATTTTTTCTATGATCAATGACAGAAATTCCATCAGAGTTTGATAAAATTTCTCGTGCTTCCTTTTCATCTAACGGAGAATCAAATTCAATATTTACTGATTCAGAGTGACCTATGAAGACAGCAGTTCTAACACATGTAGCTGAGACATTAATACCTTCATCTAATATTTTTTTTGTCTCATCAATCATTTTTTGTTCTTCTTCTGTATTTCCATTTTCTAAAAAAGCACCGATGTGAGGGATGGCATTAAAAGCTATTTGTTTAGTAAATTTTTCTTTTTTTAATTCTTGATTTGCATACACATTTTGAGTTTGGTTAAACAATTCATCCATACCAGTTTTACCAGCACCTGAAACTGCTTGATAAGTTGAAACAACAACTCTGTTAATGATTGATTTTTCATGAAGTGGTTTTAAGGCAGCCACCATTTGTATTGTTGAGCAATTAGGATTTGAAATAATATTTGTTCTATTTTCATCTTGAAAAAATTCATCAAGGGCATTAGCGTTTACTTCAGGAACTATTAAAGGTACATTTTTTTGCATACGAAAATATGATGTATTATCTATAACTATACAGCCTGCCTCAGCAGCTTTAGGTGCATATTCTGCAGAAATTTTCCCACCTGGAGAAAATAAACCTATGTGTGCTTTTGTAAAATCAAAATCTGCAAGATCTTCAACTAAAATTTCCTTCTCTTTAAATTCAATTTTTTTTCCTTTAGATTTTGACGATGCAAGTAAATATAAATTATCAATTGGAAAATCTCTTTGTTCTAAAATTTGAATTATTTCAGTTCCTACTGCTCCTGTAGCCCCTGCTACTGCTATATTATATTTTTGACTCATTTAATTTCCAGATAAAACTTTCAACTCTTCTATAACAGCAACACCCATTTCTTTAGTAGAAATAATTTTATCTGCTCCATCCTTTATGTCAGCAGTTCTTAGGCCTTTTAACAAAACATTTTGAACAGCCTTTTCAATTAGTTTGCTATCCTCTTCCATATCAAAACTATATTTGAGCATCATTGCAAAACTCATAATCATAGCAAGTGGGTTAGCTTTTGATTGACCAGCAATATCTGGGGCACTTCCATGAACTGGTTCATACATAGCCGCTCTAGTACCATTTTCTTTTACTGGTCCAAGTGATGCTGAAGGGAGCATGCCGAGTGAACCCGTTAACATAGCAGCAGTATCACTAAGCAAATCTCCGAAAAGATTATCTGTCAGAATAACATCAAATTGTTTTGGATATCTAACAAGTTGCATTGCACAATTATCTGCTAATATATGTTCTAACTCAACTGAAGTATATTCATTTTTATGTAAATCAGTAACAGTATTTCTCCAAAATAACCCTGTTTCCATAACATTAGATTTCTCAGCTGATGAAACTTTATTTTTTCTTAATTTTGCTAATTCAAATGCAACTCTTGAAACTCTTTCTATCTCTGATGTAGTATAAACTTGAGTATCAATTGCTTTGCTTTCTGTATCACTAATTTTAGAAATTCCTCTTGGCTGACCAAAATATACACCGCTTGTTAATTCTCTTACTATTAAAATATCTAATCCTTTTACTAAATCTAATTTCAAAGAAGAAGATTCTGCAAGAGCATCTAAAACAACTGCTGGTCGTAAATTAGCAAATAAATCTAATTCTTTCCTTAATCTTAAAAGCGCTGCTTCAGGACGTTTTTCTCTTTGAACATTATCCCACTGGGGACCTCCGACTGCACCAAACATTATTGCATCCGAGTCTAATGCTTCTTGCATGGTTGAATCACTTATAGAGTCGCCCTCTTTATCATATGCTGTTCCTCCAACTAATCTCTCAGATATATCAAATGACATAGATCGAGTTTTAGATAACCAATCAATTATATTAAGCACTTCTACCATAACCTCATTGCCAATTCCGTCTCCTGGTAAAACAAGAATTTTTTTATTACTCATTTAAATAATCCACGGATGTGATAATTTAAGCTGAGTTTCATATTGGGTTATTTTTTCTTTTTTTTGAAGTGTTAAACCAATATCATCAAGTCCTTCTAATAAACATTTTTTTCTAAATTCATCGATATCAAAATTAATTGAATTGCCATCTTCAGAAATAATTTTTTGTTCTTTAAGGTCTATAGTTAAAGTGTTTTTATTATTTGCTTGCTCCATTAAAATATCAACTTTATCTTGAGCTAGGCGAATTGGCAGAATTCCATTTTTAAAACAATTATTGTAAAAAATATCAGCAAAACTTGGAGCAATAATACATTTAAAACCAAAATCTAAAAGCGACCAGGGAGCGTGCTCTCTGCTTGATCCACAACCAAAATTATCCCCAGTAATGAGAATTGATGCTTGTTTATAAGGATCCCAGTTTAACACAAAATCATTTTTTATATTGCCTTGCATATCATAACGAAGTTCGTGAAAAAGATTTTTACCTAACCCTGAACGTTTAATTGTTTTTAAAAACTGTTTTGGTATGATCATATCTGTATCAACATTCATCATAGGAAGTGGAGCGGCAATCCCTTTTAACATTTCAAATTTTTCCATTACAAATCACTCTCTTGGGCAAAGGTTCCTTTAATGGCTGAAGCAGCAGCAATAACAGGGCTTACTAGATGAGTTCTGCCTTCTCTACCTTGTCTTCCTTCAAAGTTTCTATTTGAGGTTGAGGCACATCTTTCTTTGGGTTTTAATTGATCTGGATTCATTGCCAGACACATTGAGCAACCAGGTTCTCTCCAATCAAATCCTGCATCAATAAAAATTTTATCTAAACCTTCACTCTCAGCTTGCTCTTTAACTAAACCAGACCCAGGGACTATCATAGAATCAACAGATACTTTTTTCCCCTCAACTACTCTAGCAACTTCTCTTAAATCCTCTATTCTTCCATTTGTACAAGAACCAATAAATACTTTATCAATTTTTATTTTTTCAATTTCTTGATCTGCCTCTAAACCCATATATTCTAATGAACGCTCAACAGCTTTTTTTCGATTAAGATCCTCAATAGTATCTGGGTTTGGAACCTTTCCATCTATTGGAACTACATCTTGCGGACTTGTTCCCCAAGTAATTTGTGGTGAGATCTCTTCAGCGTTAATATGTATTTCTTTATCGTATTTTGCATTTTCATCTGAGGGTAATGATTTCCAAAACTCTAGAGCATTATCCCAGTCTTTACCTTTTGGAGCATAAGGTCTGCCTTCAATATAGTCAAAAGTAGTTTGATCAGGAGCAATCAAACCTGCTCTAGCCCCTGCTTCTATACTCATGTTGCAAATAGTCATTCGACCTTCCATACTAAGTGAATGAATTACATCACCAGCATATTCAATAACGTATCCTGTACCACCTGCTGTTCCGATCAAACCTATAATATGAAGTATTATATCTTTTGCTGTCACTCCAGGTTTAAGATTTCCATTAACTGAAATTTTCATATTTTTTGCAGGTTGCTGAATTAAAGTTTGACTTGCTAAAACATGCTCAACTTCACTTGTTCCTATCCCAAAAGCTAATGCTCCAAAAGCGCCATGTGTAGCTGTATGACTATCACCACATACAATTGTCATACCTGGTTGTGTTATTCCTTGCTCTGGACCAACAATATGCACAATTCCTTGCCTTCGATCTAGAAGGGGAAATATTGTTACTCCAAATTCTTTACAATTATTTTCAAGTGTCTCTACTTGAATTCTACTTTCTTCGTTATCGATTCCTTTAGACCTGTCAGATGTTGGAACGTTATGATCAGCAACCGCAAATGTGCTTTCTGGACGATGAACCTTTCTATTGTTATCTCTTAAACCCTCAAAGGCTTGTGGGCTAGTTACTTCATGAACTAGATGACGATCTATATATATAAGGCATGTTCCATCTTCTTGTTGGTTAACAAGGTGATGATGCCAAATTTTATCAAATAGAGTTTTAGGGTTAGGATTTTTCATCCGTTTTATTTTTAGATTCCTCTGCTGGCGCCTCTTCTTTTTTTTCTTCTACCTGAGGCTCTTCGGAAGATTCTTCTTTCTGCTTATCTTGAACAGCCTCAACTTCTTTTACTTCATTTGCTGTTTCTTGTTGTGTTTCAACTGAAGACTCATTCTCATTTGAACTTGATTCTTGAACAGGGTCTTCTTCAATCATTGCATATTCATCAGCCTCATCTCCCCTATCACGATCAGCAATACGAGCTTTCTTCCCAGTCCTATCTCTTAAATAGTAAAGTTTAGCTCTTCTAACATCTCCTTTACGAACAACTTCAATTTTTTCAATTATTGAACCAAATAGAGGAAACACTCTCTCAACACCCTCACCATGAGAAAGTTTTCTAACTGTAAAATTAGAGTTTACTGAATTATTTTTTCTGGCAATACACATACCCTCAAATGCTTGGAGTCTTGACTTATCACCCTCAATAATTCTTATTGTTACCTTTAATGTATCTCCGGTACGAAAAGTAGGAATACGTTTTTTTCCAGTTAATTTTTCTATTTGTTTTTTTTCAAACGTTTGCAATAAGTTGCTCATATTTAATCCTGTTTTTGTTCCTTATTAATATACATATCTGGCCGAATATTTTTAGTTTTTTCAATAGACTTGTCTAGTCTCCATTTTTTTATATTACTATGATGACCTGATGTTAAAACTTCTGGCACACCATGTTTATTTCCTAGAGAGTCCACCCAGACCTGAGGTCTAGTATAATGAGGATACTCTAGAAGATTATTAGAAAAACTCTCTTCTAATAAACTTTCCGGGTGCCCTAATACTCCAGGAATGAGACGAATACAACCTTCAAGTAGCACTTGTGCTGCAATCTCTCCTCCAGCCAGGACATAATCTCCTATGCTAACTTCCTCAAAACCCAAGACATCTATTGCCCTTTGATCTACCCCTTCAAAACGACCACAAAGAATAGTTATTTTCTGAAGTTTAGATAAATTTCCAAGTTTTGCTTGATTTAATATAATTCCTGAAGGCGTAAGAAATATTTTTTTAGACTCCATGTTATGTTTTTCTGGAATAGATTTTAGTGCCTTTTCAACTACATCTGGTCTTAAAACCATTCCTGGTCCACCACCAAAAGGTTCATCATCGATGCTCATTCTATCATCGATCCCAAATTCATGTAGATTTATAGTATCAATTTTAAAAATATTTTCTTTAAGAGCCTTGCCTATTACAGAATGCACTAAACTTCCTGGAAACATTTCAGGATATGCTGTTAATATTTTCACATCAATCATAATTAATAATGCCTTTAATTGGGTTTACTATTATTCTTTTATTTTCTATATTGACTGATAGAATATTTTCATCATTTAAAGGAATATAAATATTATTTCCTTTATATAATGTCTCTATCAGATATCCCGCTCCAAAATTATCAACACTTATTACATTGCCTATAAAGATTCCATCTTCATGGGTAATTTTACAACCAATTAAATCATCAATATAATATTCGTTAAATTTGTTTTTAGGAAAATTTTCTTTGGCCACGTATATTTTTTGATTCTTTAAGTGTTCAGCATCATCACGATTTTTACAATGTGATGGTAGTCCAACACATTTTTGATGACGCATTTGAATAGAATCAAATTTCCATTCTATGGATTGATCATGATTATAATAATGATCAAGTGATTTAAAAATATCAACACTGGATGTTAATAAATTTATTTTAATTTCACCCTTTAATCCAATTGCTGCACCAAATGTACCCACATGA
>CACFVT010000016.1 GCA_902569865.1 uncultured Alphaproteobacteria bacterium | reverse complement strand
TGATGAACTTTAATGCTGAAACATTGTATAATAATTTTAAAAAAAATCTTATAAATAAATAAATTTCATATATTTAATAATAGCATAATTAGGTATGCATTTTTTGCATATCTATTTTTCAAATTTTAAACTTACAAATATTATTATTTTAATTAAATATATAGTTACGTTCATCATGTTTTACATGACGGAAGTAGGCGAAAGCTGAAGGAACGCATGCAAAGTTATTAAATCGTTCAATCTGTGAAAACAGATCGGAAGTAGGTTAACCCGAAGGAACGCGGAACTTATTTTTAATTTCCATAGCTAAGCATGATTTAAGCAGGTCTCAGGTGAGTTCTGTTATAAAATTATTATGGAGAATTATATGAATAAATATTCTTTTTTAGGTTTAATTTTGGGTTTTACTTTTATTTCTTCTACTGCTTTTGCAGCTGTTGATCCTGAAGTATCCTATATTTTAAACACACTCTTATTTCTAATAGGTGGCTTTTTAGTCATGTGGATGGCAGCTGGTTTTGCTATGTTAGAGTCTGGACTAGTTACATCTAAAAGCGTTGCAACAATAGCTGCAAAAAATATTGGACTATATTCTATAGCAGGTTTGATGTTTTGGTTTATTGGATACAATTTAGCGTATGGTATACCAGAAGGAGGCTTTATTGGAACATTGCTTCCATGGAGCGATGCAAGCTCAATTGAAACTGGTTATTCGGATGGATCAGATTGGTTTTTCCAAATGGTTTTTTGCGCAACAACTTGCTCTATTGTTTCAGGAACAATGGCAGAAAGAATTAAAATTTGGCCATTCTTTTTATTCTGTGCAATCTTAGCTGGCGTTATTTACCCAATTGAAATGGGATGGCAGTGGGGTAAAGGTCATCTTTACACTGCTGGTTTTTCTGACTTTGCTGGCTCAACATTAGTTCATAGTGCAGGAGGTGCTGCGGCACTTGCAGGAGCTATCATTCTTGGTCCAAGACTTGGGAGATTTACTGATACAGGCGATCCTAAAGCAATGGAGCCTTTTGCTAGTTCTTCAATCCCTTTAGCAACACTAGGTGTATTTATTTTATGGCTGGGATGGTTTGGATTTAACGGTGCCTCACAATTAGCTTTAGGATCTTTTGATGACTCAACTTCTGTCGCAACTATTTTTATTAACACTAATCTAGCCGCTTGTGCAGGTGTTATGGTTTGCGCTGCTGTGTCAAGATTAGTTGGTGGTAAAACTGATGTTGTTATGATGCTTAATGGTGCTTTAGGTGGACTTGTAGCTATTACTGCAGAGCCTCTTACACCTTCTCCTATCATGGCAATAATTATTGGTGGTATTGGAGGATTAGTTGTCTACTACGGAACATTATTATTGATTAGATTTAAAATAGATGATGTTGTTGGGGCTATTCCAGTTCATGGTTTTGCAGGTATTTGGGGAACATTAGCAGTACCGCTTACTAATTATGGTACTAATTTTGGTTCTCAGCTCTATGGAATCTTATGGATCAACATTTTTGTTTTCGTTGTTGCCTTTATTATTTGGTATCTAATGAAAATTAGTTTTGGAATAAGAATAAGCGAAGAAGCAGAAAAGCTTGGAACTGATAAAGCTGAAGTTGGAGTAATGGCGTATTCTATTAGAGATTGAAATTTAATATTTATGTCATAAATTTATAATAGTAGAGGGGTTTATCTCCTCTACTAATGGGAAAAGTATATGAATTCAGAACAAATAATTAAACTTAATAAAGAAGCATTATATTCTACTTTGACTAGCAGTGATAAATTTGGCAGGTTTTTTAATAAATCAATTTTGCACTATGCAGCGATAATGGAAGTATTTTCCTTCAACAAATTAGAGGGAATTTCTTATGAAAAATTGTGCATAAATATTCCAAAATCACTAGGATCAAGATCAAGTATTCAAAATCTTCTTAATGAAGGTTTAGATCAAAAACTTTTATTTAAAGTTGAACACAAGAAAGATAAGAGGATTAAAAATTATTTTTTATCTGATGAATTCTATCATATGGTGCTTGATTGGATTAGGTTACAAAAAAAAATTTATAACAGTTAATTAAAGATATTTTATATAATATAAGGAGAATTATGAAAACAGTATTTATGATTGCAAAAAAAAAACATATCTTAAAATATGAGAGAAAAATGCCTGAAAAAGAAGTTTTAAAAATGAAATCTTTTGTCTCAAACAAAGGTAATAAACTAGTAAAAACAGATAAGTTTAAAATAAAAAAGATATCAGAAAATGATAAAGAAAGAATTTTTGAAATTATTTTATAATTAGGCTCTTCCGGAAAATTGAGATAGTTTATTTGGATCAATGCCTAATAAGCTATAAGCTTTGCTCCACTTATTTGAAACTTCTTCATCAAATAAAAATTTAGAATCAGCAGAAAGAGTCATCCAACTGTTGGCAAGTATTTCTTTTTCTATTTGTCCTGGCCCCCATCCAGCATAGCCTAATGCAAATATACTATTTTCAGGACCTTTACCTTTTGATAAATCTTCAAAAAATTCAACATTACTAGTTAATGCAACTCCTTTTCCAATAGATAGTGTCTCTTTTTGTATTACTTCGTCAGAGTGTAAGACAAAGCCCCTGCCTGTTTCAACAGGTCCACCGTATCGTATATATAGTTTTTTACCACTTAAAGGTTTATCGATACCTAGTTGCTCCAATAAATCAGGATATAAATCATAATCAATTTTTTTATTTATTATTATTCCCATTGTCCCTTCAGACGAATGAGCACAAATGTAAATAACAGTTTTATAAAATCTCTCATCTTCAAGAGAGGGCATTGAAATTAATAGCTTTCCAGTTAAATTCATAATTATATATATTCGTATTATTTATAGTATTTCAATAGTGTAATACTATATATTAGAAATTAATTTAGATGAATATTTTATACGATTTATTAAGAGCTTTTATATACATATTATTTGTAAGTTTTTTTTGCACTAATGTTATAGCTTTGTCTGGTGATTGGAGTATTGGTGATTCTTCAAAGGTTAGACTAATTTCTCCCTACTCTCAAAATAATAATAAGGAGTTATTAATTGGTCTTGAGTATGAAATGGAACCAGGCTGGAAAACTTATTGGAAATCTCCTGGTGATGGGGGTTTTGCTCAAAATATTTCATGGGAAAACTCATCTAATATTAATAATTTAGAAGTTTTATGGCCAACACCTGAAAAATTTCAAATATTAGGCCTTACATCATTGGGTTATGAAAATAATGTAATTTTTCCACTTAAACTTAAAATAAATGATGATTCACAAAATACTTTTGTTAATTTGCAAGTAAATTTTTTAATATGTAAAGACATCTGTATTCCTGGTGATGCAAGAGTTTTTTTAGAAATTCCTGCAGGAAATAAAGAACTGACTGATAATTTTTTTATAATGGAAAGATCTCTATCTTTTTTACCTGAGCATAATTTCGATAGTTCCTATATTAAAAATGTTAATGCAAGTATTTATAAAGGTAAAGATAATTCCTTAATTAAAATAATTGCTGAAACAGATAAGAGTTTTTTTAATACAAATATTTTCTTACATACACCTTTTGGCCTGCCAGTTGTAAAAAATTCTTTAGTTTATTCAAATAATAATAAATTGATTACAGCAGAATTTAAATATGCAAAAGATTTGATTTCAAAAGAACAATTTCCTATAGAAATTATTGTTCAGGATGAAAATCACAATTTTATAAATATACTAGATGTGCAGGTAAAAAATATTTCGCCTCCTGTAAAAGAAAATAATAATTACATCTATTTCATTTTGATATCATTATTAGCAGGTTTAATATTGAATGTAATGCCTTGTGTCTTTCCCATTCTTTCCATAAAATTAATGTCAGTTTTTTCATCTGATCAAAAAAATGCTAGAGTTAGTTTTTTTACTACAGCTTTTGGAATTATTTTTTCATTTATACTCTTAGGCTTAGTATTTTTATTTTTACAATACTTTAAATTTTCTATTTCTTGGGGAATGCAATTCCAACAACCATACTTTTTACTTTTTATTACTTTAGTAATTTTTTTATTTATGATGAATATGTTTAATCAGTTTGAAATCAACTTACCAAGCAGAGTCAGTAATTTTAGCCTTCTAAATAATAATAATTTATATTTAAAAGATTTCTTTAATGGATTTTTTGCAACATTAATGGCAACCCCCTGTTCCGCACCTTTTGTTGGAACGGCTATAACAGCAGCTTTTACTCAAAATTATTTAATTGGAATTAATATATTCTTATTTATGGGTATTGGTATGAGTTCACCATATTTATTGGTAGCTATCTTTCCAAAATTAGTAAATTTTTTACCTAAACCTGGAAAATGGATGATTTATGTTAAATATTTTTTGGGATTGTTGCTTTTAGCTACAGTTATATGGTTATCAAACATTTTATTAAACTTCTTTAGTTTAAGTTTTCTGATTTTGTCTTTAATATTATTTTTAATTTTATCTTATCGAAAAAAAATACCTTATTTTCAAAATATTTTTACTATTGTAATCTTATTAGCTATTTTTTATTTACCATCAGTAAAAAGCTTGCAAAATAATCCAGCTTTGAAATATGATGAAAGATGGTTAAATTTTTTTGAAGTAGATATCAATCAGCTTGTAAACAAAGATGAGGTTATTTTTTTAGATATAACTGCAGATTGGTGTGCTACTTGTCAATTTAACAAGGTTAATATTATTAATTCAAACAAAATAATAAAATTATTTGAAGAAAATAATATTTTACTTATTCGGGCTGATTGGACGCGACCTAATAAAAAGGTAAATGTTTTTTTAGAAAAATATGAGCGATTTGGCATTCCTTTTAATGCATTTTTTTCTAAGAATTTTCCTAATGGAATATTATTATCTGAGTTACTTTCTGAAAAAGAAATATTAGAAACAATTAATAAAATAAAATATGAATAATATAATTCCACAAATAGAAGTTCCTATTTTGGAGAAAGGCATAACGTCGAATGTTATAATCGCAGAGGAATTAAAAGATAAAACAGTTATTATATTTGGGGTACCCGGAGCATTTACACCTACTTGCTCTGAAAAACATATGCCTAGTTTTATCAAGTTGCATCAACAATTAATAAGTAAAGGAATCGATGATATTTATTGTTTGTCAGTAAATGATAAATTTGTCATGCATGCCTGGTTATCGAGTTATGCTGATGGTGATAAGATAATTGGTATTGCTGATGGTAATGGAGAAATTTGTCAAAACTTAAATCTAATTGTAGATAAATCTAAAAATTTTATGGGTATGAGATCAAAAAGATTTGCAATGATAGTTAAAAATAACATTATTCAAAATACATATGTAGAAGAACCAGGAGAGTACAAGGTATCATCAGCAGAGCATTTATTAACAGTGCTTTAAGTTTTCGTTTCTTTAAATTATTTATTAATATAATATAAAATGGATAAGCATGTCAGAAAAAAAAAGATATAGATCAGCAGAGTGGTATAATTCAAAAACACATAAAAGAGATACGTTTGTTCATCGAGGATGGATGCGCAATCAAGGTCATCCAAGTCATCTATTTGATGGTCGCCCTGTAATTGGTATTTGTAATACTTGGTCAGAATTAACTCCTTGTAATGGTCATTTTAGAGAAATAGCTGAGTCTGTAAAAAAAGGAGTATATGAAGCAGGAGGATTTCCATTAGAGTTCCCAGTGTTTTCTGCAAGTGAGTCAAATTTAAGACCTACGGCAATGTTGTTTCGAAATTTAGCAAGTATGGATGTGGAAGAGGCTATAAGAGGTAACCCAATTGATGGTGTAGTTTTATTAATGGGTTGTGATAAAACAACGCCCTCTCTTTTGATGGGTGCAGCAAGTGTAGATATTCCTACAATTGGTGTGTCTGGAGGACCAATGCTCAATGGACATCATAAAGGAGAAATAATTGGCTCAGGAACGGGTGTTTGGCAATTAGATGCTGATTTAAGTGCAGGAAAAATTACTGAAGATGATTATGCTGAAGCAGAAATTTCGATGAGTAGATCAAAGGGAAATTGTATGACGATGGGCACTGCTTCAACAATGGGGAGTATGGTAGAAGCACTTGGAATGGCATTACCTCACAATGCAGCAATACCAGCAGTAGATGCAAGACGTTATTCTTTAGCTCACATGTCAGGAATCAGAATAGTAGAAATGGTTAAAGAAAATCTTATAATGTCAAAAGTTGTATCTAAAGAATCTTTTGAAAATGCAATTAAAGTCAATGGGGCTATTGGCGGTTCTACAAATGCTGTAATACATCTTGCTGCAGTCGCAGGACGATTAGAAATAGAATTATCTTTAGATGATTGGGAAAAATGTGGGAAAGATATTCCTACACTTGTTAACTTACAGCCATCAGGAAAATATTTAATGGAAGACTTTTATTATGCAGGTGGTGTTCCAGCTGTAATAAAACAACTTTTAGATAAAAATATTCTAAATAAAGATACCCTAACAGTTAATGGTAAAACTATTGAAGAAAATAATTTAAATGCAGAATGTTGGAATAAAGATGTAATTAAAGACTTTGCATCACCGCTTGTTAATGATGGGGGTATAAAAATTTTAAAAGGCAATATTGCTCCTGATGGAGCTATTTTAAAACCTTCAGCTGCGAGTCCTAAATTAATGAAACACAAGGGAAGAGCCGTGGTGTTTGAAAGTATAGAAGAATTTCATGACAAAATTGATGATCCAAATTTATCAGTTGATGAGAATTCAATTTTAGTTTTAAAAAATTGTGGACCTAAAGGATATCCAGGTATGGCAGAAGTAGGAAATATGAGACTTCCACAAAAAATTCTCAAAAAAGGTATTAGAGATATGATACGAATTTCAGATGCAAGGATGAGTGGAACTGCTTTTGGTACTGTAATTCTCCATACAGCTCCTGAAGCTGCAATTAAAGGTCCTTTAGCAGCTGTACAGAATGGTGACTTTATTGAAGTTGACGTTAATAATGGTAAGCTACATTTAGATGTTTCAGATGAAATAATAGCTGAAAGATTAAAAACATATCAACCTATATTACCAGACATTAAAAGTGGATATCAAAAAATGTATATTGATCATGTAATGCAAGCTGACAAAGGAGCAGATTTAGATTTTTTAGTTGGTAAAAGGGGCTCAGAGGTTAAAAGACATAGTCACTGATATTATGTATGAGTAGTAACTTTGTTCCACTAACAGCTCAAGAGTTAGTTGCTAAAATTAACAAAATTCCAAGAGTTAGTTTAGCTTTATTGCCGACTATTTTAGAATTTGCACCTAATATTTCTAAAGAATTAGGTATAAAACTTTATATAAAAAGAGATGATTGTACAGCTCTTGCATTTGGAGGCAATAAAACTAGGCACTTAGAATTTATAATGGCAAAGGCCTTATCTGGAAACTATGATTGTATTTTAACTGGTGCCTCGTCCCAATCTAATTTTTGTCGTCAGGCAGTCGCTGCAGCAAATAAATTAAACTTAGATAGCTTCTTAGTGTTAATGCACGGAATCAAAGGTAAGATGATGCAAGGTAATTTTTTACTATATAATATTTTAGGTGCAAATGTTAACGTTGTTGAAGGAGAAGATTTAGAGCAAATTCCTAAACATTTAGATATAAAATATAATGAACTGATAAAAGAAGGAAGAAAGCCTTTACTAATTTATGGAGGTTTTGGAAAAGAAGATACTGTTCTTGCAGGAATTAGTTATGCTAACGCGATGGCTGAAATAGATTTACAAATGAAAGATCAAAATTTTATGGCTGATCATCTATTTGTTACTGCAGCTAACATGACTCAAGCTGGATGTGAGTTAGGAGCTAAGGTTCTTAATTGGCCAACACGAATACAAGGAGTCTCACCAGTCTATTGGGAAATGAATATTAAAAAAGATATAGCTAGAATTTGTAATGAAGGAGCAAAGATGCTTGATGTAAACTTAGAGTTTACAGATAGTATGATTAACCATGACAATAATTATGTTGGTGAGAAATATGGAGCGCCCACAACAGATGGAATAAAAGCAATGAAACTTCTTGCAAAAAAAGAAGGAATAATTTTAGACCCTGTCTATACATCTAAAGGTTTTGCAGCCCTTTTAGATTATATTAAAAGAGGAATTATAAAAAAAGGTGAAAATGTAATATTTATGTTTACTGGTGGAAGCCCAGCTGTTTTTGCATATAATGAAGAATTATCAAAATCACAATCTTTAGACTAAGGTCCTCAATCAAAAATTTTACCTGGATTCATTATATTATTTTGATCAAAACTTTTTTTAATTAATTTCATTAAAAGTATATTATCTGGATGCTGTTTAAGTAAATACTCTTTTTTTTGAAGACCAATTCCATGCTCTCCACTTATGGTTCCTTCTAGTTTCAGGGCTTTATCAATTAATTTATCACTAAAACTTCTAATATATTTATATTGATCTTCTTTTTTGGGATCATAAATAATTGTTACATGGAAATTCCCATCACCAACATGCCCTACCATAGGTGCCTTTAGTCCATTATTTTGAATTTCATTTTCTGCAAACTGAATACACTCAACTAAATTTGAAATAGGCACACATACATCTGTTGTATAGACTCTAATGTTGTTTCCTTGTGCCTTAACTGAATAATAGACATTATGTCTTGCTTTCCATATTTTATTTCTTTCTTCCGTTGTTCTGGCCCATGTAAAATCACTTCCATTATGATTTTTGGAAATTTCTTCAACAATCTTAATTGATTCTTTATTTGAATCTTCACTTCCATGAAATTCATAAAACAAAGTTGGTAAAGGCTTAAAATTATCTAAGTTTGAATATTTTATGCTTATTTCCATTTGATCTTTATTTAATAATTCAATCCTAGCAATAGAAGCACCATATTGAATAATTTCTTGAGCAGTTATTACTGCAGATTCTAGATCTTTAAATTGACTTACAGCACTCATAATACTTTCAGGAATAGGGGATAATTTAAGTTGAACCTCAGTAATAATTCCAAGGGTTCCCTCTGATCCAACAAATAGATTTGTTAAGTTATAGCCAGCAGATGATTTTTTTGCTCTTGTTCCAGTTTTAATAATATCACCATTAGCAAGAACCACTGTTAATCCCATTACTACTGTTCGCATCGTACCATATTTAACTGCCATTGTTCCAGAAGCAGAACAAGCTGCCATTCCACCTAAAGCCGCATTAGCTCCAGGATCAATTGGAAAGAAAACCCCTTTATCTTTTAAATTTTCATTTAATTGCTCTCTTGATACATTGGCTTGAACTCTGCAATCAAAATCTTCAGCATTTACTTTCAAAATTTTATCAAATTTTTCTAATGAAATTGTTATACCATCAGCATTACCTACAGCATGACCCTCTAAAGATGTACCAGTTCCATAAGGCACAACAGGAGTTCCATGAGCATTACAAAGCTGTAGGATTTTAGACAATTCTTCATTTGAATGTGGAAATACAACTGCCTGAGGTTTGATAGGATCATAAGCATCTTCACCTTTAGAAAAATTAACTAGCACTGATTCTGAAGTTGTAAACCGATCGTCTAACAAGTCTATAAGTTCTTTTTGCAATACATTGTTTTTCATATATTACTTTCTAAATATCAAAATACTTTACACATAAATAAATGCAAGATTTAAAAGAATTAAATAATCGACTAGCAAAATATGTGGATCAAGGAATGTATCCTGGATTTCAATGGCAAATTAATATTAAAGATAAAGAGTTTTCTGGCAAATATGGATTTAATAATATTCACACAAAACAGCCTGTTTTAGATAATACTTTATACAGAATATGGTCTATGACTAAACCAATAGTTGCTGTTGTTACACTAAAATTAATTGAGCAAAAGAAATTAAGTTTTGACGATACAATAATCAAATATTTACCAGAATTTAAAAATTTAAAAGTCATGAATCAAGAAAATAATGAGATTAATGATTTAAGTGAGATTAATGATTACCCTACTATAAAAGATTTACTTCTGCATACTGCGGGATTTTCATATAATATGTTGGATGATCCTATTGGGATGGAATATGAAAGAATAAAATTATTTCATTCTGATACTTCAACATTAGAAGAGGAGATAAGAAAATTAGCAGATATACCTTTGCTTTTTAAACCAAAAACTAAATGGCGATATTCTGTTTCAATGGATGTACTAGGTAGAATAATAGAAATTATTCAACAAAATTCACTACAAAATATATTAGTGGAAGAAATATTTTATCCTTTAGAAATGTATGAAACTAATTATTCAATACCTAAGGGTTCTGAGGATAGATTAATGGATTCTTATGCTTATGATTCTGCAAAATCTCAATTGGTAAATTACTATCCAGGATTACAAAAAATTGAAAATTATCAATATCCTCTAAATGAAGAAAAATTTGCTAGAGGAGGTCATGGGTTATTTTCTACAATTAAAGATTATGCTATTTTTGCTAAAATGTTACATACAGGGAAAACAAAAGAAGGAAAAACTATTTTAAATCAAAACTCATTAAAACTTCTAAATAGTAATGCCTTAGAAGATTATTACTTTCCAATTGAAATTAGATCAGTAAATTCTGTAATAGATGTAAATTATGTAAATGATTTAGAACCGTATGGTTGGGGAATGGGCTTTAGAACATTAATGAATCCAAACAAACAAAGTAATCTTGGATCAGTTGGAGAATTCGGATGGTCAGGAGCTGCTTCAACATACTTCCTTGTGGATAATTCAAAAAATATGACCGCACTATTAATGACACAAGTATTTAGTGGACTACCAGATCTAAAAAATGATTTTTATAACTTCATATATACAAATTTTTAAATATTTTGATAAAATTTAAATCATTAGAGAGTTTAGGTATGCTGTTTGCAGTAATGGCTTATTTTTCTTTTTCTCTATTAGATGTTGTGCAAAAAACAGCTGTTATCTACCATTCAGTTTTTCAATTATTGTTTATAAAATATTGTTTTGTATTAGTTTTATCTTTAGTTGAGGCAAAAAGAAAAAAAAATTATACTTTTTATAAGTCGAGTAATATTAGAATTCAATTATTGCGAAGTGTTTTATCTATTGTTGAGTCAGGCTGTTTTATATTAGCATTTCGTTATTTGTCGCTAGCAGATGTTCATAGTATAGCTTCTCTTACACCAGTAATAGTTGTAGCTTTATCAGCGTTAATTTTGAGAGAGCATGTTTCTCTTAGAACATGGATTGCAATTTTCATCGGTTTTATTGGTGTCTTGATTATTATGAGACCAGGTTTATCAATATTTGATCCTAAGTCATTCATCCCACTTGCTGGTGCTTTTTTTCTAAGCATTTATCAAGTAGTAACTAGAAAAGCTTCTGAAAAAGACTCAAACGAAACATGCTTATTTTTCACATCAATAGTAGGAATCATATTAATGGGAATAATAGGGTATAATTATTGGCAGCCTTTAATGGATTTATCATTAATATTTTTTATAGCTATGGGCTTTTTCTTTTCTTTAGGTCTGTATTTTCAAATCATTGCTTTAAGTTTGGCTAGAGCGGGTATTATTCAACCATTTCATTATACTCTAATTTTCTGGGCAATAATTTTAGGTTACATATTTTATGACGATCTACCCGATGTCCCCACGTTAATTGGAGGACTAGTTATTACAGTTTCTGGAATTTACACTTTATATATTAAAGAGCAAAAATAGTTATTAATTAAAGAAAATTAAAATCACACCCTTCAGAAGCAGGTAAAATCGAGTCTAAATATAGCTTCTTATAACCGCGAGAAAATTGATTTTTTTTCAATCTTAATTTTTGGAATCTTTTTTGTATTTCTTTTTTACTTATCATTAAATCAATCGTTTTATTTTTTTCAGATAACTTAATTTTATCTCCTGTTTTAATGATTGATAGCGGTCCTTTCTTACTTCCCTCAGGAGTAACATGTAAAATGATAGTTCCAAATGCTGTACCACTCATTCTTGCATCAGAAATTCTTACCATATCCTTAACTCCTTTTTTTGCTAATTTTTTTGGAATTGGTAAATAGCCAGCTTCTGGCATACCAGAGTCAGTAGAAGGGCCTGCATTTCTTAAAATTAGTATATCTTTCTCAGAAACTTTTAGATTTGGATCATCTATTCGATTTGATAAATCTTTTAAGGAAGTAAAAACTAAGGCTTTTCCTTCATGTTCTAATAATTTTGATGTTGCAGCTGCTCTTTTTAAGATAGCGCCTTCAGGTGCTAAACTTCCAAATAAGACGACAATTCCACCTTGCTTATTAATAGGTTTTGTTTTGGAAAAAATATAAGATCTATTTGTTTGTTTATTATTAAAATTTTTTAATCTTTCTTTTAATGAAACTCCCTCTAAATTTTTGCATTCTAAATTTAAACTATTTTTTAATTCATAAAGCACACTATCTAATCCACCTGCATTATGAAAATCTTCCATATAGCCTGTTCCAACGGGTTTCAAATTAACAAGAACTGGAGTTTCATTTGAGATTTTATTAATTTTTTTTAAATCAATTTTAATGTTTAATCTCCTTGCCATTGCGGTTAAGTGTATTAATGCATTTGTTGATCCTGATATTGAAAACAGTACCCTAAGAGCATTTTCAAAAGATTTTTTGTTTATATAATTTTTAGGAGTAATTTTTTTTTGTAATATTTTTGTTGCAGCAATTTCACCTGTATTTTCTGCTATTCTTAATCTATCAGCATGCACAGCAGGTGCAGTAGCAGAATTTATTGGCATAACACCTAATACTTCAGATAAAATTGCCATTGTGCTTGCAGTTCCCATAACAGGGCATGTTCCTGAGGTAGTAGCTAAATTATTTTCTACTTTCTCAATTTCTTTTTTGGAGAGTTTATTGGATCTAAATTGTGACCAATATCTTCTACAATCTGTACATGCACCAACTCTCTCATTATTATACATGCCGGTCATCATTGGACCTGGAACCATTAAAACAGATGGAACATCCGTAGAAAAACTACCCATCATTAGTGCGGGGATATTTTTATCACAACCACCAAGCAAAATGACTGAGTCCATGGGCTGTGCATTTATCATTTCTTCAACACACATTGACATTAAATTTCTGTACATCATGGAAGTTGGATTTAAAAAAGTTTCACCAAGAGAAATCATCGGAAATACAATTGGTAATGCGCCATTAGACAAAATACCAATTTTTAAACTTTCTAAAATTTCTGGAAAATTTCTATGACAATTATTAAAACCACTTTCAGTGTAGCAAATTCCTACTATAGGTTTATTTAATGATTTGTTTGTATAACCCATGGATTTAGCAAAAGATCTTCTAAGAAATTTTGAAAATTCTTTATCTCCATAGTTTGTCAGACCTTTATCAATTCCTAAGTGTTTTTTTTTCATAAATTTTTAACAATATTATTAATTACAGAATAACTTTCTGTTAAAATTTCATCCTTTTCTTTTTCCCAACCGTATACCTGCGCTTCATACTCCACAGATAAGGCGCCAGAGTAACCAAATTTATCTAATTTTGTAATTAATTTTGTAAAATCAATATTTCCCTTACCAATTGGGGGAAATTGAAAATATGGGTATAATCCCATTGCATCTTTTATATGAACATGAATTATTTTTTTTGCTAAAAGATCTAAAGTATCATCTAAATTAATTTTTTGAGCCTCAAAATGACTTGGATCATAGTTTACAAATATTTTTTCACTATCAATTTTTTTCCAAATATTAATAAAGTCTAAATGCGAATGAAAAACATGTCCAACGATTGCTTCTATCGCTATTTTAATATTCTTTTTTTCGGCGTAATTTAAAATTTTTTCAACTGAATTATAAAATATATCTGTTTGTTTATTTTTCATATCTTCACTAATCAATTCACCAGATAATATATGTACAATTGGTGAATTTAAGTAGTTTGCATGATCAATACACTTATTTACATAATTTACATTATGATTTCTTAAATCAACATCTAAACAACTTAAATCTATATGTGCTCCAATTGACGATATATTTAAATTGTATTCTTTTACTAATTTATTAATCCTATCAAGTTGTTTAGTTGTTGTTTTATTGTCAATATGTGGTTTTGCCCAAGGCAAAGTTTCAGCATTAATTTCAATACAATCATAATTACTGTTTGAAACTTTGTTAAAAACAATATCTAAATTTTCTTTATCTAATAATACTGTACTTATTCCAATTTTCATGAATATTTTGGAATATTTAAAGGGGTGTTCTTAGGAATTGGAAAATCAACCCATCTTCTTTCATTTTTTGATATATAAGAAGCAAATACAACTTCTAATGCTTTTAAACCGTCTGTACCATTTACAAATACTTTTTTATTAGATGAAATGTTATCACAAAATCCTTGTAATTCTTTTTGATATGGGTTTGTTCTCTCAGGTTTAACAGTTATCCAACCACCCTTAAACTCTTTCCACCAAGCATCTGGATAGTAATTGTTTTTTAAAAAATCTGGAATTTCACTTAAAGGTTTTTCTGTGTATACAGCTAGGGGAACTGCATGAAATGGATTTATAGTTTCAGTATTAAAATGAATCGCTCCTTCAGAACCGTAAAGATCAGTCCCATCACCTATAGCGGGTGAGTATCGATCTGAGGCAATAGTTCCAACTGCTCCGCTTTCCATGTTAAGTAGTATATGGACATTGTCATCAACTTTAGCTGGAATTTCACTATGTTTAAGTTCTGCAACTAAACTTTTATATTCACCTAATAAATACCTAATCATATCTATTCGGTGTATTGCTAAATCTATTATTGTAGCTCCTCCAGATTGATCTAAAATATATCTATATGGAGTTGCTGCTGGAAAAACAGAATATTTCTCAGAATATATTGTTCTAAAAGAATGAATTTTACCTATAAAATTCATATCTAGTAATCTTTTAACTATTTGAACTTGACTCCAAAATCGTTGATTGAAACCTATTTGCAGTTGAACCTTATTTTCATTACAAGCATCAATCATTTCATTAGCTTCCTGCAGGTTTATGGAAATAGGTTTTTCACAAAAAATATGTTTCTTTTTATTTGCAGACTTAATTGTAAGTTCATGATGCAAGTTATTAGGAGTTGCAATTATTACTGCATCTATTTCATCATCATTAATAATATCATCATGTTCAGATACTACATTATCAATTTTCCACTTATCAGAAGCTTCTTTTGCCCTAGATTTATCAACATCGAAAATTGATTTAATTTTTACATTTTTAATATTGCTCAATGCTGGACCATGGCAGAGGTTAAAAACCGCACCCGAACCAAAAACTCCAAAATTTAGACCCATAAGTATACTTATAAGTAACTATTAATCATATTGCTAATATTTTTGGTTAAAAAATAAAAAATTTTTTATAGAGTGTAATAATGTTTATTGGAATTGATTTAGGTACATCTTCAATTAAAATGATTCTTGTTGATAATGAACAAAATATTATAGCAACATCTAGTTCACCTCTTACTGTCCAAAACCCAAAAGATGGATATAGTGAACAAAATCCAAAAGAATGGATTGATGCAACAATTGAATGTCTTGAAGATTTAAAATCAAAAAAACGCAAGGAATTTTCAGAAACAATTTCTATTGGAATATCTGGCCATATGCATGGGGCTACAATTATTGATAACTCGGGCAGTGTTATAAGGCCCTGCATTTTATGGAATGATACCCGTTCTCATAAAGAATGTATAGAATTTGAAAATCAAAGTCATGATGTTCGCGCAATATCAGGGAATATTACTATGCCTGGTTTTACAGCACCTAAAATTAATTGGTTAAAAAAAAATGAGAAAGATAATTTTAATAAAATTTGTAAAATTCTATTACCAAAAGATTATTTACGTTTTTATTTAACAGGTGAGTATTATTCTGAAATGTCAGATGCATCTGGAACTCTTTGGTTAGATGTAAGGAAAAGAAAATGGTCTGATGAACTTTTATCATGTTCATTTTTAGAAAACAAACATATGCCAGATCTTGTTGAAGGAAATCAGGAAACAGGAATATTAAAAAAAGAATTTAAAGATAAATTTCAATTTAATCATAATGTAAAGATTGTTGGAGGTGCGGGTGACAATGCTGCTGCTGCTGTTGGTATGGGAATTACTGAGCAAAATCAGTCCTTTATATCACTTGGCACTTCGGGTGTTTTCTTTACTCCTACGCAAGATTTTTTAAGTAATACAGGTGATGCTGTCCATTCTTTTTGTCATTGTTTGCCAAATAAATGGCACTTAATGTCAGTCATGTTAAGTGCAAGTAATTGTCTAGATTGGATTTGTTCAGTAACTAATACTTCTATCCAAAAAAGTCTTACTAATGTTGAAAATTTTTATTCTGAGAAAGATTCAATTGCAAATGCTCCTTTATTTTTACCCTACTTATCTGGAGAAAGAACGCCACATAATGATCCGCATATTAGAGGATCTTTTCATTCAATTAAAACAACTACTGATGCAACAAATATGCAATATTCCGTTATTGAAGGTGTGAGTTTTGGTATTCTAGATGGTGTCAAATCGATATTAAAAGTAAATAATAATTTTGAAAAAATATTTATGGTAGGAGGAGGATCTAGAAGTTCTTTTTGGATTCAATTACTTGCCTCTTTATTGGATCGGAAACTAAGTGTTTGTGAGCAAAGTGAATATGGTGCATCATTGGGTGTAGCTAGGTTAGCAATGTATGTAGATAAAAACACAGATGATAAAAGTGCAATTATTAAAGAAATTAAAATTAGTAATGAATATAAACCAAAATCAAATAATATTAATATTCTTTTAAAAAGATATGAAATTTGGAAAGATTTGTATTCGTCAAATAAAAAAATTGCTTACAAACTTTTACATTAAATTTATCTAAAATTTATTTTCACATTTCTTACTTTATTATTTTAATTTAATTGTTTCCATATAGGCATAATTTTTGATCTACTGTTTAGGTATGTCTCAAACAATTCGTCATATGTATTTGCATAGTTTTTATCGAATTTTTCAATATCTCCAAGAAGAGGTGTGACCCATTCCTCGATACATTTATTCCACTCATTATATATTCCTAATGACATAGCTGCAGTCATTGCCGCTCCAGCTGCCCCAGCCTCTTTTCGAGTAGAGGTTCTAACATTTGCTTTAAGTATATTTGAAAATATATTTCTTATCGAAACTGATTGTGAACCTCCACCTGTAATTCTAATTTCTTCAGGAATTTCTCCCATAGCCAAATAGCATTCCCTGGCAGCAAAACATAATCCTTCTATAAAACTTCTAACAATCTCAGGAAATCTATGCTTGGAGCTCAATCCTAACAAACTTGCTTGTGCTTCTGAATTTATGAAAGGACCTCTCTCTCCTGCTTCTGAAATATATGGATGATAAATTAATTTTTGTGGTTCAGTATTTTCAATCCATTTATCTATTTTGTTTAAAAAATTTTTATTACTAAACTGGATATTAAAATCTTTAAAAATATCATTTACCAGAGATATTAACCAATTTACATTCATCATCCCTGACATATTAGTTTGTAATTGTAGTGCTGTGTTTTCTATAGGTAACAACATAACATATCCAGATTTCAAATGTGTGTTTAGTTTAATTTTCGATATTTTAGCTGCTTTCATGTGCACAGATGTAGTTCCTAAGCTTGAGCTACCAACATTTTTATTAGTTTCATACCCTCCACTTCCAAGAAATGCACAGACTGCATCAATATATGATAAAACAACAGGTGTACCTGAGCTCAGCCCTATTAAACTTGAGGCTTCAGAAGTTAATGAATGGTTCGTTTTACTGCCATTTATAATTTTAGGTAATATATTTTTTCTTTTATTTAGCCCTAGACTACTTATTACATCTTCATCATAGTTCTGTGTGCGAAAATTACCAAAAGTAAAACAGGATTCTGATGGGTCAGTTCCTTTAACTCCAGTAAGTTTATAGTAAATCCAATCTTTACAGTGAAAAGCAGTTTTAGATTTATTTAGGATCTCAGGATGATTTGTTTCCATAAATAGTAGTTGGCTACTTTGTTGGCCAGCAAACATTCCAGTTCCAGTAGAAATAAACCTCATTTCTTCAGATGCTAAATTTGACAATTTTTTAGCAATATCTGATGATCTAGAGTCTAACCATAGCCATGCATCACATACTGGTTCACCATTTTCATCAATCAACCAAGTCCCATCACCTTGCCCAGTTACAGAAATTGCAGAAACTCTGTTTTCTAAATTACTACATTGATCCTTTAAAAGTTTGATTACTCTACAACAATTTTTCCATGTTAATTCTAAGGATTGTGTTGCATTGCCATTAGAGCTAATCTTGTACTCATTAGGAACTGAAGAATTTCCAATTTCCTTACCATTAAGTGTAAATGCAACAGCTTTAATTAATGATGTACCAGCATCGATTCCTATAATTATATCTTTATTCACTCTTTGGTTTTGCAATATCATTTGAACCCTCCGGCTCAGGTCCTTTACCATAGCTCATTCGTTTCATCTGTTGTATTACTTTATGCATTTCTTCATCTGATAAAATTGGTGAATTGCCGATAGACAGTGTTTTCACATACATTTTAGAAATAGCTTCAACTTCACATCCAAGAAAAAAAGCATCCTTCAATGTCTTTCCTAAACATATCATACCATGTTGACTAATAAGACATGCTAATCTATCCTTTAAAGCTAGTATTACGTTGTCAGCTAATTCTTGTGTGCCGAAAGTAGCATAATTAGCACATCTTATATTTTTTCCTCCTGCGATGCCAACTATATAATGAAACGCAGGAATATCTTTTTCATGGCATGCAATTGCAGTTGCATTTATGGAATGACAATGCAAAACAACATTAATATCATTTCTACTTTTAAGTATATCTCTGTGAAATCGCCATTCTGATGAAGGTTGTTTTCCTAAATACTCTCCATTCCAATTCATTTCAACAATATCTTCAGGACTCATTTCATTATAAGGCAAAGAACTAGGTGTAATTAGAAAGCCATTTTTATATCTTGCTGACAAATTTCCTGAGGTACCTTGATTAATTCCAGAAGACTCCATTTTAAGACATGTCTTAATTATTTCATTACATAAATCTAATTTTTGTGGCTCCATGCTATTCCTTTTTAAACTTTAATTTTTTATAGTATAATTATATCTTTAATTGAATATATATCTATGCAATATATTACTTTGATGAATATTTTAATTTAACTTTCTCTAAATAAAAATAAATTTGTTTTTAATATAACATTATCTTTTAAAATTGATGTATTTTTCCATTTTCCAATACCTATTTTAAAGTCAGTTCTTGAAAATGTTAATTCACTCTGAATTTGTATTAATTCTTCAGCTAATCTTGTTACATTAATTATTAATGGCACCATTGCACTTTTACCTTTTATAGTAAGCTCTACTAGTAACTCTAATTCTGTTTCATTTACATATGAAAATTTCTTTGTATCTACAACTGCCTTAGGAAATTGATTTGCATCAAAAAAAATATTACTTAAAAGCAAATTTTTATATTTGGTATAGTTCATTTCAAGATCATTTACTTCCACATAAAAAATAGCTTTATTGTTTTCTTTTTGACTTACATCTATTTCAATAAAACCTTCCATAGTATTAAATGAACCTTTAACATTTTTGGCAAAAAGTACTGGTAATTCAAATTCAATTGTTGAGAGTTCTTTGTCCAATATCCATCGGTCTGATGCATATGTTAAATTTGGTAAATTCAAAAATAGGAATAATATGAAAAAAAATTTATATTTCTTCAATATATCGTCTAGCCAAGTAATCTGCTTTTTCATTGTGTATGTTTCCAGCATGACCTTTAACCCATTCCCAAGTTATATTATGTCTTGCTATTAATTCATCAAGTTCTATCCATAATTCTTTATTTTTAACTGGTTTTTTTGCAGCAGTTTTCCATCCATTTTTTTTCCAGTTTTGTATCCAGGATTGAATGCCATCTTTCACATATTTACTATCAGTTATAAGTGTTATTGTACTTTTCTTTTCAAAAGTTTTTAATGCTTTAATTGCTGCTGTTAATTCCATTTTATTATTTGTTGTATTCTTATCTCCACCATTCAGAAAAAATTCATTTTTATTATCCTCAATAATTACAACCCCCCATCCTCCAACACCAGGGTTTCCAGAACATGCTCCATCTGTATAAATTGTGATCATTTATCAATCTGAGTATTTTGTTGATGCCATTTTAAGATATTTAAATATTCTTGTGGATCTTTAAGTTTAACTAATGCATCATCAGGATAAAAAATTTTATCATAAAGTCTTGTAACCAAAATACGAACAGCTGCACCTCTTAACAAGACATTCATTGACGCTTTTTCTTCAATATTTAGTGATGATACATTCTCAAAACCCATTATTAATGAATTATAATTTTTATAATTAAATGTTAAATCATCATTAAAACACCAAGCATTAATAGTCAGGGCTAATTCATAAGCTATAAAATCATTACATGA